>JBDTTE010000017.1:0-26618 GCA_039930785.1 Betaproteobacteria bacterium | reverse complement strand
CCGGTTCACGGGGGAGGGCGATACCCGGGTCGTCGTCAGCCATGAATCCGTGACACAAAGGCGCCTGATGGAAGATTCGTTGCGTGAGAGCGAAGCGCGCTTCCGCAGCCTGACCAATCTGTCCTCCGATTGGTATTGGGAGCAGGACAAGAATTTTCGCTTCATCGCCATATCGGGAACAGCATCCGTGCGGGCGATGCCACGCGATAACTTCTCGGTTGGTAAAACGCGCCAGGAAGTGCATGCCTTGATGCCCTCCGAGTATTACATCAACATGAACGAGGCCGACTGGTCGAGGCACCAGGCGATCCTGGATGCACACGAGCCTTTTCGTGACCAGGTGTTTCAGCAGCGCGGAGCAGATGGCCAGATTCAGTACATCAGCATCAGTGGCCAACCGTTCCATGACCAGAACGGCGCGTTCATGGGTTATCGCGGCGTTGGCAGGGACCTGACCACCGAAAAGCGCGCCGAACACGAACTCAGGCTTGCCCGTGAGCGCATGAGCTTCCTGCTCTCGGCGACCCCCGCCGTCATTTTCGCCCGCGAGGCGGCGGCCCCGTATGCGCCGACCTTCATCAGCGACAACCTGCTCAGCCAGTTCGGCTACGAGCCCGCTGAGTTCCTGCGAGACGCCGATGCCAGGCTCAAGAAAATCCATCCGGATGACCTGATGCGTGTACTCGCGGACCTGCCCAAGGTCCTCGAAGCGGGACGGCTCAGCCACGAATACCGCTTCCTTCAGGATAACGGGCATTACGTCTGGGTGCGGGAAGAAATGCGCCGCATTCGCGGCAGCGGTGGGGCGCACGACGAAATTGTCGGTTACATGATCGACATCGCCGATAAAAAGCGTTTCGAGGAACAGCTCTTGCGCGTCGCACACTACGATACGCTCACCGAGTTGCCTAACCGGCTGCTGTTCTACGACCGGCTAAAGCAGGCTCTCGCGCAGGCTGAGCGCAACCAGTGGAACACCGGCGTGCTGTTCATCGACCTCGATCGCTTCAAGGTCGTCAACGATACGCTCGGCCACGGCATCGGCGATGAATTGCTGCGCCAGGTGTCCATGCGCCTGAAGGAAACGGTGCGCCCAGGCGATACGGTAGGCCGCCTCGGCGGGGACGAATTTGCGGTGGTCCTCTCCACGTTGAACCGTCCCGAGGACGCGCGGCTCGTCACGCAAAAGATCATGCAGGCGTTCGAACAACCGTTCGAGTTGAACGGGCGCGAAATGTTCGTCACCGCGAGCATTGGGATTACCGTTTCCCCGGTCGACGGACAGGATCCGGACACGCTCATCAAGAATGCCGATACGGCCATGTACCGCGCCAAGGACGAGGGACGCAACAACATCCAGTTCTATACGCCGGAGATGAACAGCCGGGCATTGGAACGCCTGGAGCTCGAGAACAGCCTGCGCCGCGCGCTGGAGCGAAAGGAGTTCTTGCTCTACTACCAGCCCAAGGTCAGCACGCGTACCGGCAAGGTGGTCGGGCTGGAGGCACTACTACGCTGGGAACGGCCGGGTCACGGACTGGTCTCACCGGCGGATTTCATCCCGATCCTGGAAGACACCGGGCTCATCGTGCCGGTCGGCGAGTGGGTGCTGCGAACGGCTTGCGCCCAGATCGAGGTATCGAAAGCGAGTGGATTCAGCCCCGTCCCGATCGCCGTGAACCTGTCCGCAAGGCAGCTGCAGAGTGGGGGCCTGCTGGAAATGGTGCGCAGGACTCTGGACGACAGCGGTGTGGATCCGGCGCTGATCGAACTGGAAATTACGGAAAGTTCGTTGATGCACAACACCGAGGAAGCGGTGATCCTGCTCAACGAACTCAAAAAGACCGGCCTGCGGATTTCGATCGACGACTTCGGCACGGGTTACTCAAGCCTGGCCTATCTGAAACGATTTCCCGTGGATACGCTGAAGATCGACCGTAGCTTCGTGCGCGACGTAAACGTGAATGAAGACGACGCGGCAATCGCCCGCGCAATCGTAACCATGGCACACCAACTTTCCCTGAAAGTGGTGGCAGAGGGCGTGGAAACCAGGGGGCAACTGGCATTCCTGGTGGAAAATGGCTGCGACGAAGCGCAAGGCTTCCTGTTCAGCCGGCCGGTGCCCGCAGAAAAACTGCAAAGCCTGCCGGAGGCCTATCCCGTTACCGACTGAACGAACGAGCGCGGCGACTATCGGCCCGTATCTCCGGCAATATCGCAAATGCCCATGTAGAGATTAACCCATGCTGAATAGTCGGCGCGATGATAAACGCGATCGCAAGTATCCGACGGCGTGGAAGTACGCACTGGATCGAGTACCTCTTATCGGGAGTGGTTGAATGGCAATACCTGCAATCAGGTTAGGGGAGGGGATTTATCTGCAGCCGGCCGTCAATGGCCGCATATTGCTACGAATCCAGGACATCCTTTACGAGGCGGACGAGAATGTTCCTCCGTCACACTTTCCGGAAATGGCCGAAGAGAAGAAACGGGATGCCCGGACCGTCGCAAAAAAATGCCTGATTCATGAGTACGGCCCGAATCGACGGCGCTGGCCCGCCGTCGCGCGACTATTCGTGGAGGGTAACCCCCCCGATAACAACAGCCAATAAAGGCAAGAGACAATTCACGCGACCTAAGGATTTAGGCGACGCGCCGAGCCTAAAAAGATTGTTGTGGCCACGTCGGGCCTATCGTGATTTTTGTGTGTGAGGCATAGTATGTCGATTCAAAGGCGCATATAGGCCGAATCCACTACTGAAGACGCCGAAGGGCAACGCGTTCGTTGAAGCCGCGATGTTGCCGAAGGTCTGAGGGAGGCAATTGGCAAATCCATCGAAATCGCGCAAGCGCATCCTGATCGGCATCGGACTTCTGCTGGTCGTGTTGCTCGTCGTTCCCTTCCTGATCCCGCTGGATCATTTCATTCCGGAAATCGAGCGCACAGCCTCCGTGCAACTGAAGGCGCCCGTCAAGATTGCTTCCCTGAGTTTTCATCTACTGCCGACGCCGCATTTGACCGTCGGGAGAATCACGGTGGGTGAGAAACCGTTCCTGGAAGTCGAAAAGGTCATCGTCAGGCCGCGACTGACTTCGCTGCTCAGCGATCAGAAGGTCATCCGCGAAATCAGCTTGCGTGGTGTGGTTATCCGGCAGGCATTGATCGGCAAGGCGTCTCGATGGGCTGCCAAATCGGACGAAGGCGGTCCTGCGCCAGTGCGCATCGAACACGTAGAGATCAGGGATGCGTTCGTCGACCTCAATGACGTCAAATTGAGGGATATCGACGTCGATCTCGATCTGACGCCGGACAGCGCTCTGGCGCGAGCCGAAGTGCGCGCGGATCACGATCAGGTAAAGGCGACGCTCACACCGCTGGAAAAGATTTTTGCTGTGGAGATCTCGGCGAAGGATTGGAATCTGCCGGCTGGACCGCCATTGCTCTTATCGAGCCTGACTGCTTCGGGGACGCTCGATCCGGCGCAGGGCCTATCGCTTCCGAAAATAGAAGGGCGCCTGTACGACGGCACGATTGCCGGCAAGCTGAACGTGGGTTGGTCGAAGCAATGGAGCATCGTCGGCAACCTCGACATTCACGGCGTGGAGATCAAACCCGTTGTGGCCCTGTTCACGAAGGACACGACCATCAGCGGGCGACTGACCGCGAATCCGGTTGTCGACATGCATGCGCCCAGCGCGGCGCAGCTTGCGGAAGCCATCGATGTGGAATCGGACTTCAAGGTCGAGAACGGCATCCTCTACAACTTCGACCTGGCCAATGCACCGAAGGCGCTGCTGAACAAGGACGCGCTCAAAGGCGGGCAAACGAATTTCGACAATTTCTCCGGGCATCTCGGCGTCGACGCCGCCGGCTACTATCTAACCAAGATGGAAATCACTTCGGGCGTGCTGAGCGCGCAAGGCGAGGCATTCATCTCGGCGAAGCAGGACCTGTCGGGTCAGGTCGACGTGGCGATCAGGGGAACGGGAGCGCTGATCAGCACGCCGCTAGCAATATCCGGCACGGTGCAGAATCCCTGGATCTATCCCTCCAAGGCGGCACTCGCAGGCGCGGCGGCCGGGACGGCATTGCTCGGACCTGGACTGGGTACGACGCTGGGAATCAAAGCCGCGCGATTCACCCAGCGGCTGTTCGGCGGCAAGCCGGCGAAGAAAGCGATACCGGAAAAGGCGGATCCGAAAAAACCGGATCCTAAAAAACCAGCGGAGGAAGCAGCGCCCGCCACCGACAAGAAGCCGCCGGCTGCCCATACCGGGCGCTGACGCTTTGCGGCCGCTGTTCTGGATTCCCGCCTGCGCGGGAACGACGCACTTTGCCTTGCCCGGATCAGCCGATTACTTTTGCGATGGCTTCGGTGACGTGGTCGAGATTGTTGGGGTTCAGCGCGGCGACGCAGATACGTCCGGTGTCGATCGCATAGACCGAATATTCCGTCCGAAGTCGATCAACGGCAGTCTTCGAGAGCCCGGAGTAGGAAAACATGCCGCGCTGTTTCACCACGAAATCGAAATCGACCTTCGGTAGCCGCACGCGCAGTTTCTCGACGAACTGACTGCGCATCTCTCGAATGCGCTCGCGCATCTGCCCGAGTTCCTTTTCCCACTGGGCACGCAGTTCCGGTGTGGTCAGCACCGTCGCCACGATCTGACCACCGTGCGTAGGCGGGTTGGAATAGTTGGTGCGCACCACGCGCTTCATCTGGCTCAGCACGCGCGCGGCTTCGTCGCTGTCGGAGGCAACGACGCTCAGGGCGCCGATGCGTTCCCCATAGAGCGAAAACGATTTGGAAAAAGAATTCGACACGAATACCGGGCAGCCGGCGCCGGCGAAGCGGCGTACGACTTCACCGTCCGCTTCGATGCCATCGCCGAAGCCCTGGTATGCGATGTCCACGAATGGCATGAGGCCGCGTGATACGACGACATCGATAACTTCGGTCCATTGCGCGGGGGATAAATCCACGCCCGTCGGGTTGTGGCAGCACGCATGCAGCACGACGATGCTGTTGGTTGCACAGCCCTTCAGTGCATGGAGCATGCCGGCGAAGTCGATGCCGTGCGTTTCCGCGTCATAGTAGGGATAGTTACGGACCGTGAAGCCCGCGTTCTCGAACAACGCGCGATGGTTCTCCCAGCTGGGGTCCGAAATCCATACCTCGGCTGCCGGCAGCAGGCGGCGCAGGAAGTCGGCGCCAATTTTCAGCGCACCCGTTCCCCCCAGTGCCTGCAGGGTAATCACCCGGTTTTCTGCAAGGGCCTTGCTGTCCGCGCCGAAAACCAATTCACGCACTGCGCGGTCATAGACAGGCAGCCCGTCGATGGGCAGATAACTGCGCGGCGAGGATTTGGCAGTCAGCAGGATTTCGGCCTGGCGCACGCATTCCAGCAGCGGCACCTTGCCCGTGGTGTCGTAGTAGATGCCCACGCCGAGGTTGACCTTATTCGGGTTCTTGTCGGCATTGAAAGTTTCCGTGACGCCGAGGATCGGATCCTTCGGGGCCATTTGTACGGAGGCCAAGGGTGAGGCGGGGCTGGGAGCGTTCATCGTGATAACATCATTAATTCAGAAGGGCGACATTGTACCGTGACCCTCACCTTCCCAGACAGCCCGTTCCGCCTCCACCAACCGTTCGAACCCGCGGGTGACCAGCCCGAAGCCATAGCCGCGCTGGTCGAAGGCCTGGAGAATGGCCTCGCGTTCCAGACGCTGCTCGGCGTCACCGGCTCCGGAAAAACATTCACGATGGCGAACGTCATCGCGCGCACCGGGCGGCCGGCCATCGTCATGGCGCCGAACAAGACGCTCGCCGCCCAGCTATACGCCGAGATGCGCGAGTTCTTTCCGGAAAACGCGATCGAGTATTTTGTTTCGTACTACGACTACTACCAGCCCGAGGCTTACGTTCCTTCGCGTGATCTGTTCATCGAGAAGGATTCGAGCATCAACGAGCACATCGAGCAGATGCGCCTGTCCGCGACGAAGTCGCTGCTCGAGCGCGACGACGCCATCATCGTGGCGACGGTGTCGGCGATCTACGGCATCGGCGACCCTGTCGATTATCACGGCATGATCCTGCATCTGCGCGAGAACGAGCGCATGAGCCAGCGGGACATTATTTCGCGGCTCACCGAAATGCAGTACGACCGCAACGATTTCGAGTTTCGGCGCGGCGCATTCCGGGTGAGGGGAGACGTGATCGACGTTTTCCCGGCGGAGAATTCGGAATCCGCGCTACGCATCACACTGTTCGACGACGACGTGGAAACGCTGACCCTGTTCGATCCGCTTACCGGTCAGATCTTGCAGAAGGTGCCGCGCTTCACGGTGTATCCGTCGAGCCACTACGTCACGCCGCGTTCTACGACATTACGTGCGATCGAAGCGATAAAAGTGGAATTGCGCCAGACCGTCGACGAGTTTGTGAAGTCCGGCAAGCTTGTCGAGGCCCAGCGCGTCGAGCAGCGCACCCGCTTCGATCTCGAGATGATGAACGAAATAGGTTTCTGCAAGGGCATCGAAAACTATTCACGCCATCTGTCCGGGCGCAACCCCGGCGAACCGCCGCCGACCCTTCTCGATTATCTGCCGCTCAACGCGCTGATGATCATCGACGAGAGCCATGTCACGATCCCGCAGATCGGCGGCATGTATCGCGGCGATCGCGCGCGGAAGGAAAACCTCGTCGGTTACGGGTTCCGCATGCCGAGCGCGCTCGATAACCGCCCGTTGCGTTTCGACGAGTTCGAGAAAATCATGCCCCAGGCCATTTTCGTTTCCGCCACGCCGGCGGACTACGAACGCGAACACCAGGGACAAGTAGTGGAGCAGGTCGTGAGGCCGACGGGTTTGGTCGACCCGATGATCGAAGTCAGGCCGGCCGCTACCCAGGTCGACGATCTGTTGTCGCAGATCACCGAACGCGTCGCACGCAAGGAGCGCGTCCTGGTCACGACCTTGACGAAGCGCATGTCGGAAGATTTGACGGACTATCTGGCCGAGCACGGCGTCAAGGTGCGCTACCTGCACTCCGATATCGAAACGGTGGAACGCGTCGAGATCATTCGCGACCTGCGCCTCGGTGAGTTCGACGTCCTGGTCGGCATCAATCTGTTGCGCGAAGGGCTGGATATTCCAGAGGTATCGCTGGTGGCCATCCTCGATGCGGACAAGGAGGGCTTTCTGCGCTCGGAGCGCTCGCTCATCCAGACCATCGGCCGCGCCGCACGACACCTCAATGGCAGTGCCATCCTGTATGCGGACAGGATGACCGGCTCGATGAGCCGTGCCATTGCCGAAACCGATCGGCGACGCAACAAACAGACGGCTTACAACACCGCGCACGGCATTACCCCGACCGGTGTATCGAAGCGCATCCGCGACATGATCGAAGGCGTTTACGATTCTTCAGCGCAACTCGACCGCAAGGCCGCCGAGAAACTCGCGGTTTACGGCGCAATGAATGAAAAGGAATTGCTGAAGGAACTGAAGCGCGTGGAGCGGGAGATGCTGGATAGCGCCAAGAACCTGGAGTTCGAACGCGCGGCGCAGTTGCGCGATCAACTCAAGGACCTGAAGGAACTGGTGTTCGGCGTTGCCGAAACCGACAAGCCGGGTGCGGCGCAATTGGCCGACAAAGGCGATCCGGTCGTGCCCGCGCGCAAGCGCCACGCGTGAGGGCATGGAAAATCGCCCGGACACCGTATCCGTCCTCTTCGTTTGCATGGGAAACATCTGTCGCTCGCCGACGGCGCACGGCGTCTTTCGGCAGCGTGTAGCGGCAGCGGGGCTGAGCGATCGAATCCTGGTTGAATCAGCCGGAACGCATGCCTACCACGTCGGCCATCCGCCGGATGACCGCAGCCAGGCGGCCGCGGTCGCGCGTGGCTATGACCTTGGTGACCTGCGAGCGCGGCTGGTCTCGCGAGGTGATTTTTCGCGCTTTGACTACATCCTCGCAATGGATGAGGACAATCTCGCGGAACTGAAACGCATGGCGCCGGAAGGTTCGGTCGTGCAACCGCGCCTCTTCACGGAGTACAGCGAAACCTACGCGGGGCGCGAAGTACCCGATCCCTATACAGGCGGCGCGCAAGGCTTCGCAGACGTTCTCGACATGATCGAGGACACCTCCACCGGATTACTCGAAGCCATAAAAAAAGAGCTCGGCGGTACGCCGAGCTCTTCCTGATTCCAGCAACGCGGAATTTCAACCGCCGGTATCGCTTCCGCCTCTCGACGGGCCGCCGGTTTCGACTTGCTGCATCGGTTCGTCGGGCATGGGGGCCGTACGATTGCGCTGACGCGGGGTACGCGCTGGGCGCGATTCTTCCGAATCCTGATGAAGCGGCGCGGCTTTGCTTTGCGTTTCGATCATGACCATGTCGGACGGCAGGCTCACCGGTTCCATGCGCCAGGCAGGCGCGGGCGCCGGCCGGGATGGTTCTGCTACAGGCACGGGTTCCGGCCTGACCCCGATGATGGGCGCAGGATCGGGCCGATGTTCCACAGCGGGAGGCGATTCGGCGCGGATGGGCTCTTCACGATAACTTTCCCGTGCCGGTTCGGGTTCACGGTACGCCGGCGCTTGTTGCATCACCGGGGTAACGTCTTCCATCACAGATTGCGGAGCACGCTCTTCCATCATGGCGGGTTGAACGTCCTCGCTGGCCTGGGTTTGCCCGTTGCCACGCTCGCGATCGCGAGGCGGACGACTCTGGCCGTTGCCGGAATGCCCGTTGCCACGACCGGATTGACCGGATTGCTCGCCGCGCGGCTGCGGGTTCTGATTTTCTTGCCCCTCGGGACGACCACGACCACGACCACGCCGGCGACCGCGACCTTCTTCGCGTGCACCTTCGGACCGTTCGTTACCGGCTGGCCTGTCGCCCGGCTGACGTGCCTCCACTGCGGCTAGCGGCTGTTGCGGTTGCTCGGGACGCTCTGGACGCGGAGGGCGTTGCTGGCGCTCATGCTGCTTGCGCTCGCCGCCGGCCTCCTGGTTGCGATTGCGACCCTGCCCGCGATTGGCTCCTTCGCCTTCAGCTCGCGGTCCCTTGTTGCGGTGTTCGCCACGCCCGCCGCCTTCGCCTCGACCTTCGGGCCGTGAGTGCCGATCCCGGCCTTGGGCGGGATCGCGACGGCGTTGTGGTTCGCGCGGGCGCGCTTTGACGGGCTCGGGCTTGGTTTCCGGTTTGCGCGTAAGCCAGCCGAAAATCTTATCGAAAATCGATGGCTTCACTTCCACGACGGGCGCACTGACCGGAGCTGGCTGCGCTGGCGTGATGCCCTGGACGGCCGCCTGCGGACGCTGTATTTCCGGCTTCTGCGCGGCCGGGCCGCCGGCTGTAGTTTGATCGGCCGGTACTTCAGCCATCTTGTAGCTGGGCTGGATAACGTCGTTCTGGTTGAGCTCCTCGTGGCGCAGTCGCGTGACCGTGTAGTTCGGCGTTTCCAGATTCACGTTCGGGATCAGCAGAACGGTGACCTTCAGCCGCGTCTCGATCGAATGGAATTCGTTGCGCTTTTCGTTGAGCAGATACGTCGCGACATCGATCGGCACCTGGGCATGAATGGCGGCTGTGCCGTCCTTCATCGCTTCTTCCTGCAGGATGCGCAGGATGTGCAATGCCGAGGATTCGATGGAGCGGATGTGGCCGGTGCCGTGGCAACGCGGGCAGGCCATGTGGCTGGTTTCCCCCAGCGACGTCTGCAGGCGTTGGCGCGACAGTTCGAGCAGGCCGAAACGCGAAATCTTGCCGGTCTGAACGCGGGCGCGATCGTAATGCAGCGCGTCGCGCAGGCGGTTTTCCACATCCCGCTGGTTGCGGGCCGCTTCCATGTCGATGAAGTCGATGACGACCAGGCCACCCAGGTCGCGCAGGCGCAACTGGCGTGCGATTTCGTCGGCGGCTTCAAGATTGGTGCGGGTTGCGGTTTCTTCGATGTCCGCGCCACGCGTTGCCCGCGCGGAGTTGACGTCAACCGCCACCATGGCTTCGGTATGGTCGATCACGATCGCGCCACCGGAGGGCAGGGGCACCTGGCGGGAATACGCGGTTTCGATCTGGTGTTCGATCTGGAACCGGGAGAACAGCGGCACGTCGTCCTGGTACAGCTTCACGCGACTGACGTTGGCCGGCATGACGTGGCCCATGAACTGCCGGGCCTGGTCGTAGATCGATTCGGTATCGATCAGGATTTCGCCGATTTCCTGGTGAAAGTAATCGCGGATGGCGCGAATGACCAGGCTGCCCTCCTGATAAATCAGGAAAGCACCGGTCTGCTGCCGGGCCGCGGATTCGATCGCACTCCACAGCTGCATGAGATAACCCAAATCCCAGTTCAGCTCCTCGACCGAGCGGCCGATGCCGGCCGTGCGGGCGATGATGCTCATCCCGGACGGGACGTCGAGCTGGTTGATGGTGTCACGCAGTTCGTTGCGGTCTTCGCCCTCGACACGACGCGATACGCCGCCGCCGCGGGGATTGTTCGGCATCAGGACGATGTAGCGTCCGGCCAAACTGATGAAAGTGGTGAGGGCGGCGCCCTTGGTCCCGCGCTCGTCCTTGTCGACCTGGACGATGAGCTCCTGACCTTCGCGCAGCGCTTCCTTGATGGTTACGCGGGCGGGGTCTGCGTCGGGGTTCTGAAAGAATGACCGGCTTACTTCCTTGAAAGGAAGAAAGCCGTGGCGTTCGTTGCCATAGTCAACGAACGCGGCTTCGAGGCTGGGCTCGATGCGGGTAATGACACCCTTGTATATATTGCTCTTGCGTTGTTCTTTCCCTGCAGTTTCTATATCGAGGTCGATGAGCTTCTGGCCATCGACTATTGCGACACGCAACTCTTCAGTGTGGGTCGCGTTGAATAACATACGCTTCATTATTGTTCTCCCGCGCTCACTTTTCACGGGGAGGACAAACCCTTCGCGCCGCTCTGGCGCGCGGCTTACTTGCCTGTCGTCATCGAACGTTTCATTTGTTGGAAGAGGACGTTAGCTTTTTGAGACCCGCGGGTTTGTCTTTATTTCATCCTGCAGTGGGCAGAATGGTGAAATCCACTGGAATGCTGCGAGCGCGCAACTCATCAATTAACATCGCTACTTTTCGTCAGGTGAGCGAACTTAACCTCTCTCGAGGGCGGCGAATCGGCGGGAGCGGCCTGGAGCGGCGACGCCGCTGGGCTCGACCGCGCTATTCGCAACTAATGCCCGTTCGTTTGGATAGTATATATGGAAAATGAATAGCTTAAGCAAAGATTCTGCGACCCTGCAGGACGTGGACGAATCCTCCTCGGACCAGCGCATCGACAACTATCTGCATAAGATCCTCAAAGGCGTACCGAAAAGCCATATCTACCGCATCCTCCGCAGTGGCGAGGTCCGCGTTAACAGCGGGCGCGTGCAAGCTTCCTACCGGCTGCAGGTAGGTGACAAGGTCCGCGTCCCGCCAATTCGGACCAGCGTCAAGGTCGAATCGGCCGGATCCGGCATCCCGGTCGCCAAATTCACCGGCAAGACCCTGCTCGAGGACGAGGACCTGTTGATCGTCGACAAACCCGGCGGGGTGGCCGTCCACGGTGGCAGCGGCATTTCCAGTGGGGTCATCGAACAACTGCGTGGGTCGCGGGGCCTGCGCTTCCTGGAATTGGTCCACCGCCTGGACAGGGATACTTCGGGCGTCCTGATCCTGGCCAAGAAGCGGTCCGCCCTGACCAACCTGCACGCCCAGTTGCGCGAAGGCACCGTGCGCAAGCATTACCTGGCGCTGGTGCTGGGCCAATGGAAGGACTCCAAGCGCGCCGTCAAGGTCGCGCTGCACAAGTACGTTACCGGGTCGGGCGAGCGTCGGGTCGTCGTCGATGAGGAAGGCCAGGAAGCCCATACGATTTTTCGGCTGGTACGCAACCTTCCGGCGTTCAGCCTGCTGGATGCCGAACTGAAGACCGGCCGCACCCACCAGATTCGCGTGCACCTTGCGCACGTCGGCTTTCCCATCGCCGGCGACGACAAGTACGGCGATTTCGACGCCAACAAAAAGCTATCCAAGAAGGGATTGAAGCGCATGTTCCTGCACGCGGCAACCTTGCAGTTCACGCATCCGCGTAGCGGGCAAACCGTGCGCGTCGAAGCGCCGCTTGCCGCCGAACTCGCGCGTTTTCTGGAAACGGCGGAGAAGGCCGGGGCGGAAGCGTGACCCAGAAGCGCTTCGAGTTACTGGTCTTCGACTGGGACGGCACCTTGATGGACTCGGCGTCGCACATTGCGGCGTCGCTGCAGCAGTCTTTTCGCGATCTGGACCTGCCGGTGCCCCCCGACGAGGCCGCACGCCACGTCATCGGCCTGGGTCTGGAGGACGCGATGATGTACTTGTGCCCCGGCCTTGAACGTGCTCGCTACGTAGATGTTGCGGAGCGCTATCGCGTGCACTTCCTGGCGGGGGACCACGCGGTCGAACTGTTTCCGGAAGTCGCGACCGGCATTCCCGCACTTAACGAGAGCGGCTATTTGTTGGCGGTCGCGACAGGAAAGAGCCGGCGCGGGTTGGACCGCACCTTGTCATCCACCGGGTTGCAGTCTTATTTCCACACCTCGCGCTGTGCCGACGAAGGTTTTCCAAAACCCCATCCGCAGATGCTGGAGGTGATCATGGAGAATCTGGGGGCGAGCCCCGAGCGGACGTTGATGATCGGCGACACCACGCACGACCTGCAAATGGCGAGCAATGCCGGTGTCGGTGCGGTCGCGCTCACGCATGGCGCCCATCCCGGCGCCAACCTGGAAAAAATGCAACCGCTGGTCTGTCTCGGCAGCTTTGGCGAGTTACTGCAATGGCTGCGGAAAAACGGCTGATCTGCGCGTCGCAAGACCTGCCGGAGCGCGGCACGGCCGTGCGCTTCAGCGTGCAATCGGCGAAAGGCACGCAACCGGCTTTCGTCGTGCGCTATCGCGGCAAGGTCCACGCCTACCTGAATCGCTGCGCGCATGTACATGTCGAACTCGACGCGCAACCCGGCGAGTTTTTCGATGTGTCCGGTTTATACTTGGTCTGTGGCACGCACGGTGCCGCCTACACGCCCGAAAGCGGCCTGTGCGTGATGGGCCCCTGCAAGGGCCTGCGCCTGAGCAAACTCACAATCGAAGAAGACGACGGCAGCGTCTACCTGCTGAACGACGAGGAAAAACTTCATGGCTGACATGCAGCCCGACAGCGAAAACGAAAACTGGGAACGCAATGCCATCGAAAAACTGGCCCGCTCGGCCCTGGACGAGCAGCGCAAATCGCGCAGGTGGGGCATCTTATTCAAGACACTGACATTCATTTACCTGTTCGCGATCCTGTTCATCGCGGCTGGCTGGTTCGGCGGACGCGAACCGCTGCCAGGCGATCATACGGCGCTGGTGGAATTGAACGGCGTCATTTCCGCGGACTCGCACGCCAACGCGGACGTCATAAGCCAGGGGCTGCAGGACGCGTTCGAAAGCAAGGGGACCAAGGGCGTGATCCTGCGCATCAACAGTCCCGGTGGCAGTCCGGTGCAGGCGGGGACCATCAACACAGAAATTCACAGGCTTCGCGTGAAGTATCCGCAGATTCCGCTGTACGCCGTGGTGGAAGATATTTGTGCATCGGGTGGTTATTACGTCGCCGTGGCCGCCGACCAGATCTACGTCGATCGCGCCAGCATCGTCGGCTCGATAGGCGTGCTGATGGACGGATTCGGCTTCACCGGCACGATGGAAAAACTCGGCGTCGAGCGCAGGCTGTTGACGGCGGGGGAGAACAAGGGATTCCTCGATCCGTTCTCGCCGGTGAGCCCCGCGCAGCGCGAGTACGCGCAGAAGATGCTCGGGGAAATACACCAGCAGTTCATCGAAGTCGTGCGCAAGGGCCGCGGCAAACGACTCAAGGAAGGTCCGGACACGTATTCGGGATTGGTGTGGACTGGCCAGCGCAGCATCGAGCTCGGGCTGGCCGACGCGCTGGGCAGCGTGGACTACGTCGCCAGGGAAGTCATCAAGGCCGAAAAGATCATCGACTTCACGCCCCGCGAAAATATCGCCGAGCGGTTTGCCAAGCGTTTCGGCGCTGCGATGGGCGAAGCGTTATTTCACGTGGGCGGGTCGCGCTCGCCGGTTCGCTGAATTCGCGGAGCCGGCCAGCAGCAAAAAAACGGTCGGCCGTTTGTGCAATTGCGGTGCCGGCATGCGCCGCCACTGTGCGACGGAGTGGGTGACGATTTCCTCCGTCGGTGCGGTCAGGTCGCAGGCAATCGTCAGCAACGTTTCAGCCTTGCAGTTGCCGATGACCGCCGCGAACAGGGTGTCGTTGCGATACGGCGCCTCGATGAAAATTTCGGTTTCTCCAGCGGCGCGCGATCTTTCCTCCAGTTCACGGATGCGCGCGTCGCGCTCAGCGCCACCCTGGGGCAGATAACCGGTGAACGCGAAGCGCTGCCCGTTCAATCCGCAAGCCATCAACGCCAGGATGATCGACGACGGCCCGACCAGCGGCACGACCGGGACGCCAAGTTGATGGGCCCGCGCTACGAGGGCCGCACCCGGATCGGCAATCGCCGGGCAACCGGCCTCAGACAACAATCCGACATCCCCGGGCGACTGGAACCAGATGGCAATGCGCTCGAGATCCTCCGGTTTCGAATGCTCGTCGAGCATTTCGAACTGCAGGTCCTGCAGCGGAAGCCCCAGCCGTTTGAGAAATCTGCGTGCCGCCTTGGGATGCTCCACCACGAATCTGCGCAGGGGTAGCACCGCATTTTTCAGGTGCGCACCCATCCAGTCGATGGGCGCCTCCTCCGTCAGGTCGACCGGAATCAGGATCAGCCTGGATTCGGCCATCTGGTCAGGGAACCGGCTGGCCTTCGTTCCTGAGCATTTCGCACAGGGCGACCAATGGCAGTCCGATCAGGGCCGTCGGATCGGACGACTGGATGCTCTCGACGAGAGAAATACCCAGGCCTTCGGCCTTGGCGCTGCCGGCGCAATCGAAGGCCGGTTCGGCCTGCAGATAACGCTCGATCTCCTCTGGCGCCAGCTTGCGAAAGCGCACGTCCGTGGTTATCAGACGTGTCTGGGTGCCGCCGCTGAGCGAATTTATCAGGGCGATGGCGGTGACGAAGCTGACCGACTTTCCGCTTGCATGGCCCAACTGCGCGAGGGCGTTCGCGTGGTTCCCCGGCTTGTCGAGGCGCACGCCTTCGCAAAAAGCCACCTGGTCGGAGCCAATGATCAGGGCTCGCGGATACCGTTCTTTGGTCGCCTGTGCTTTCGCGAGCGCGAGGCGGCCCGCCGTGATGGCCGGTGCCTCGCCCGCGAAGGGTGTCTCATCCACGTCGGGCGAGGCCGTCTGGAACGGAATTTTGAGTCGTTCCAGAAGTTCGCGGCGATAGCGCGAACTCGATGCGAGAACGAGTGTTAGGCCTCTGTTTGTTGGAGACATTCTGTTTTGACAGGGTAGATCAAAACCACTATTATGCGCGGCCTATGCGAGAGCGGGTCACAGTCAATAGCATCGCGTTGGCACGCGACCATCGCGAGGTGGTCGGAAAGCTGGCGATTGCGGACCTGCAGCGGCTGCATTATGTGTTGTTCGAGCCGTCTGGCGAAGTCGAATACAAATTGAGCGGGTCGGTCGACAGGGAGGGCGTGGCGTGGCTGCGGCTTCACCTTGACGCGAAGCTTTCGCTGTTGTGCCAGCGCTGCCTCGGACCGATGGAGTTTCGCGAGCAGGCAATGCGCAAGTTCAAGCTCGTTCCGCAGGGGCAATCGCTCGGCGATCCCGCGGACGAGCCGGAAGACTTCGAACAGATTCATGCGGAAGAGGATCTGGATATAGCGGCGTTGGTGGAAGATGAGATCATCCTCACCCTGCCGATGGTCGCAGTGCACGAGGACGGGAAATGCGCCGCACCGCAGTCGGCGGATGACGGCGAAAAGAAATCGCCCTTCAGTTCGCTTTCCGTACTGAAGCGGCAGTAAGTGGGATCGAACTTAAGGAGCATTTCAAATGGCAGTTCAGCAAAACAAGAAATCGGCGTCCAAGCGCGGCATGCACCGTTCGCACGACTTTCTGACCAACCCGCCGCTGGCAGTCGAACCGACCACCGGGGAGATGCACCTGCGCCATCACATCAGCCCGAACGGTTTCTACCGAGGCAAGAAAGTCGTCAAAACCAAGGGCGACTGATGCCCGCCGGCTTTTGGCTGCCCATACGTCGGTGCAGCCCAAAGGCATGGAATTCCATACTCGCGCCCGCCACTCGCACCGGAATACCACGGCAATCGGGGCGTTTAAACGTCGTGCGTATTGCGCGCTTCGCGATACGCACCGGTAACCGGATGTGGTAACCGTCGCCATAGACTGCATGGGAGGCGATCACGGCGTGCACGTGACCATCCCCGCCGCGCTTGCGTTCCTGGACGACTGCCGCGACGCACGCGTGCTTCTGGTGGGACTCCCCGACCCCATCGAAACCGAACTGGCTCGCCACGCTTCTCGATCGCGAGATCGCATTGAAGTTCGCCCCGCGCCCGAAGTCGTGGCGATGGACGAAGCGCCGGCCCTGGCGTTGCGTGGCAAGCGTAAATCATCCATGCGCATCGCCATCAACGCCGTGAAGGAAGGTGAAGCGCAGGCCTGCGTCAGCGCAGGCAACACCGGCGCGCTGATGGCGATGTCCCATTTCGTATTGAAGATGCTGCCTGGCGTGGAACGGCCGGCGATCGCTTCCTTCCTGCCTACATTGCGTGGCCACACCTGCGCGCTCGACCTCGGCGCGAACGTCGATTGCACGGCCGAGAACCTGCTGCAGTTCGCGGTGATGGGATCGTCGCTGGTCAGCGCCGTCGATCGCATCGAGCGTCCGTCGGTCGGCCTGCTGAATATCGGCGAAGAGGAAATCAAGGGCAACGAAGTCGTCAAGGCCGCCGCCGATTTGCTGAGATCAAGCGGCCTCAATTTCTTCGGCAACGTGGAAGGCACCGATATCTACAAGGGTACGACGGACGTGGTCGTGTGCGACGGATTTGTCGGCAACGTCGCCCTGAAAGCCTCCGAAGGCCTGGCGCACATGCTGGCCGCGAACCTGCGTGAGGAATTCGGCCGCAACCTGTTCACGAAAATTTCCGGTGCGATGGCTTATCCTGTCATCAATGCATTTCGGCGGCGTGTCGATCCCAGGCAATACAATGGCGCGAGCCTGCTGGGCCTGAAAGGCATCGTGATCAAAAGCCATGGTTCCGCGGACGGCGTCGGCTTTGGCTTCGCGATCAGGCGCGCCTATGAAGAAGCCCGCAACGATGTATTGACCCGGATC
This sequence comes from Betaproteobacteria bacterium, assembly GCA_039930785.1. Taxonomy (GTDB): domain Bacteria; phylum Pseudomonadota; class Gammaproteobacteria; order Burkholderiales; family JACQAP01; genus JACQAP01. The sequence goes on along the minus strand of JBDTTE010000017.1, from coordinate 9,262 downwards.
AGCGACCGCATGGCCAGCATCGAACAGAAAGCCGCCTGATGTACTCGCGCATCATCGGTACAGGCAGCTATCTGCCGGAGAAAATCGTCACGAACGACGATCTTGCGCGCATCGTCGACACGTCCGACGAATGGATCCGTACGCGCAGCGGTATTCGCAGTCGCCACGTCGCGGCCGAAGGCCAGCTCGCGAGCGACCTCGCACTGCCGGCAGCGCAGCGGGCAATGCAGGCAGCGGGCGTGACCGGCTCGCAGATCGATCTGATCATCGTCGCCACGACGACGCCAGACATCATTTTCCCCAGCACGGCCTGCATCCTGCAGGCGAAGCTCGGCATCGCCGGTTGCCCGGCCTTTGATGTTCAGGCCGTGTGCAGCGGCTTTGTCTACGGATTGACGATTGCCGATCTTTTCATCCGTGCGGGGCAGGCCAAGCACGTGCTGTTGATCGGGACGGAAGTCTATTCGCGCATCCTCGACTGGACCGATCGCGGTACATGTGTCCTTTTCGGGGACGGCGCCGGGGCAGTCGTCGTGGCCGCCTCGGATCGGCCGGGCATTCTCGCCACCAAGCTGCATGCGGACGGCAGCCATAAGGAAATGCTCTGCGTGCCTGGAAGCGTTCACGCCGGCAAGGTCTGGGGCAATCCATTCGTCCAGATGGACGGCGGCGGGGTGTTCAAGTTCGCGGTGCGCGTGTTCGAGGAAGGCGCGAACGAGGTCCTTGCGGCGGCCGGTCTCGGCGTGGGTGACGTCGACTGGTTCATTCCGCACCAGGCAAATATCCGGATCATGGAAGCGACGGCCAAAAAGCTCGGCATGCCGAAGGAAAAACTGATCGCGACGGTGCACCATCACGGCAATACTTCGGCCGCGTCCATTCCACTTGCACTCGATGAAGCCGTCAGGGACGGGCGTGTTCAGCCCGGGCAAACACTGCTGCTGGAAGGCGTCGGTGGCGGCTTCACCTGGGGCGCAGTCGTGCTGCGCTGGTAATCAGGAATCATGAAAATCGCATTCGTATTTCCGGGACAGGGCTCGCAATCGGTCGGCATGATGAAATCGTTCGAGTCGCTGCCTGGTGTCCGCGACACTTTCAAGGAAGCCTCGGACGCCATCAACCTCGACCTCTGGAAGATGGTCGAGGAAGGCCCCGCGGAGGAGTTGGCCCTGACGGTCAACACGCAACCGATCATGCTCACGGCGGGGATCGCGCTGTATCGCGCCTGGCAGGCTGAAGGCGGTCAACTACCCATGATCTCCGCCGGGCATAGCCTCGGCGAGTACAGCGCGCTCACGGCCGGCGGCGCCTTCGCTTTCGCAGACGCCGTTTCGCTGGTGCGCTTCCGTGCGCAGATCATGCAGGAAGCGGTGCCAGCCGGGACTGGCGCGATCGCGGCGATACTAGGACTCGAAGACGCTGATGTAGAGGCCGCGTGTGTGGAAGCCACCCGGCCGGGTGAGCCCGCCGAGCCCGCCAATTACAACTCTCCCGCCCAGGTCGTGATCGCAGGCAATCGTGCCGCGGTGGAGCGGGCGATGGAAATTGCCAAGGCCAAAGGCGCCAAGCGCGCGATCATGCTGCCGATGAGCGCGCCATCACATTGCAGCCTGATGGGCCCCGCGGCGGAGCGCTTGTTGGAGCGCCTCAAGGACGTGAAAATCCAGATGCCGCGCGTGCCAGTCCTCCACAATGCGGATGTCGCCAGCGCTGGCTCCCCGGAAGAACTCCGCCAGGCCCTGATCAGGCAGTTGTCCCAGCCTGTGCGCTGGGTCGAGACCATACGGGCGATTGCCGCCGCGGGGGCCACACATATTGTCGAATGCGGCCCGGGCAAGGTGCTGGTCGGATTGAACAAGCGCATCACAACGGAAGTGCCGGGTTTTTCCTTCGCGGACGAACCGGCTTTCCGACAAGCGCTGCTCGCGCTCAAGTGAAACAGGGGGAATCGATGCTCGAAGGCAAAATCGCGCTGGTCACCGGCGCAAGCAGGGGTATAGGCCAGGCGATCGCCCTCGCAATGGGAAAAGCCGGTGCGACGGTAGCGGGTACCGCGACGACCGACGCGGGCGCGGCCGCGATAACGGACTATTTGCGCGCCCAGAACGTGACCGGCGCGGGGTACAAGCTCAACGTCAACGATGCAGCGGAAAGCGAAGCCGTGCTTGCCAGCATCGAAAAAACACACGGCCCTGTCACCATTCTCGTCAACAATGCCGGTATCACGCGCGACAACCTGCTGCTGCGCATGAAGGATGACGAGTGGGACGAGATCATGGAAACCAACCTGAAATCCGTGTTTCGCCTCAGCAAGCTGGTCATTCGCGCGATGATGAAGGCGCGCCACGGACGTATCATCAACGTGACCTCGGTCGTCGGTTCCATGGGCAACGCCGGCCAGGTCAACTACGCCGCGGCGAAAGCCGGCGTCGTCGGGTTCAGCAAATCGCTGGCCAAGGAAGTCGGCAGTCGCAACATAACGGTAAACTGTATCGCGCCCGGTTTCATCGACACTGACATGACGCGCGGATTGGCGGACGAACACAGGAAGGCGATGCTTGCGCACATCCCGCTCGGCCGCCTTGGCGAAGCGTCCGAAATCGCGGCGGCCGCGGTATTCCTGGCATCGGATGGGGCCGCTTACGTCACGGGAAGTACGCTACATGTGAACGGCGGGATGTACATGGACTGATGCCTCAAGACGTGCAATTTTGGTAGAATGTGCCGCGTATTTTTGTTCCGGGCGGTCTTTGAAGGGACGCGTGGCATTCACGCGATGGAAACTCAAGTAAAAAGGGAAGGGATATAAATGGAATCCGTTGAACAACGCGTCAAGAAGATCGTTGCCGAGCAGCTTGGGGTCAATGAGGCGGACGTGAAAATCGATTCGACGTTCGTCGACGACCTCGGAGCCGATTCCCTCGACACCGTTGAACTCGTGATGGCGCTCGAGGAGGAATTCGAGTGCGAGATTCCCGACGAAGAAGCGGAGAAGATCACATCCGTGCAGCAGGCGATCGATTACGTCAAGGCGCATCTGAACTGAGCGCACTCACCCCTTCATTCTTTTGGAGTTGCGTTGTCTAGACGCCGAGTCGTAATAACCGGCCTGGGGATCGTCTGCCCGGTCGGCAACAACGTCAAGGAAGCGTGGGCCAATATCCAGGCCGGCAAGTCCGGCATCACGCGGATTACCCGCTTTGACGCCACACCGTTCGCCTCCCAGATAGCTGGAGAAGTCAAAAACTTCGACGTGAGCACCGTGCTCTCGCCGAAGGAGGCGCGACGCGTCGATATCTTCATCCACTACGGCATTGCGGCCGCCGTCGAGGCGATCAGGGATGCGGGGATCGAAGCGCGTCCGGCCAATGCCGAGCGCATTGGCGTGAACATCGGCTCGGGCATTGGCGGTCTTCCGCTCATCGAAGATACCCACAAGATCCTGCTCGAGAGCGGGCCGCGCAAGATTTCCCCGTTCTTCATTCCCGGCGCAATCATCAACATGATTGCCGGCAACGTGTCGATCATGTACGGATTCAAGGGGCCATCGCTGGCGATGGTCACCGCGTGCACAACGGCGAATCACTGCATCGGCGATTCGACACGCCTCATCGAGTACGGCGATGCTGACATCATGGTCGCGGGCGGCTCGGAAGCCTGCATATGCTCACTCGGCGTTGGCGGTTTTTCGGCCGCGCGCGCATTGAGCACCCGCAACGACGATCCGGCCACGGCAAGTCGACCCTGGGATACCGAACGCGATGGATTCGTGCTCGGCGAAGGTGCCGGCGTCGTTATCCTCGAGGAGCTGGAACACGCCAAGGCGCGCGGTGCAAAGATTTACTGCGAACTGGCTGGATACGGTGTGAGTGCGGATGCGCACCACATTACCGCTCCCTGCGAGGATGGTGACGGCGCGGCGCGCGGCATGATCAACGCCATGCGCAACGCGGGCGTCAATCCCGACGAAGTGGATTACATCAACGCCCACGGCACTTCCACTCAATTGGGCGATCTGGCGGAGACGATTGCCGTCAAGCGCTGCTTTGGCGATCACGCTAAAAAACTCGCGGTCAGTTCCACCAAATCCAGTACCGGCCATTTGCTCGGTGCGGCCGGTGCGGTGGAAGCCGTCTTCACGGTCATGGGCATGCAGGATCAGGTGGCGCCACCGACGATCAACCTGTTCAATCAGGATCCAAAATGCGACCTGGATTACGTGGCCAACACCGCCCGCAAGATGAAAATCCGCGTTGCGTTGTCGAACTCATTCGGTTTCGGCGGAACCAACGGCACGCTGGTATTCCGCTCGGTCTGAGCGTACGAGGTCAGTCGCGTCCTTAGTGGGTGCCCTGGAGATTGTGCAGCCGGCGCGTTGATGGTGATGCACGAGGTAACGTTCACAGCATGGCAAAACGCAAGAACTTATTCCTGCCTGCGCCGCGCTGGACGTTCGCGCGTTACTTGAAGGTCGCCGTCCTCGCGGCTTTCCTGCTTGCGGCGGCGGGCGTCGGGTGGCTTGCCTACTTTGTCCTTCATCCGGTTGAGATCGCACCGAACGCGCGCACGTTCAACGTCGAACCCGGGCGCAGCCTGCGCGGCGTATCGCAGCAATTCGCGCAGACTGGACTGGTTTCCGATCGCTGGAGCTTCCTGATTTTTGCGCGCCTCATGGGTGCAGCCAGCGAAATAAAGGCGGGAAGCTATGAAGTCGATGCGCGTCTGACGCCAAGGCAGCTGCTGGACAAGATCGTTCGGGGCGATTTCGCGCTGACGGAAATACAGTTCATCGAAGGTTGGACCTTTGCGCAATTGCGCGAGGTGATGGACGCGCAGCCCGCACTGAAACACGACAGCCTCGGCCTGACGAACGCACAGATCATCGAGCGACTCGGTATCGAAAAATCCTCCTTGGAGGGCCTGTTTTTCCCCGATACCTACTATTTTGCCGTGGCGTCCAGCGATCTTGCACTGCTGAAGCAGGCCTATTCCAGAATGCAGACCAAGCTCGAAACGTTATGGGAACAGCGCGTTTCCGGGTTGCCGTTCAAAAATGCCTACGAAGCATTGATCTTCGCGTCCATCGTCGAGAAAGAGACCGGCAGACACGATGAGCGCGATCTTGTGTCGGCAGTGTTCATAAACCGCCTGAAACGTGGCATGCGCCTGCAGACCGATCCGACGGTAATCTACGGCCTCGGTGAAAAATACGACGGCAATTTGCGTCGCCGGGACCTGGTGGCCGACACTAGTTACAACACTTATACGCGCTACGGATTGCCGCCCACGCCGATCGCCATGCCCGGCGAAGCTTCGATTCGCGCCGCATTGAGTCCAGCGTCCAGTTCCGCGTTGTATTTCGTCGCGCGCGGAGACGGCAGCCACCAGTTCTCGTCGACGCTGGTGGAGCACAATCGCGCAGTGAACAAATATCAATTGCACCGATGAAGCGCGGCCTGTTCATCACGTTCGAGGGAATCGATGGCGCCGGGAAGAGCACCCAGCTGCCGTGGGCGGTCGATCACCTGCGCGGACTGGGATTGACGCTAATATCGACTCGCGAGCCCGGTGGCACGCCGCTCGGCGAGAATGTCCGCGACCTGCTGCTTGCTGCGAAGGAACCGGTGCACGCCGAGACCGAAACGCTGCTGGTCTTCGCGGCTCGACGCCAGCACATCGAGCAGATCATCAGGCCAGCGCTGGTGCGGGGCGACTGCGTGCTTTGCGATCGTTTCACCGACGCGACGTTCGCCTACCAGGGCGGGGGCAGCGGCGTGGATAAAACCAGGCTCGCTGTGCTGGAACGTTGGGTGCACGCTGACCTGCAGCCCGATCTGACCCTCCTCTTCGATGTCAGCGCGGAAGTAGGGCAGGGCAGGGTCACCCGGATCAAGTCTCCAGACCGGTTCGAGCGCGAGGGCAAAGTGTTTTTCACTCGCGTCCGCGAAGCCTATCTCGAGCGCATGAATGAGTCGCCGCAGCGCATCGTTCGCATAGACGGCACCGCGCCCATTGCCGACGTGCAATCGGCACTGGGCAACGCACTCGACAGGACTGTGGCGAAATGGAAAGCAGCCTGAACTATCCGTGGATCTCGCCGGTGCTCGCGAGGTTAGCGAGCGAGCCGAAAGGGCTGCCGCGCGCGTTACTGCTCACGGGGCGCGCCGGCCTTGGCAAACGCGAAACCGCCCTGTTTCTGGCGAATGGCTTGCTATGCGAGACCAAACGCGACGGGCTGCAGCCTTGCGGCACTTGCGCCTCGTGCCTGCTGCTGAAAGCCGGTAATCATCCCGACCTGCGCGTGCTTGAAGTTGGCCAGGAAGAAGAGCCTCCCGCATCGGATGGCGAAGACGAGGTGCCCGCATCGAAGAAAAAGCCGGCACGCCAGATTTCTGTCGACAAGGTTCGCGCGCTGGCTGATCTGGTGAACATTACGTCCCATCGCGGCGGCGCAAAAGTGGTGTGCATCACGCCCGCCGAAGCCATGCATCCCAGCGCCGCCAATGCGCTGCTCAAGATGCTCGAGGAGCCGCCTGGCGAAACGTGGTTCATCCTCGTGAGCCATCAACCGGACAGGCTGCTTCCGACCATACGCAGCCGTTGCTTCCGCCTCGACGTGGCGTTGCCAGATCCGGCGGCCGCGCTGCAATGGCTGAAGGAGCAGGGCGCCTCTCACGGCGCACTCGCGCTCGCACAGGGCGGCTATGCACCGCTGGCGGCGAAGGATCGTGACGGCGACGAAACGTTCTGGACACAGCGCAAGGCGTTGCTCGATGCGCTCGCGTCCTCGTCGTTCGACCTCTTGAAGGCGGCCGATCACGCGGAGGAGATGGATAACACCGTCGTAGCCACGCTCCTGTCGCGATGGGCATTCGACATTGCGGCATTGAAATCGGGAGGAGGGGCACGCTATCACCTCGACTACCTCTCCCCGTTGCAGAAAATCGCTCGTTCGATGCCGTTCGAAGCGCTCCTCGGCTGGTACGACGCGACCCTGCAATTCGGTCGGTCCGCCCAGCACCCGCTCAACAAGCGGCTGGCGATGGAAAGCCTGTTGTCCGGCTATCCAAACAGCTATTCGCCGGACAACGGACGAAACTGATCCATGGCGTTCGTAGATTCACACTGCCATATCAATTTTCCGGATCTCGCCGCAGACCTTTCTGCGGTGATGGCGGCCATGGCGGCGAACGACGTCACGCACGCGCTGTGTGTATCGGTAAATCTCGAAACGTTTCCGCAGGTCCTGAGCATCGCCGAGCGTTTCCCGAATGTCTACGCTTCGGCCGGCGTCCATCCTGACGATCGATCCGGCGAAGAACCCACCCTTGAGCGGCTGCTGGCGCTCAGTGACCACCCCAGGGTCGTCGCCATCGGCGAAACCGGCCTCGACTACTATCGTGTTGAAGGCGACACCGAATGGCAACGCGAACGGTTTCGTACGCATATCCGGGCCGCGCGCCAGTCGCGAAAGCCGCTGATCATTCATACGCGCGAGGCCGCGGAGGACACCCTGAAAGTCATGCGCGAGGAATCGGCCTCGGAGATCGGCGGCGTCATGCATTGCTTCACGGAAAGCGCAGACGTGGCGCGTCGGGCCATGGAAATGAATTTCATGATCTCGTTTTCCGGAATCGTGACCTTCAAGAATGCGTTATCACTGAAAGAAGTCGCACTCGAGGTCCCGCTGGATAACATGCTGATCGAAACCGATTCGCCTTATCTGGCGCCCGTCCCCTATCGCGGCAAAACCAACCAGCCGGCTTATGTACGATACGTCGCCGAAGAAATCGCACGCCTGAAGAACGTATCGGTAGAGGAGGTGGCTGAAGCCACCACCGCCAATTTCTTCAGATTGTTCGGGGACGCCCGTATCGTTTGAGGAGGCGCGCAGCCGCCCGGACTTCATGCAAATCCTCCTGCCAATCCTGCGCGACCAGCGTGAACAGACGTTCTACCAGGACTTTCACCGGGGACTGGCCGACGGGCTGCGCGCCCTCGGCCACGAGCCCGTCGAGTTTTCGTTCCAGTCACTAGGTGAACCTCGACAGGAAGAAGCCGAGAGACTGCTCCGGCAACTCGATGGCGCGAAGATCGGTGCGGTTCTTGATCTGTGTTGCTGGGCCTACGGACTCTCGCAAATTACCCTCGAGATGCAGGGTAGCGCGAGGAAAAGCATCTTCGATGTTTTCGACATTCGCTATGTCGGGCTGCTATGCGATCAACCCTATCACCAGGCCCTCAACGGCATCGGCGCCCAACAGCGCTACGCCGCGTATCCCGATCGAGGACATCCTGAACAGGTAAAGCTCGCATTTCCCGATTTCAAATTGACCGGCGAGATTTTTGTGCCGCCTGCAATCCGGCCCGCCAACGATCGCTCGGTGCACAAAGGGTCGCCGGATCGAAGCATCGATGTACTTTACGTCGGTAACCTGGAAACGCTTGCTCTGGATCGCTTCTGGAATGACCGACTCAGCCTGTTCTGGCAGGGCGAATACGATCCCGTTTTTTGCGATGCGCTCACGGAGACCGCTCTCTCGGAACCTGATCGATCTTTTCACCTGAACATTCAGACCACGCTGGAAAAACTGGGGCCTCCGATTCCCGGCTTTCTTTTCAATCCGCAGATGCGTGCAGTCGAGACCTATCTGCGCTACGTTTTGCGACGGAACGCAGTGGTGGCGCTTGCCCGATCCGGAGTGCGCATGAGGGTCGTGGGCAGGGGGTGGGACACCATCCAGTTGCCCTCCAACGTGGAGTTGCAGGGGGAAACGAATTACGAGGAATTCTTCAAGCTGGCGGGACAGGCGAAAATTTGCCTCGATGCCTCGATGTATCTCGATGGCGCGAATGATCGGGTTTTCAGTTATGCGCTCAACGGAGCGGTTTGCTTTACCAATGCCGCAGGCTATCTGCGCGGAGCGTTCGGCGAAAACCAGGGGATGTGTTTCTACTCGATGCGCGATTTGGCTGGCCTTGTCGAGCAAGTAAAAGCGTTGCTTGCACGGCCGGACGCGATCCGCGCCGCCGGCGAACGGGCGCGGGAAATCGTCCTTTCCTCCCATACCTGGCGAAGCCGGGTCGGCGACCTGCTTGGTGCGTTACCCCCGAAACCAGCCGAAGCTGGCGGGCGCATGACGAGCATTCCGCCGCCGGCCCGCCGACAGTGATTGCGGACGCTATTGGGCATGCAATAAGGGGAAACGTAGACCCATCGGAGCGTTTGTTGGATAGTTATCGTAGTACGCATAATGTATAT
>JBDTTE010000016.1:0-26915 GCA_039930785.1 Betaproteobacteria bacterium | reverse complement strand
GTAAAGGATTACCTGACCGACCTGCAGGGCTGGATCGTTGGCAAGCTGGAAGCCGAGGACGGCAAGAGTTTCAGCCGCGACGAATGGCAGCGACCGGAAGGCGGTGGCGGCATCAGCTGTGTGATCGAGGAAGGCGGCGTGTTCGAACGCGGCGGCGTGAATTTTTCCCATGTAGCCGGTCCCTCGATGCCGCCTTCGGCCAGCGCTTCACGGCCGGAGCTCGCCGGTCGCTCGTTCGAGGCGATGGGCGTTTCGCTGGTCATGCATCCGCGCAATCCGTTTGTTCCGACCGTCCACATGAACGTGCGCTTTTTCGTCGCTCGCAAGCCCGACGCCGATCCGGTGTGGTGGTTTGGCGGAGGCATGGACCTGACGCCCTACTACGGCTTCAGCGAAGACGCCGTGCATTTCCATCAGACCTGCCAGGACGCGCTCGCGCCATTCGGCGCCGAACTGCATCCGAAGCTCAAGAAGTGGTGCGACACCTATTTTCACCTGAAGCATCGCAACGAGGCGCGTGGCGTCGGCGGGATCTTCTTCGACGACCTTGCACAGCCCGATTTCGACACGTGCTTCGGGCTCATTCGCAGCGTCGGCGATCACTTCGTCGACGCCTATGTGCCGATCGTGGAGGCTCGCAAGGACCTGCCCTTCGGCGAGCGTGAACGCGATTTCCAGGCCTACCGGCGCGGGCGCTACGTCGAATTCAATTTGGTGTACGACCGAGGCACGTTGTTCGGGCTGCAATCCGGCGGGCGCACCGAATCCATCCTCATGTCGCTGCCACCGGTGGTGAAGTGGCGCTACGACTGGAAGCCCGAGCCGGGTTCGCCAGAGGCCGCCCTCTACACCGATTTCCTGCCGCCGCGCGACTGGGTCTGACGCGCGCGCCACCATTCAAGGTCTCCTGATGTCCACCCATTCACATCGCATCATCGTCACCGTCATTGGCAAGGATCGCGTCGGCATCATCGCCAGCGTGTCCACGGTGCTGGCGGAGGCGGGCGCCAACATCCTCGACATCTCGCAATCGGTCATGGACGACTTCTTCGTCATGATCATGATGGTCGACGTCGAGAAGGCCAGCGTTTCGTTCGCGGAACTGAAAGCCACACTCAATGCCACGGGCGAGAAGGTGGGACTCAAGATCGACGCCCAGCACGAGGACGTCTTCAAGTTCATGCATCGCATCTGATGGCAACGCCGGCATGAGCGTCAGTCGCTATTCTCCGCAGGAGATCGTGGAAACCATCCGCATGGTGCAGATGGAGAACCTCGACATCCGAACCATCACCATGGGCATCAGCCTGCGCGATTGCAGCCATCCCGATCTCGCTGTGGCAGCGAGGAAAGCCTACGACAAGATATGCCGGCTGGCCGAGCACCTGGTCCGTGCCGGCGAGGAAATTGCCTCCGAGTACGGCATACCCGTCGTCAACAAGCGCATATCGGTGACCCCGATCGCGATGGTTGCCGAAAGTTCGGAAGCGGACTCCTACGTGTTAATGGCGGAGTACCTGGATCGCGCCGCGAAGCAGGTAGGCGTCAACTTCCTGGGCGGCTTTTCCGCGCTGGTGCAAAAGGGCATGACCCGCGGCGATGCGGCGCTGATCGCCTCCATTCCGCAAGCGCTGGCGACAACCGAGCGCGTCTGTGCGTCCGTAAACATTGGCACGACCAAGGCCGGCATCAACATGGATGCCGTGGCATTGATGGGCCGCACGATCAAGGAAACCGCCCGCCTGACTGCCGCGCAGGATGGGTTGGGCTGTGCCAAGCTCGTGGTGTTCTGCAACGCAGTCGATGACAACCCCTTCATGGCCGGGGCCTTCCACGGCATCGGCGAACCGGAGTGTGTGATCAACGTCGGCGTGTCCGGGCCCGGTGCGGTATTACGGGCAATTGAAAAAGAGGGTCAGACCGATTTCGGTACGCTCGCCGCGACCATCAAGCGCACCGCTTTCAAGATCACGCGAATGGGTGAGCTGGTGGGCCGGGCGGCATCGGAGAAACTCGGCGTACCCTTCGGCATCGTGGACCTGTCGCTCGCGCCGACGCCTGCGGTGGGCGATTCGGTGGCGAGGATACTCGAGGCGATGGGCCTGGAGCGCGTCGGCACGCACGGTTCCACCGCGGCGCTAGCGTTGCTGAATGACGCGGTAAAGAAGGGCGGCGCCATGGCTTCGAGCTATGTCGGCGGCCTGTCGGGCGCCTTTATTCCGGTCTCCGAAGACATCGGCATGATCGAAGCGGCTGGCATGGGCGCGTTGACCTTCGACAAACTCGAAGCCATGACCTGCGTGTGCTCGGTGGGACTGGACATGATCGCGATTCCCGGCGACACGCCGGCCGAAACGATCGCCGCCATCATTGCCGACGAAGCCGCCATTGGCATGATCAATCGCAAGACCACCGCCGTGCGCGTCATTCCCGCACCGGGAAAAAAGGAAGGCGACATGGTGGAATTCGGCGGGCTGCTCGGGCGCGCGCCGGTCATGGCCGTGCATCGCGAATCGAGCGTCGAATTCATCCGTCGCGGCGGTCGCATTCCGGCGCCACTGCAAGCGCTGAATAACTAGAGAATCTCACCGCAAAGACGCAAAGGACGCGAAGGATGCGCAAAGGAAAGCAAAAGATACATAGGTAACGGATGCGCGTTTTTGTCCGGGTTGGTATCGAAAAATCGTCCACCGGATATTGCCAGCTCCTGCCTCCAATTGGCCTCGTAAAACAATTTCTCGATTTCTTCTTGTTTTCCTTTGCGTATCCTTCGCGACCTTTGCGCCTTTGCGGTGAAATGGTTTGGACGGACAGGAATCTTTAACTTATTTTTTCAGCACGCACTTGTCGTATAGGTCGCGCAAGCGATTCTGCGGATCGTAGCGTGACTTGAGTTCCCGATAGGTGTCCCCGCCGTACAGGGCGCCGAACTCCTCGCGGCTGAAATAGCTGTCGGAGTAGAGCGACTTGATGCCGCCAAGCTCGACGACCTTGCGTTCGACCAGGCGATTGAAATGTCCCGGCGCGTGCTCCGCGCGCGATTTCACCACGTCCCAGAAACCGAAGTTCACGTAAGTCGTTGCCGGATCCATCGGGTAAAGCGAGAAGCGCGGTGACGGATCGGGGGTGCGGATCGGGCAGATCCATACCGGCAGGATACCCACCTCGCGCAGGAAAAAATCGAGGAACTCCGGCGCGTGGCCGATCGGAATGTCGACATCCTGGATCACGGATTCACGATGCTTTCGCGTCAACCGGTCCAGCATCGCGGTCAACTTCCAGCGGCTGTTCCAGCGCATGATTTTGGTGTACGTGCGCGAATTCAGGCGCTCGCGTCCGTAGAGATTGCGGATCATGCTGTTCTGTGCGCCCAGATTCTTCGAACACCAGAACCAGTCGGTGTCCCAGCGCCAGAGGTAATCGTGCGCGCTCAGGTAGTCCGTGGTCTTTTCCAGCAACGAACGGTAGTAGATATTCTCGAAGGTGTAGTCGCTGACCGCGGGCGCCTCGTCCACAAAGCGTGCCGTGGTCAGGACCAGTTCGTTGCGGTCGAACACGACGCCGTCGAGGAAGTCGGCGTCCGAATCGCAGCGCGCTGCCATCGCGCGAAAATAGTCCGCCGCATCGGCGAATCGTTCGTGCTCCATGCGTACAAATTTCTTAACCGGCAAGGTGGCAGCACGCACACGCAGGGCGTAGCCCAGCGTGCCATACGAATTGGGAAATCCGCAAAACAGGTCGCGATGCTCGTTGTCGGGCGTGCACAGTACAATGCTGCCGTCGCCGGTAAGGATCTCCATTTCCCTGACCGTGTGATGCACGAGCCCGTGGCGAAACGACGTGGCCTCGATGCCGACGCCGGCGACCGCGCCCCCGAGCGTGATGGTTTTCAGTTGCGGCACCACCGCCGGCATCTGCCCGCACGCAAGCGCCGCCAGCACCAGGTCTTCATAGGTGGTCATGCCTTCGGCCTCGATCCAGCCCTGAGACGGGTCAACGCCCAGGACATTGTCGAAGGCGCGCACGTCGAGGCGATGGCTCGCCGGCTTTTCGCGATCACGGAAAAGGTTGGACGTGTTTTTCCTGAGGCTGACGCCACCCGATCGGGCGGCAAACTGGCGCACCAGTTCGGCCTTGCGCATTGCGTAGGTTTGGGACGCCATCAGGTTTGCATCGCGCTAGTTTTCGTAAAGGAAGGCACGGCTCATCGGATAGTTGTCCTTCGTGATGTTGGGCTTGCTGAACACGATCTGGAACAGGTGCGTGCGCTGCTTCGTGGAGCGGAACATTTCCGCGCAGGAATACAGGTAAGTCCGCCAGACGCGGCGAAAGTGCTCGTCGAACTTTTTCGGATCGAGCGCCTGGATTTTTTCCCAGTTGCGATCGAAACGCTCGCACCAGGCGTCGAGCGTCAAAGCGTAGTGCCGGCGCCGGTTCTCGATGTCGACGACCTCCAGCCCGCTGCGCTCCATTTCGACGATGGTTTCCGCGAGGCTCGGTATCCAGCCGCCGGGAAACACGTGCTCGCGAATGTAATACTCCGTATTCACCGTCCCGACGTGACCGATGAAATGCAGCATGCCGAGGCCGCCCGGCTTGAGAAAGTCTGCATGCGCCTTGACGACCTGCGCGAGCTGGTCGCGGCCGGCATGCTCGAGTACGCCGATCGATACAACCTTGTCGTACTGGCGATCGACTTCGCGAAAATCCGCGAGGCGTACGTCCAGCCTTTGTTCCAGTCCGCGCCGCTGGATCTCCTGCTTCAGCGAATCGACCTGCTCCGGCGTCGTGTTCAGGCCGGTGGCCCGCGCCCCGTAGACTTCGTGCGCATGGAACATGAAACCACCGAATCCGCACCCGATGTCGATGACGGATTCGTCGCGCGCCAGACAGATCTTGCGGCACACGTCGTCGACCTTGTTGCGCTGCGCTTCCTCGACCGTGCGCGTGCCTTCCTTCCAGTAGGCGCAGGTGTACATCATCAGCGGGATGTCGAGCCAGTAGCGATAGAAATCCTCGCCCAGCCCGTAGTGAAAGCGCGCATTGGTGCGCGCCTGCTCGATGCTGCGATTGCCGAAACGCATCTCGTGCCAGCTGTTGCGCAGGCGCACGATCAGCTTTTCAGCGCCGTCAAATTGACCGTCCAGCCCGACATGAAAGGCCTTGCCCAGGTCGCCGTCGACATCGACATTGCCGTCGAAATAGGATTCCAGCAGGCCGATGTGCCCCTGTAGCACCGTCTTGAGCTGCGCGGACCGGGTTCGAAAGCGCAGCGTGAATGCAGGCGGTTCATCGCGGGTCTGATGGTGGGAACCATCCGCGAATTCGACCCGGAACGAAACATCTATGGCGGCGCCGAGTTCGCGCATCAGCCTGTTTACCGTTGCTCCGAACATTCCCTTTCCTCCACCCCGACGTTTATGCGCCGACCCTATTCTCCCAGATAAGCCTGGCGCACCTGCGGATTCGCAAGCAACGCGGCCGCGTCGCCCTCGACGGTGATCGATCCGCTTTCCATGACGTAGCCACGGTTGCTGGCCTCCAGCGCCAGCTTGGCATTCTGCTCCACCAAAAGCACTGTGACACCTTGCTGCGAAACCATGCGCACCGTGTCGAAGATCTTTTCCACCATCAGCGGCGCCAGTCCCATGCTTGGTTCGTCGAGGAGTAGCAGGCTGGGCCGGCTCATCAACGCCCGGCCGATCGCGAGCATCTGCTGTTCGCCCCCTGACAATGTCCCGCCCGTCTGGTTGCGGCGTTCCGCGAGGCGCGGGAACAGTGCGTAAATACGTTCCAGGTCCGCGGCAATTTCCGCCTTGTCCTTGCGTATGTAAGCGCCCATCCGCAAATTCTCGCGCACCGTCAATCGCCCGAACACGCCGCGTCCCTCCGGCACCAGGGCAAGCCCGCGTTCGACCAGCCGGTGCGCCGGGAAGTTGCTTACGTCCTCGTTGCGCAAGTGCACGGTGCCGCCATGTCGCAGCAGCCCGCAGATGGCCTTCAGTGTTGTGGTTTTACCCGCGCCGTTGGCACCGATCAATGCGACCATTTCGCCGTTTGCAACGGTCAGGTCGATCCCTCGCACTGCGTTGATGCCGCCATATGCAACCTTGAGCGCCCGGACCTCGAGGAGCGGCGAGCCATCGACGGCCGACGCGTTCACGGCAGCGCCCCGCCGAGATAGGCGCGAATCACTTCGGGGTCACGCTGCACCTGCGCCGGTTCGCCTTCGGCGATCTTCTTGCCATAATCGAGTACGGCGACACGATCGCATAGCCCCATTACAAGTTTGACGTCATGCTCGATCAGCAACAGCGTGACGCCGTCGCCACGGATTTTTTCCAGCAGGCGGCGCAGCTCGACGCGTTCCGTCGCATTCATTCCGGCGGCGGGTTCATCCAGCGCCAGCAGCTTCGGCTCCGTGGCGAGCGCGCGGGCGATTTCCAGGCGGCGCTGGTCACCATAGGAAAGATTGCGCGAAGATGTCCCGGCGTGGCGTTCGATGCCAACGTAGCCCAGCAGCTCCCGGGAGCGCGTACGGATGGCCTGCTCCTCTTCGCGGGTGCGACGACCGCGAAAGATCGCCCCGAAGACGCCGGCGTGCGTGCGCACGTGGCGTCCGACCATGACGTTCTCCAGCGCGCTCATGTTGCCGAACAGGCGGATGTTCTGGAACGTCCGGGCAATGCCGGCCGCCGCCACGCGGTAGGGTTTCATGCCGACGAGGCTCGCGCCGTCGAATTCGAACTGGCCTTCGTCTGGCACATACAAGCCGGTCAGTACATTGAACAACGTCGTCTTGCCGGCGCCGTTCGGCCCGATCAATCCGTAGATTTCGTCGCGACCGATGCTTAAGGAAACATCGGAAAGCGCGGTCAGCCCGCCAAAGCGCTTTTCGACGTGGGCCATCTGCAGCAGCGGCGCGACACTCATCAGCCCTGGTCCGTGTCGGAGAGTTCGCGCTTGCGGCGCTTCGAAGGCCACAGGCCGGCGGGGCGGTAAAGCATCATCAACACCAGTGCGAGGCCGAACAGCAGCATGCGAATCACTTCCGGTGCGATCAGAACGTGACCGAACACGGCTTTCTGCACAGGCTCGACCGTGTAGCGCAGGATCTCGGGCACGAACGACAGCAGGATCGCACCAAGCACCACGCCCCAGACATTGCCCATGCCGCCCAGCACCACCATGGACAACACCATGATCGACTCGACAAAGACGAAGCTCTCCGGGCTGATAAAGCCTTGCGTCGCGGCGAATACCCCACCGGCGACGCCGCCGAAGCTGGCGCCCATGGCGAAGGCAAGAAGTTTCACGTTGCGCGTATTGATGCCCATGGCTTGCGCGGCCACCTCGTCCTCGCGAATGGCAACCCACGCACGACCCAGACGCGAGTTCTGCAAGCGCAGGTTGATGGCGATCGCGCCCACCAGCAGGACCAGCAACAAATAGTAATACTTGACCGGGCCGTTGAGCGACAGGCCGGCCACGTTTTCGGTGCTGCTGAAATCGAAGCCGCCGATGCGAAACGGATCGATTAGCGTGACGCCCTGCGGCCCGTTGGTGATGTTGATCGGCTGCGATAAATTATTCAGGAACACGCGCACGATCTCGCCGAAGCCGAGCGTCACGATCGCAAGATAGTCGCCGCGCAACTTGAGCGTCGGCGCACCGAGCAACACGCCGAACAGGCAGGCCACTGCCGCGCCGATCGGGAGGATGATCCAGAAGGGCAGGTGCAAACCGAAGTGCGGCGAAGCCAGCAGCGCGTAGCAGTAGGCGCCGACGGCATAAAACGCGATGTAACCCAGGTCGAGCAGCCCCGCGAACCCGACGACAATATTCAGGCCAAGCGACAGCAACGCGAACAGGATGGCGAGATTCGTGATGCGCACCCACGCCGTGCCCACCGACACCAGGACGAACGGCAGGATCAGCAGGGCTATCGCAATGAAGGCGACGCCGATCCACGGCGCGCTTCGATGCGATCTCAGGAGCGCAATGCGATCGACACAGCGTGCAATCAATCGGGCCGCCATGTCAGGCCCGATCCGAGACGCGTTCGCCGAGCAACCCGGAAGGTCGCAGCACGAGCACCGCGATCAGGACGAAGAATGCGAACACGTCCTGATAGTTGCTGCCGAACAGGATCAAGTGGGGGTCCTGCGCGCAGCGGGCCGCGAGCGCGTCGGAGACGCCCGAAAGGTGGCAGAGATCCATGATCTCGCCGATATAGCCTGCGCCCAGCGCTTCAACGACGCCGAGCAGCACCCCGCCCAGCATCGCACCGGCAAGGTTGCCGATACCGCCGAGTACCGCGGCGGAAAATGCTTTCATGCCGAGCAGCGCGCCCATCGTGTAGTGCGCGATGCCGTAGTAGGTTCCGACCATCACACCCGCCATTGCGCCAAGGCCTGCGCCGATCACGAAGGTCTTGGAGATGATGTTATTGACATCGACGCCCATGAGTCCCGCTACCTGCGGATTCTCCGAAGTCGCGCGCATCGCAATGCCGAGGCGAGTGCGGAACACGAGCAGGCTGAGCGCGCCCATCAGCGCTAGCGAGCCAAAGATGATGACGATCTGAATCGCGCTGATGTGTGCGCCGGCAATTTCGAATACGGGATTCTCCATGATCTGCGGAAACCCGAGCGGGTTGCGGCTCCAGATCAACAATGCGAGCTGCTGCAGGATGATGGAGATACCGATCGCCGTGATCAGCGGCGCGAGCCGAGGGGCGTTGCGTAGCGGTCGATAGGCCACCCGCTCCATGACGAATCCGACCGCCATGCAGGCGGGAACGGCGCAAATGATGCCCGCGAGAACGACGACGAGGGGCGGCAGCATCGATCCGGCCAGCGCGGAGATCACGGACAGCGCCACCATGGCGCCGATCATGACGACTTCGCCGTGCGCGAAATTGATCAGTTGCACGATGCCATAGACCATCGTGTAACCAAGCGCAACGATGGCGTACACGCTGCCAAGCGTGACGCCGTTGATGAGCTGCTGCAGGAAGATGTCCAAGATCGGTGGGGGGTTTTCGCGATTAGAGCTAGCAAGTTCCGTGCGGATGAGCTCGCAATTCAGCGATCCCGTGGCGGTCGTTCAAAAAAACAGCACCCGCAGGTGCTGTTCTGACGATCGGCAATTCGCACCGACTACTTCGCGGGTGCGGCTTTGATGAAATCCTCGAATTTCGTGGACTTGCCGGCCTTGATGACGGCCACGGGCGTGATCGCGCCGTTCTTCATCGTGAAGATCGTCATTTCCGCATCCTTGCGGTCGCCCTTCGCGTCGAATTCGATGTGCCCGCTTGCGCCGTCGTATTTGATCTTCGCGAGCTCGGGCAGGTATTTAGCCGGATCTGCGGAATTAGCGGCCTGCATCGCGGCGATGAGCAGATTCGCGCCGTCATAGGTGAACGGCGAGTAGATCAGCGGATCGGAATTGAATTTTTTCTTGTAGGCCTCCAGGAATGCCTTGCTTGCCGCCTGCACGGGAATGCCGGCCTGCGAGCACACCATGGCTTCCGACGCCTCCCCGGCGAGTTCCTTCATCTTGTCGGTGCACGCACCATCGCCGAAAGCAAACACGGCCTTCACGCCCAGCTCACGGCTCTGCTTCAGCAACGGACCGGCACCGGAATCCATGCCGCCGTAGAACACGGCGTCCGGGCTTTTGCCCTTCAGCTTGGTCAGGATGGCCTTCCAGTCGCGGGTATCCTGCGTGCCCTTTTCGCGCGGCAGCACGGTAACGCCGCCCGCCTTCAACGTCTTCTCGACTTCGTTGGCGAGTCCTTCGCCGTAGGCGGTGGCGTCGTCAATGACCGCAACGGTCTTGGGTTTGTTTTCCGCTATGAGATAGCTGGCAATGGCCGGACCTTGCTGGTCGTCGCGTCCCACGGTGCGGAACGCCACTTTGAATCCCTGCTCGGTGAGCTTCGGATTCGTCGCCGAGCCGCTGATCATCGGAATGCCAGCCTGGTTGTAGACGGCAGAGGCGGGAATGGTGACGCCCGAATTCAAGTGGCCGACGACCCCGGCGACTTTTGCATCGACAAATTTCTGCGCGATGATCGGGCCCTTGTTCTCCTTGCCCTCGTCGTCTTCGCTGAGCATCTCGAAGGTGACTTTCTCACCGCCTATGGTCAGGCCTTTTGCGTTGGCCTCGTCGATTGCAAGGCGCACGCCGCTTTCGTTGTCCTTGCCCAGGTGCGCAATCCCGCCGGTAAGCGGGCCCGCAGTGCCGATTTTGATGACATGCTGGCCGGAGTCGGATTTCGCGCTGCCATCGGCTGGCGCTTCCTTCTTGCCGCATCCGGACAGACCGAACGCCAACACCGCGACGGCGCTCACCGCGATTCCCCTGAATGCCTGCGTCCTGACGAGAGCTTTCATCATGCGTCCCCTTGTTGTTGGTTCGTGCCGGTCGTGCAGCGTGCCATGCCGGTCCCGCCCGGATTATCCGTCAGCGTTTTGAAGGTTGTCAATTTGGGCCGTTAATTCATAAAGTTGTACGAAGATTTCCGAGCCTGCGGAAAACCGGCCGGGGAAAACAAAAAGGCCGGCAAATGCCGGCCTTTTTGTTGCGCTGCTACGCAGTCAATTGCTTACAGCGACAGTACCCACTCGACGAGCGTTTTTGCTTCATCTTGCGTTACCGCGTTCGGCGGCATCGGGATTGTGCCCCACACGCCACTTCCACCGCCGATGACTTTCTTGATCAGCATTGCCTCGGCATCCTTGTTGCCCTTGTACTTCTTCGAAACTTCCGAATAGGCGGGGCCGACCAGCTTTGTAGCGACGGCATGACAGGCCAGGCAGTTTTTGGATTGTGCGAGGGCCTTGGCTTTTTCCGCATCCGCCGCCTGTGCATTACAGGCCAGCACCATGCCGGCTGCCGCGGCGATCATCACGAGCTTGTTCATTTTGCGAGTGCCTTTCATTCGAGTGGGTTTTGAACGCAGCGCAATTATATCGGCTTCGGCCGGCTTGAATAGGTTCATGCCTGCCGGCGAATAACGCCCGGACCGATACGACGTTGACAGCCGACTTACGGACTTGGTTCTTCAGCCCTAGAGGCCCAATTCGCCCCAAAGCGCGTCGACGCGCCGCATCACGCTCGCATCCATGGCGATCGGCACGCCCCAGTTACGCGTTGTTTCACCCGGCCATTTGTTGGTTGCGTCCAGGCCCATCTTGGAGCCCAGGCCGGACACCGGGCTGGCGAAGTCCAGGTAGTCGATCGGCGTATTTTCCGCGATGAGTACATCGCGCGCGGGATCGACGCGCGTGGTGATGGCCCAGATGACTTCCTTCCAGCTGCGCACGTCAATGTCGTCGTCCACGACGATGATGAACTTGGTATACATGAACTGCCGCAGGTAGGACCAGATGCCGAACATCACACGCTTCGCATGCCCCGCATACTGCTTGCGCATGCTGACCACGGCGATGCGGTACGAGCAGCCTTCCGGCGGAAGGTAAAAATCCACGATCTCGGGAAACTGCTTGGTCAGCAGAGGCACGAACACTTCGTTCAGCGCGAGACCGAGCACCGACGGTTCGTCGGGCGGCTTTCCCGTGTACGTGCTGTGATAAAGCGGGTCGCGGCGCAGGGTCATGCGTTCGATGGTGAACACCGGGAAGCGCTCGCGCTCGTTGTAATAGCCGGTGTGATCGCCGAACGGACCTTCCAGCGCGTCTTCGCCTGGGTGGATGCTGCCTTCGAGCACGATTTCGCTGGTAGCCGGGACCTGCAGATCCGAACCGATGCATTTCACCAGCTCGGTCTTGGAACCGCGCAGCAACCCGGCGAACTGGTATTCGGACAGGGAATCCGGCACGGGCGTCACCGCGGCGAGTATCGTCGCCGGATCCGCACCGAGCGCGACCGCGACGGGAAACGGCTGCCCCGGATTTGCGGTGCAGTGATCGCGGAAATCCAGCGCGCCGCCGCGATGCGCCAGCCAGCGCATGATGACCTTGTTCGGCGCGATGACCTGCTGGCGATAGATGCCGAGGTTCTGCCGCGTCTTCGTCGGGCCCCGCGTGACCGTCAGGCCCCAGGTGATCAGGGGCCCGGCGTCGCCCGGCCAGCACGTCTGGATCGGCAGCTTGCCGAGATCGACGTCCGCGCCTTCGAGCACGACGTCCTGGCAGGGTGCGGAGCCGACGATTTTCGGCGACATGTTCAGCACCTGCTTGAGTACGGGCAGCTTGTCCCAGGCGTCCTTCAATCCCGACGGTGGCTCCGGCTCCTTGAGATAGGCGAGCAGCTTGCCGACTTCCTTCAACGATTCGACGGATTCCTCACCCATGCCCAGCGCCACGCGGCGCGGCGTACCGAACAGGTTGGCGAGCACCGGCATGGAAAATCCCTTCGGTCGCTCGAACAGCAACGCCGGTCCCTGCGCCTTCAGCACGCGATCGCAGATCTCCGTCATCTCCAGCACCGGCGATACTTCCGCCGAAATGCGTTTGAGTTCGCCCTGCTGTTCGAGCCGGGCAATAAAATCGCGCAGGTCGCGATAGCGCATGGTTTCAGGTAACCGGATTCAGATGATGGGATGCGCGCCGCCGTCCATCGGGATGACGACGCCGGTGACATAGGCTGCTTGCTCGGAAGCCAGGAACAACGTGACGTTGGCGACATCCTTCGGGTCGGCATAACGCCCCAGCGGCACGCGCGCCTGCCCCTGCGCGAGCACCTCCTCGACCGTCTGGTTCTTCGCCTTCGCCTCGAGTTCGAGCGCTTCGCGGATGCGATCCGTGATGGTGGCGGCCGGGTTGATGGCGTTGACGCGTACACCGTATTTTCCGTACACGCCGGCGAGGCCGACCGTCGCCAGCATCAGCGCGGAATTCGCGGCACCACCCGGCAAGTGAATCGATGAAGCGATCTTGCCGCCCATGCCGATGATGTTGACGACGTTGCCGCGTTTGCGTTCGCGCATCGATGGCAGCAGGGCGTCCATGGCGTGGATATACGTGAAGTACTTTGCGTCCATCGCCGCGTGCCAGGCTTGCGCGTTCAGTTCCTCCGGCGCATAGCGTTTTGCGGCGCCCGCCGAATTGACCAGGATATCGATCGGTCCGAGCGCGTCCCGTGCTTCGCCCGCCATGCGCTGCGCATCTTCAACACGCGAAAGATCGGCAGTGATGCAGGTGACCTTGCCCAGTTGCCGCGCGGCCGCGTCGAGGTTGGCGCGATCGCGCGACACGATGGCGACCTTTGCGCCTTCGTCGAGAAAAGCCCGCGCGCAGGCCAGTCCTATTCCCTTGCTGCCACCGGTAATCAGTACCGTGCTGTTTTTCAGTCCGAGTTCCATGCGGAATTATTCCTCGTGAGTGGGTGCCGGTTCGTCGTCACGACGAGTGCCGGTAAATGTGCGCTAGAGCGTCTTCTGCAAATAGAATGCGGCGAAGGTGCCGGCGAAAATCACCGCGCCGATCCAGTTGTTGTGGCGGAACGCGCGGAAGCAGTCTTGTGGATCGCGATTCCGGATCATGCGGTACTGAAACACCACCAGCACGGACGCCACCGCCAGGCCGGCATGGTAGGGCCACGCCATATGCAACGCTCGGCCGACGCAGGCCATGATCGAAAGGAAAAGCACGTAGCTGACGATCACGGCGGCAACGTCATAGCGTCCGAAAGTAATGGCCGAAGTGCGCAGCCCCAGCTTGACGTCATCCGCCCGGTCGACCATGGCGTATTCCGTGTCGTAGGCAATCGCCCAGAACACATTGGCGGCCAGGAGCACCCACCCCACCCAGGGCACGAAGGTCGTTTGCGCGGCGAACGCCATCGGAATGCCGAAACCGAACGCGACGCCGAGGATCGCCTGCGGCAAAGAGAAGAAACGCTTGGTGAAGGGATAAGCCGCTGCAATGACGAGGGCCACCACCGACAGCTTGATGGTTTGCGCATTGAGCTGAAGCACCAGCGCGAACGATACCAGCGCCAGCACCGCCGCAACCAGCAACGCCTCCACCGGTTTGATGCGGCCCGCGGCCAGCGGACGATCGCGCGTCCTGGCCACGTGCGCGTCGAAGTCGCGGTCGGCGAAATCATTCATGGCGCAACCGGCGGAACGCATCAGTACGGTGCCCATGAAAAAAATCCAGACGACTTTCCAGTTGGGGTTGCCACGCGACGACATCCAAAGCGCCCACAGCGTGGGCCATAGCAGCAGCAGGATGCCGATCGGCTTGTCCAGGCGGATCAGCTTTTCGTAAGCGTCTATGCGTTCAGCGAGGGTCATGAAACGCGAAGGGGTGTGCAATGCGATGGCCGGCATGATCGCATAGACGCGCGCCGATGGCCTATAGAGAAGCCCCCTACACCTTCAGCAGTTCCTGCCGGCCGCCGAGCCAGCGTTCCAGGTGCAGTTCGGCGTTGGCGGGGTGGTCGCGCAGCATCAGCGGCGCCAGTTCGCGCGCGGCCTCGAGCAGGTCGGCGTCACGTTCCAGGTCGGCGAAGCGCAGCATCGGCACGCCGCTCTGGCGCGCACCGAGCAGTTCACCCGGGCCGCGGAGGCGCAGGTCCTGGCGCGCAATTTCAAACCCGTCGGTGTTCTCGAAAATGATGCGCAAGCGTTCGCGCGCGTTCTGCGATAGCGGGTTCTGGTATAGCAAGATGCAAACGCTGTCGCTGTTGCCACGACCCACGCGACCGCGCAACTGGTGCAGCTGCGACAAGCCCATGCGCTCGGCGTGGTCGATCACCATCAGCGTCGCATTGGGCACGTCGACGCCGACCTCGATGACCGTGGTGGCGACCAGCAACTGGATACTTTTGCTCTGGAACGCCGCCATCACGATCGTCTTCTCCTGATTCGAAAGCCGCCCGTGCGCGAGGCCGACTTTCAGCTCCGGAAACGTGGTCGAGAGTTCCTGGTAGGTATCGATCGCGGTTTGCAACTGCAGGGTTTCCGACTCCTCAATCAGCGGGCAAACCCAGTAGGCCTGGCGGCCATCGAGGCAGGCCTGGCGCACGCGCCGAATGACCTCGTCGCGGCGCGTATCGGACAGCAGTTTTGTCAGCACCGGTGTGCGCCCCGGCGGCAGTTCGTCGATGACCGACACATCCAGGTCCGCGTAGTAACTCATCGCCAGGGTGCGCGGGATCGGCGTCGCGCTCATCATCAACTGGTGTGGCTGCACGGCTTGCCCCGTGCGACTGCCTTTCTGGCGCAACGCCATGCGCTGGTGCACGCCGAAGCGATGCTGCTCATCGACGATTGCGAGGCCCAGCTTGGCGAATGCCACCTGCTCCTGGATCAACGCGTGCGTGCCGATCGCGAGTTGGGCCTTGCCCGAGCCGATATCCGCGATCGCGCTTTCGCGCTCCTTCTTCTTGAGGCTGCCGGCCAGCCACGCGACTTCGATGCCCAGCGGCGCCAGCCACGCAGTGAACTTGCGATAGTGCTGCTCGGCGAGGATTTCGGTAGGCGCCATGACGGTTGCCTGATAACCCGACTCGATGGCCTGCAACGCCGCGAGTGCCGCAACGATGGTCTTGCCACTGCCGACGTCGCCCTGCAACAGGCGCTGCATCGGATGCGGGCGCGTGAGGTCGGTGCGAATCTCCGCGAGCACGCGCGTTTGCGCCCGCGTCAGAGCGAACGGCAACGTGGCCAGCAGTTCGCGCGTCGTATTGGAATACTGCAGCAGCGGATGCGCGCGCACGCGATTGCGGCGTTCGTGGTGCAGGCGCATCGACAATTGCTGCGCGAGCAGTTCGTCGAATTTCACCCGGCGCCAGGCGGGGTGGCTGCCGTCGAGCAATGCCTGCGCATCGGCGTCGGAGGTCGGGTTGTGCAACAGGCGGATCGATTCGTCGAACGCCGGCAGCTTGAGTTTTTTTCTGAAGGCCGGTGGCAGTGCATCGGTCAGGTCGGCATCGGCCAGTGCACGCGCCGCGATTTTGCGCAGCACATCCTGGCCGAGGCCAGCCGTGGTGGGATAGACCGGCGTCAGCGCCTGTGGCAATGGCGCCTCGCCGCGCACCACACGAAACCGCGGGTGGACCATTTCCGCGCCGAAGAAGCCCTGGCGAATCTCACCCATGACTCGTACCTTGACGCCGGGCGCGAGCGCAGCCTTCTGGCTCGGATAGAAATTGAAGAAGCGCATCACCAGGCGGCCGCTGCCGTCATCGATTTCCGAGACGAGCTGCCGGCCGGGGCGAAACTTGATGCTGGTCTCGACCACCGTGCCTTCGACCTGCACGGTGTCGCCAGACAATGCGTCGTGGATCGGCACGATGCGCGTCTCGTCCTCGTAGCGCAATGGCAGGTGCGTAACCAGGTCCGACAGGCGCAGAAGCCCAAGCTTCGCGAGCTTTTCCTGTACGGCGGGCGTGGCGAACGCGAGGGAAGGTTGAGTCGAGGGGGCGTCGCTGCGACGCCGCTTGCTGGCGGCGAGTTGACGCGCGGTCGTTCGCCGGTCCTTGGCGCTCGTTCTTTTCTCCGGCTGCGCCGTGTCCGTCGCGCTCGACAACGGCAACTGGCGTGTAGGCCTCGATCCGGCCGGCGGGCTATTACGTTTCCGTGCCTCGCTCACCGGTTTGGGTCTCAATCGATGTACAGGATCGCCTCGATCTCGACCAGGGCGCCACGCGGTAATTGCGAAACGCCGAGCGCCGAACGCGCGGGAAAAGGCGGTTTGAGATATTGGGACATGATCTCGTTCAATTTCGCGAAATGTGCGAGATCCGTCAGAAAGACGGTGAGTTTCACCGCATCATCGAGACTTGCGCCGGCGGCGGCCGCCACCGCCTGCATGTTGCGGAATACCCGATGGATTTGCGCTTCGATACCTTCAACGACCTGCATGGTGGCGGGATCCAGGCCGATCTGACCGGAAAGATAGAGCGTGTTACCGGCACGAATGGCCTGGGAATAGGTGCCGATTGCCTGCGGCGCCTCGGCGGTTTGGATGGCCTGTTTGGTCACGGTTCGCTCCCGGTATAGAATGTTGCGCCACAACAGCTGCGGCCTGTCTGTCTGACCGTGCTGGGCCAAAATGATAACCGAACCCCTGTCACCACAGCTTCGTTACGGAGCGCACGCCTGCTGCGCTGCCCGGTTCGCCCGTTGAACGCGGTCCGAATCGCTCACTATCAGCCGTCGAACGTCCGATAATCATCCGTGCATGCCGCAATCTCCTGTAATGCCGTGCCCCCGGGGAACCTGAGGCCAGCCCATCCCGTGGAAACAGCACCTCGATGAGTTCGAACGGTAACGGTTGCGAGAAGGCGGGAACGCTGCCGCTGACCGTCGCAGCGATCGGCATTGTATTCGGCGACATCGGCACCAGCCCGCTGTACACGATGCGCGAGGCGTTCAATGGCAGCCACTCGGTCATCGCCAACCACGACAACGTGCTCGGTGTACTGTCGCTGATTACGTGGGCGCTGTTCATCGTCGTCACGCTGAAGTACGTGATGTTCATGATGCGCGCGGATAACCGGGGCGAGGGCGGCATCATGGCCCTGCTCGCGCTGGTGCTGCGGGCCAGTCCGCGCAATACGCGCGGTCGTTTTGTGTTGATGTCCCTGGGCCTGTTCGGCGCCGCTTTGTTCTATGGCGATGGCGTCATCACACCGGCCATCTCGGTACTTTCCGCCGTGGAAGGGCTCGAAGTCGCAACGCCCGCGCTGAAGCCCTTCGTGATTCCGCTAACGATCATTGTCCTGATCGGGCTGTTTCTGTTCCAGCAAAAAGGCACGGAAATGGTCGGCGCGCTGTTCGGTCCCATCACCATCGTCTGGTTCGCCGTGCTGGCACTCCTGGGCATTCTCAACATCCTGAAATATCCCGAGGTGCTCACGGCATTCTCGCCGACCTACGCCGTTCATTTCTTCGTAGAAAATGCGGGCAAGGGCTTTCTCGTGCTGGGCGCCGTCGTGCTCGCCATCACCGGCACCGAAGCGCTCTACGCGGACATGGGCCATTTCGGCAAGAAGCCGATCCGGCTCGCCTGGGCGATCTGCGTGCTGCCCGCGCTGCTGCTGAACTATTTCGGGCAGGGTGCGCTGGTCCTGCACAACCCCGAAGCGCTGCAGAATCCGTTCTATCACATGGCGCCGGAGTGGGCGCTGTTCCCGCTGGTACTGCTGGCCACGGTCGCAACGGTTATTGCCTCGCAGGCTGTCATTTCCGGCACGTATTCGCTGACGCGTCAGGCGATCCAGCTGGGCTATTGTCCACGCCTGGAAGTCACGCATACGTCGGAAAGCGAGATCGGCCAGATCTACATGCCCTGGATCAACTGGGTGCTGCTGGCGGCGGTCATCGGCCTGGTGCTCGGCTTCGAATCATCGAGCAATCTCGCCGGCGCTTACGGCATCGCGGTCACCGGCACCATGGCCATCGACACCGTCCTGGCGTTCGTGCTGATGCGCAAGCTCTGGCACTGGCCGTTATGGGTCGCGCTCCCGCTGCTGCTGCTATTCCTGACGATCGACCTTTCTTTCTTCGGTGCGAACGCCATCAAGATTTTCCATGGCGGCTGGTTCCCGATCGTGGTCGCCATCCTGCTCTTCATCCTTCTGGTTACCTGGAAACGCGGCCGGGCATTGCTCGTGGAACGCCTCTCGCCGGGCGCCATTCCGCTCGAGCCCTTCATCCAGAGCGTGACCGCCCATCCGCCGACCCGCGTA
This sequence comes from Betaproteobacteria bacterium, assembly GCA_039930785.1. GTDB lineage: Bacteria > Pseudomonadota > Gammaproteobacteria > Burkholderiales > JACQAP01 > JACQAP01. The sequence continues at coordinate 8,243 of JBDTTE010000016.1, read as the reverse complement.
CCGGGCACCGCGGTATTCCTCACCGCGGCCTCCGAAGGCGTACCACACGCGCTGCTGCACAACCTGAATCACAACAAAGTGCTCCACGAGCGTATCGTGCTGCTCACGGTCAGCACCATCGACATTCCCCATGTCCCGGACGAGGAACGCATCGAGATCCAGTCGCTGGGGTCGGATTTCTACCGCGCGGTGGTGCGCTATGGCTTCAAGGACGAGCCAGACGTCCCGCGGGCACTCGCGCTCGCCTCGGCCAAGGGGTTCAAATTCGAGATGATGGAAACGTCGTTCTTCCTGAGCCGGCAAACCCTGATTCCGACGGTCGGGCCGGGGATGGCCCTGTGGCGCGAAAAGTTGTTCGCTCTCATGTCGCGCAACGCGTCGAGTGCGACGACTTTCTTCAAGATTCCCGCGAACCGTGTCGTTGAACTGGGCACCCGCATCGAGCTATAACCTTTTGGTCCGATCGAACTGGACATACAAAAGATCATCGCGAACCTCGAGAAGCTCCTTGAGCAGGGCAAGGAGTCTGCGCTATTGCGCTTCAGCCTCGGCAACGAATATCTCAAGCTCGAGCAAATCTGGGTGGCGATTTTTCACTTCAAGCGCGCCCTGGAACTCGACCCGAAGTACTCCGCCGCGTGGAAGATGCTCGGCACCGCGCTGGAGAAGGGCAACAACCCGAACGAAGCGTTGCAAACTTTCCGGCGCGGCATCGAGATAGCCGAACAGCGCGGCGACAAGCAGGCCGCGAAAGAGATGACGGTTTTCGCGCGCCGCCTGGAAAAAAAACTCGCCCCCTGAACGGAAGATGCACAAGGCGGCCGACTGGTCGATACACGGCATCGACTTCACCAGCCGCCCACGCCCGCGCAAACCGGTCACAGTCGCCAGTGGCCGCCTTCGCAATGCAGCGTTCCATGTCGAAGCGATAGAAGAATTTCCCACGTGGCACGATTTCGAATCGTGGCTGTGCCGTCCCGGGCCGTGGATCGCGGGATTCGATTTCCCGTTTGGCCTGCCGCGCGAAGCCGTGCGCGATCTCGGGTGGCCCATGCAATGGCCACAACTCGTCGAGCACTGTCGCAACCTCGGGCGCGAAGCGTTCCGCGCAGCGCTGGATGGATATCGCGAAAGCCGGCCCGCGGGAAATCGCTATGCGCATCGTGCGGCAGATCATCCCGCCGGATCGCACAGCCCGCTGAAACTCGTCAATCCGCCCGTTGGGCTGATGTTCCTCGAAGGTGCGCCGCGATTGCTGGACGCGGGCGTGACCATTCCGGGATTGCATTTGGGAGATCCGCTGCGCGTGGCGCTGGAGGCCTATCCGGGGTATTCAGCGCGGCAGATGGCGAAGGCTTCGTACAAAAACGACGCGGTCGCAAAACAGACACCCGCGCGCAGGCGGGCGCGAAAAGCGATCGTCGATGCGCTGGTCGCGAACACCAATCCATTTGGCTTCGCGCTGACAGGGCCGGCACACCTTCTGAATTCCCTGGTGCGCGACGCAAGCGGTGACCGACTCGACGCCGTGTTGTGCGCGATGCAGGCAGCGTGGGGATGGCAACGAAGGGAAACGAACTATGGATTGCCAGCGAAGATCGATGCGCTGGAGGGATGGATCGTGATGGTGTCGGGGGAATAACAGACGCTACGATCGACCCTTCGTCTCCACCAAAAACAAACGCCACCCTGTGGTGGCGTTTGTTTTTGGTGGAGACGAAGGGGATCGAACCCTCGACCTTCGCATTGCGAACGCGACGCTCTCCCAGCTGAGCTACGTCCCCGAATTTCGCGCAATTCCATCGTACCGCTGCGGGGCGCTATTATACTGAAAACCTCCCCAACCAAAACAAAACGCCGCCGATGAAAATCGAGCCTCCACTGGGTTACGGGCCGATCACGCCGCTGGAAAAAGACCACAGGGTTTTGCTGCCGCACGCGGAGGAAACGCCGTCAGTATTCCATCGCCTGCACGCCATGCCGCTCAGCCTTTCGGAATTCGAACCGGCGTGCCGCGATTATCCGATCGCATTCGTGAGCGACGCCACCGGCGAAACGTTCAGCGCGGTGCTCGTGCTGGGCCTGCAGGCGAAACAAAACCTCTTCGTCCTGACCGATGGCATGTGGGACCGCCGAACCTACCTGCCGGCCTATGTGCGCCGCTATCCGTTCTGCATGAGCAGGCTCACGGTCGACGGTACATTGCAGATGAAACGCATCGTCTGCGTGGACAGAAGTGCGTTGCACGAGGACGGCGAGGCGATGTACGACGAGGAAGGTGAGGCTGTCGAGCAATGGAGATCGCTGGAAAAGCTCTTGTTCGACTATGAGCAGGACCTTTCGCGCTGCGAATCGCTGACCAAGCTCATCGTCGAACTGGATCTACTCGAGCCGTTCACGATGAAAGCGGAAGTCGACGGTTTTACGATGCAGCTCGAGGGCATGCATCGTGTTTCGCGCGATGCACTCGAAGCGCTTACGGCGGAAGACCTGCGCCGTCTGATGGCGGCCGGCGCGATGGAGAAAATCTATTCGCACCTGCTCTCGCTCGACAATTTCCGCCGGCTGCTGAACCGGCGCAGTTTCTTCGCGCTCAAGCCGCCCAGCGACCTGAGCGAGCTTAACTAGCCTTCTTCCGGTAGGACCAGGCGATCAGCGCCACACCGGCCAAGGCCATGGGCAGGCTCAGCCATTGGCCCATCGACAACCCGAGTGTCAGGAGCCCGAGGAAGCCATCGGGTTCGCGGGTGAATTCGACACCGAAGCGAAAGACGCCGTAGCCCAGCAGGAACAATCCCGATACCGCTCCGGCCGGCCGTGGTTTGGACGAAAACCACCACAACAGCGCGAACAGGACGAGGCCCTCGAACGCGAATTCGTAGAGCTGGGAGGGATGCCGCGGCGTGTTGTCGACGTTCGGAAATATCATCGCCCACGGAACACTCGCGGGTCGTCCCCACAGTTCCGCGTTGATGAAGTTTCCAATGCGGCCGGCGCCAAGGCCGAGCGGACAAAGCGGCGCGATGAAATCCATTACCGAAAGCCAGCCCTTGTGTCGGGTTCGGGTGAACCAGAGCACCGCGACCAGCACGCCGAGAAATCCGCCGTGGAAGGACATGCCGCCCTCCCAGACATAAAAAATATGCAGCGGCTCGCGCAGGTAGTCCGAGAATTTATAGAACAGGATGTAGCCGAGGCGACCGCCGGCGACGACACCGATCACCCCGAGGAACAGGAGGTCGTCGAGGTCGCGGGTCGTCAATCCGCGCCACGGCTGCGTCCGGATGCGATAACGACCAAGAACGAGCACGAGCAGGAAGGCCGCGAGGTACATGAGGCCATACCAGCGCACGGCAAGCGGCCCCAGGTGTACGACGACCGGGTCGAACTGCGGATGGATCAGCATGACGCAACCGTTAACCGGGCGCCGGTGCGCAAGGCGGTCCGGTTCAACGGCACGTTGGGGCACACGCCAATCAAGTTGGCATCCGGAGATTCAGCAGGCCCATTGCGACCTCATCGACGAACTGCAGAAACTGCGATTCGTCGAGATGTTGTTTCTCATTGATACTGTACTTGGTTGTCTCAATGGCCAGGCATTTCGAGAACGGGGAAGCGCAGAAATCCGAAACGATGCAAGTAACCGTCCGCGCCAAAGCTGAATTATACGTGCCGGTCATCACGGCACCGACACCTGGTCCATGCGATCGAGGATGATCGCCGTGCGCCTTTCCAATAGCGGCGTCTCGCGCACCCGGTCGTAGAAGCGCGGCTTCGGGACCATGGCCGCAAGGCGCGCCGCCTGTTCGGGCGTGAGATTCGCGGCGCTGACCCCATAGTAGTAACGTGCCGCGGCCTGTGCGCCGAACACACCGTTGCCCCATTCGATCACGTTCAGGTAGATCTCGAAGATGCGCCGCTTCGACATCACGTTCTCGATCATGAGCGTGATCAGGGCTTCTTCGATCTTGCGCCAGGGCGTGCGCCGACCCGAGAGGAACAGATTCTTCGCGAGTTGCTGGCTGATGGTCGAACCACCGGCGACGACCTTGCCTTTTTTCACGTTCTTCTCATAAGCCTTTTGCATCGCTTCCCAGTCGAAGCCATCGTGATCGAGGAATTTTGCATCCTCGGAGGCGATCAGTGCGCGCTTCAGATTGACCGAGATGCGCTCATAGGGAACCCATTGGTGGCGAAGTGCTGCTTTCGGGTCGTCCTGCTGCAGCACGCCGAGCCGCTCTTCCATGAATGCGCTGGTAGACGGGTTGAACCAGATCCACCACACGACGTTGCCGAATATCCAGGCCTGATAGACGATCAGCGCGGCCAGTATGAGCAGCACGATGCGCGCGATCCAGCGCCACGCGCGTTTCATCGGTTACTTCCCGCGCAACAAGGCGATGACTGGCGCGGTCTGCGGCCGCACGCCGCGCCACAACAGGAAGGATTCGGCAGCCTGTTCGACCAGCATGCCGAGCCCGTCGGCCACGCGAGCGCCCTTCGCTTGCGCAAATGCGAGGAACGGCGTCGGGGCGACGCCGTACATCATGTCATAGGCCAGTGAGCCGGCGGCAAGCGCCTCGGCCGGCAACGGCGGCATTCCTCCCTGCAGGCTGGTCGAGGTGGCGTTGATAACGACGTCGAAATGGTGGCCGGCGAGGTCGCCGTAGGACAGGCCGCTCAGAACACTCGCAGCGGCTGCCGGTTTGCGGCGAAACATTTCGGCGAGCTTAAGAGCTTTGTCCACGGTGCGATTTGCAATGGTCAGGATGGCAGGCTCATATTCGAGCAGGGGTGCGATCACGCCTTGCGCTGCGCCACCCGCACCAAGCAACAGGATGCGTTTGCCGGCGAGCGCGACGCCGAGATTGTGCACGATGTCGCGGATCAGGCCGACGCCGTCCGTATTGTCGGCGTGCACGCGTTGCCCGTCGAAGCGCAGGCAATTGGCCGCTTCGGCGTCCCTGGCACGTTGCGAGACTTCGTCGGCGAAATCGTAAGCCTCGAGCTTGAACGGTACCGTCACATTTACGCCGCGGCCCCCGCTGGCGCGAAATGTTTCCACGGCGCTGCGAAAACCGTCCAGGGGCGCGAGCAGCTTACGGTACTCGACGTCGTGGCCGGTCTGGCGGGCAAACGCGGCGTGGATCTCCGGGGACTTGCTGTGGGCGACCGGATTGCCCACGACCGCATAGTGATCGGTCATGGTTTGACCAGCAGTTCCAGATCGGTGCGGGTGTAGCTGTAAGTCCGCGAAATGCTCAGGATGTCCCAATCCTTGCGCACGGCCGGTGGAAACGGCGGAAACGGGGCAGCGAGATCGACGGCGTGCCGCGCGGCAGCATCGAGAACCGGGAAGCCGGAGGAACGATCGATCTCGACTTTTTCGACGCTGCCGTCGGCCTTGATGTGCACGGTCATGACCAGCGAGCCAAAAATCTTGCCGCGCCTGGCTTCGTCGGGGAAATACTGGGTGCCGATTTTCTCGATGCGCTGGCGCCACTGGTCCACGTATTCGGCGTACACCACACCCTCGGTACGCGCGCCGATGAATTTGCGCCGGGGCATTTTCTGGTATTCATCCCACTCTTTGGCGATCTGCGCTTCGAGTTGCGCGACGCGAAGTTTCTGCTGTTGCGCCGCGGGATCCTCCAGGCGCGCTTCGCGCGGCAACTCCGGCGCGGGTTGCGTCAAATCAGCCGTAGCAGCAGCCGTTGCCGCCTGCGACAGCTGGAGCAGTCGGCGCGCTTCCTCTTCCAGCCGCTGCACCTGTTTCGCAGCGAGTTGCACGTTTGGCGCGGGATCGACGTCCAGCTTGGGCAGATTGGTCTTGGCAACACGATCCGCTTCGGTATTGCCGCCGCCGTCCAGATCCGCCTGGGCCAGCGCATCCGCCTTGACCGGCCGGGAAGCCGATTTCGAGTTGACCAGCACGACGTCGAGGTGGGATTCGAACTTCGGCAAGATGGCGTCCGGCGGCGCGAACGTGATCAGCAGAACCACAGCATGAACGACGATGGAAACCGCAATCGTGATCAGCAGAATATCGCTCGACGCGGCGGGGGGGATGGCGGCACCGGCGCCGAGGCCGCCCCGTGCGGAAAAAGCGGAAATCGTGGATTCCGGCAAATTCACCCCGGCGTCGTTGGTGAGAGTGGCGTCGTTGATGAAACTGATATCGGCAAAACGACCGCGAACATTCTAAGTTATCTGCGGTATGGCTGTCAGGTAGTCGGTGGGTCCAGCGCGCGGCGAAACTCGCATCGCAAAGACACGTCGAGCAAGTCGATATCCGAGAGGGCGAGTTCCACGCGACTCCCTGCCGGCATCGACGGCAGGGCCGGGACGCGTGTCACGAATGGAATATGGTCGAGGCGCACGAGCTCCTCGCGCAGGACGTCGGCGCCACTCAGTTCCACGCCTTCCTGGATGAGCCAGCGCAGGCACCAGTAGCGTTCCATGCCGCGCTGGAATTCCGCATAGGCCTCATAGGCCAGTTCGAAATCGCGCAGGATGACGAGCAGGCGCTCGTCGCCGGGCGGATACGCGGGCGCTTCGTTGCGCACCAGCGCCAGCAACTGCCGCTGGTTGATCAGGTCGGCGTAGCGTCGCAATGGCGAACTCGCCCAGATGTACTGCGCAACCCCGAGGCCCGCGTGAGGCGACGGAACTGTGGACATTTTCACTTTGCCGGCGGCCTGGGCGCGATACAGCGCGGGAATGCCGTTCTCGCCCAGCATGCGTCCCCACTCGGTGTTCACCAGGATCATCAATTCCGATACGACCTTGTCGATCGGGGACCCGCGGCGGCGCTCGACGATGCGAACCTGCTCGCCTTCCACGTAGAAGTTGTAATCCGCGCGTGTCTGAACAGTATCTACCTTGCCGCGGCCCCGTTCGAGCTTCGCGGCAAACTGCCACAAAACCATCAGTTCTTCGCCAAAACGGTGGTCCAGTTTCCCGGTGGCCAGTTGCTGCTCGTTGAACTGCGCCTCAAGTTCGTCATGGCGCAAGTTGGCGACGATGCGCACGCGCTCGACAACGCTGCGCTGGCCCACCAGCTCGAACCCGGGCGTGATTTCGACGTACATCGACAGCGCTGCACACGCCTGACCTTCCGCAAGCGTGTATTGCGTGATCGTCGCCTGCGGCAGCATGGTGATCTTGTCACCAGGAAAATACACCGTGGACAACCGCTTCGCGGCCTCGCGATCGAGATCGGAACCGGGGGCGATGCCAAGCGCGGGCGCCGCGATATGCACACCGACCTGCCAGTTGCCATTGGCAAGCTTCGATACCGAAAACGCATCATCGATTTCCGTCGTCGCGGCATCGTCGATGCTGAAGGCTTCTACCGTGGAAAGCGCCAGTTCGCCTGGCGCATCGGCTGCAAGCAGCGGGTCGAAATCGATACCCCGGGGAAAATATTCATACAGGAAGCGGCCAAAATGATAGTCGCGCGTGGAAGCGAGGGCGCCGCTCTTTTCCAGCAACTTCGGAATGGCGAGGTGCGTTTGTGCGGCGGCTTGCTCGAGCGCCTTGAACTCCACCGTGTTTCGGTCCGGGTCATACAGCAACTGCGCCAGCATCGGCCGCAGTTCTTCCGGGAATTCGAATCGCGTCAGCTGCTCGGCGTAAGCGGCCTGCATTTGTGCCTGCTTTTTCTTGCGCTCGACGCTGGCGAGCGCAGCCTTCAGCGCATCGGGCGGCGCGGCCTTGTAGCGACCCTTGCCTTTCTTATAGAAATGCGTGGGCGTGGAATGCAGCCGCATCAGCAAACCGGCGTTTTCGGCTGGCTTCGGCTCGCGACCGAAATACTCGCGGCCAAGCTGGTCGAAGCCGAACTCCACCTGGCCCGAGCATTCCCACAGGAACGCGGGATCGATTTCCTCGGAAACCTTCTGCGCCTCCGCGACAAATTGCGCCAGCGGGATGTGATCGAAGCGGATCAGGACGGCAGATTCCTTGACCTTGCTACGTTTGCCGTGCTGGTTCTCGACTTGCAGGGACGTATTGTTGTCGGCAAGGACAATGCCGGCACGGAAGGCGCCGTCTTCTTCGAAGAAAACATTCATGAGCTGCGCCGGTAGGGCGTGAAATGCGATGCGGGGGGAAGCCGGCCGCGATTATACGCGAGAGAGGTTGCCGCTCTTCTCGCTGGCGGCAAAATCCATGACGATGTCGAGATACGCGCCGAACTCGGCAAAGCCGTGATCGCTGCCCTGGACGATCACCTGCCGGCA
>JBDTTE010000015.1:0-28263 GCA_039930785.1 Betaproteobacteria bacterium | reverse complement strand
CGCGCAGGCGGCGGCTCGCACCCGTTCCCTGCAGCGAGCGGGACATTGCAGTGACTTCTATCGTTGCCATGTTGCTCTCCTAAAATTGCGCAGCGGCCACCGCGACCAGTGCCACCGCTATTGAAACGGGACGGCGTCTCCGCCGGCTGCCGTTTGATGCAGGCGGCGTTGCCGCCGCCCTGCCTTTGTTGCGGGCGACGTTCCCGCCACCCTTCGTGAAACCTGTTTAAAAATTACGTTCTATTCCATGAACAACGAGGACACCGAATCCTCGTTGCTGATCCGCAGCATCGTTTCGGCCAGCAGTGCCGCGATGCTTAGCTGGCGGATGCGCTTGCAGCGCAGGGCATCCTCGCGCAGCGGAATCGTATCCGTCACCACCACTTCATCCAGCACCGATTTCTCGATGCGTTCAACCGCCTTGCCGGACAGGACGGGGTGCGTACAGTACGCCAGCACCTTGTTCGCGCCCTTTTCCTTCAATGCCAGCGCGGCCTCGCATAACGTGTTCGCCGTATCGACCATGTCGTCCATGATCACGCAGGTGCGACCGGATACATCGCCGATGATGTTCATGACCGTTGCCACGTTCGGGCGCGGACGCCGCTTGTCGATGATGGCCAGGTCCGACTCCAGCCGTTTTGCCAGCGCACGCGCGCGGACCACGCCGCCCACATCGGGCGATACCACCACCAGATCCTGATGCCCCAGCTTCCAGATATCGCCGAGCAGGATGGGCGCCGAGTAGACGTTGTCGACCGGAATATCGAAAAAGCCCTGGATCTGGTCCGCGTGAAGGTCCATCGTCAGCAGCCGATCCACGCCTGCCACCACCATCATGTTTGCCACCACCTTGGCGCTGATCGCCACCCGCGCCGAGCGCGGGCGCCGGTCCTGCCTCGAGTAACCCAGGTAGGGCACCGCTGCGGTGATGCGCCCGGCGGACGAACGCTTCAGCGCGTCGGCCATCAACAGCACTTCCATCAGGTTGTCGTTGGTCGGCATGCAGGTCGACTGCAGGACGAAGACATCCTTGCCGCGCACGTTTTCCAGCAGCTCGACCATCACTTCGCCGTCGCTGAAGCGGCCGACCGAGGCGCGTCCGAGCGGAATGTTGAGGTGTTTGACCACATCCCCGGCAAGCTTCGGATGAGCATTGCCGGTAAACACCATCAAGCTGTCGTAAGCCATGCTGGGGACTGGAACCTGGAAATCTAGAGACTGGAACGACCCTGAGAACCGACTGCCTTCAAACTGCGTGCTCGCACCTGCCGCCCTTCAATTCGGTCACCCGTTTCCGGTGACAGGTCCCCTTGACTGGCTGGGGAGGTAGGGATCGAACCTACGAATGCCGGAATCAAAATCCGGTGCCTTACCACTTGGCGACTCCCCAATATTCCTCTATTCGTCCTCCGACCACAGAGGATGCCGGTCCAGGCCGCGCGCAACGAAACCGCGCATCCCCGACGGCAATTCCGAAAGTGCCCGGCGGGCTGCCTCTTCATTGCTGAACGCGCAAAACACACACGCTCCGGATCCGGTCATGCGGGCATCGCCAAACTGGCGCAACCACTCGAGATGACGGGCCACTTGCGGGTAACGCCCGCACACCACGGGTTCGAGATCGTTGCGACCGGGAATGTTGCGGGCCAGGCCGACTGAAAAGGGCGCTATTGTGATTGCATTCGTATTACGTGTCAATTCAGCCGCCGAGAAGATTTCCGCAGTGGAAACAGCCAGTTCGGGCACCAAAACGAGGTACCACGCGGGCGGCAGGCGGAGTGCTTGCAAGCGCTCGCCCACGCCTTCGGCAAAGGCGCTCTGTCCGAACACGAATACCGGCACATCGGCGCCGAGCGTTAACCCAAGTTGTTGCAAGCGCTCACGCGACACACCGGTTTTCCACAGGCGGTTCAACGCGATAAGCGTCGTCGCCGCGTCGGAACTGCCGCCGCCCAATCCACCGCCCATCGGCAGGCGCTTGACGATACCAATGTCGGCCCCCGATGCGCAGCCCGTTTCTTTTTGCAGCAATCGTGCCGCGCGCACGCTCAGATCCTGCGCCTCTTCGACGCCTGGAAGCGCCGTAATACGTCGAATCGCCCCATCCGCCCGCACTGTGAAAGTGAGGTCGTCACCGTAGTCGATGAAACGGAAGGCGGTCTGCAACAGGTGATAACCATCTGCGCGCCGGCCGACAACATGCAGGAACAGGTTGAGCTTCGCCGGTGCCGGATATATCTGCGCAACGGCATTCACGGCGCAAGATCCCAGGTTTCCACGACGAGGCGCAAGCGAAGCTGGTCACGCACTAGCGACAGTCGCGACGGTAAGGCGCTGTCCCCGAAATAGTCCAGATACTCGACATGCCATTCGTTCTGCACGAAAGCCGCATACCGGTTCTTTGCGTCACGCGACTCGGATTGGAGCGGAAAACCTGGATCGGCACGGCCGGTTACCCAGAAGCGCAACCCGGACAAGGGAAGGTCCCAGCCCAGCACTTCGCGTGTAAGGGATTGCACGTCACTCGACTTGTAGACTTTCTTGTCGCCGGTCGTGAGCGTTGCGCCGTTGCGGTCCACTTCGATTTCGGCGATCACGGAGCCGACTGCGGGAACAAGCAGCCGCATGGAATCGCGATCGGACACATGGCGCCACTGGACACTTGCCGAATAGCCACGGCCGTCTACGTTGACGCCGACGCGGCCTTTCAGGGCGAACGCTTCAATGGCAGCGTTGGATGCGGGAAGGTTCGCGACCGGCTGGCGGGTGGCGCAGCCCGTCAGAACTGCGATGAGAAAAACCAGCGCAAGTAGCCGATGCAGCAATTGCATGGCTCAGCTCAACGAAGGTACTTTTTGATGACCTTCTGCAGCTCGTCGTTTTCCGGATTGTCGTGCAAGGCGTCGCGCCACACTTTTTCAGCGGCGGGCTTGTCACCCTTCACCCACAAAACTTCGCCGAGATGGGCCGCGATTTCCGGATCGGGACGCCGCTGGAACGCGCGCTCGAGATATTGCTGACCCTGCGCAAGATGCCCGAGGCGATACTCGACCCACCCCATGCTGTCGAGAATGAACGGATCCTCTGGCGAGAGCTTCAAGGCCTTTTCGATGTAGTCACGCGCCTCCGTGAGGCGATCCGTGCGATCCGCCAGCGTGTAGCCGAGCGCATTGTAGGCGTGCGCATGGTCGGGCTTGAGCACAATCAGGCGCCGCAGGTTGGTTTCGACGACGTCGATACGATCGATTTTCTCGGCCGCCAGCGCAACGTCATACAACAGTTCGGGCTGGTCCGGCTGCACGTCGAGCGCACGCTGCAGGATCTCGTAGGATTCGCGGAAATCCTTTGCCTCACGCATCAACTGCGACTCGGATTGCAGGATCTGCACGCGCTGCGCGTCGTTCTGCGGCACAAGGTCCTGCAGGTGCTTGCGTGCCTGCGCAAGATCGCCCTGCTTCGCAAGCATGAACGCATAGCGCGCGTGCGCCAGGACATATTGCTCACCGTCCTCCACCGACAGATACCATTTCGCGGCTTCGTCGTAGTGCTTGCGCTCCTCGTTGACCTGGCCCAGGTGGAAGCGCACCGCGTCGGGATCCTTGTAGTCCATCTCCAGGACGCGCTTCAGCTGGGCTTCCGCAACATCGAGGTCGTTCATCTGCACGGACAGCAGCGCGACCGTCACGGCGATATCGCCGTTTTGCGGATTCTCATCGAGCAGCTTCTGGAATTCCGCACGCGCCTCGGGATATTTCTTGTCGTTGATCAACTGGCGCGCGTAGGCGAGCCTGGCTTCCTGGGCCTTCGGATTTGCGTCGATGAAAGACTTCAGATAGTCGAGCGCCTTCGTGCGGGATTCGCGATTGAGCATCTGCGCCTGAAGCAGCGCTCCGGTTTCCCAATCCGGTCGAAGCCGCATGGCTTCGCGAACCTCGGCGAGTGCTGCGTCGTACTTATTGGCGGAAAGCGACGCCTCGGCAACGCAGAGGTGGGCCTCGGGTCGCTCGCGATAAGGCGCGGTCAATTCCTTCACCAGCACCAGCACCGCGGCCTTGTCCGTGCTCTTGGCCAGCAGCGGGTATAGCTGCAACAGGGACTGTCCCACGTTATTGCCGTCCGCCGCGAGCATTTGCTGCAGCAGCGGTTTTGCCGAGGCAAGATCGTTGGTGTTTACATAAAGCGCGGCGAGTGTCTGGCGAGCGGCGGTCGAATCCTTTTCCGTTGCCAGCCAGACTTTCGCGGCCTCCACTGCGATGTCGTTGTAACGACCGTACAGCGCGACTTCGGTGGCGCGGCGCGCGATGCGTGGATCGCGCGTGCTCTTGGCCATGTCCAGATACGCCTTGGCGGCGGTCTGGTAGTTGCCGCGCTGGCCGGCAATCTCCGCAAGGAGAAACTTGTAGAGCAATTCCGAATCCAATTTGCGATCCGGCAGATCGGATCGCGGGAGCGCAGCGGTGCCCAACACGTCGCGGGCGCGTTCCTCGTAATTTTCCGGGTCGGCCTGGGCGCCGATGTCGCCGCCAGCCGCTGCAACACGGTTGGGTGTCGTGGAATTTGTTACGCGTGCGCCCGAATGCGCACAAGCCGCCAATGTCAGGCTCAGCACGGCGAATGCGACGGCAAGTATGGAAGGCTTGGCAGGCATGGTTGGGGAAATTTTCTGGAACGCAGGGATGCTTGGGATATGGTTAGAGATTGCGATCCTGCGTGAAGTTCTTCAATCCAGCGGACAGTTTAGGTATATTTGGCGCCCATCACAAGTAACCCCCATCCCCGCACCGGACCGTGCGCCGGCGCGATCCGGACGCAATTTCACCCGGATTCCGGGTTCGCAATATCAACGGCACAAATCCAGATCCATTTAACCGAAGGTTTAAGGGCATGACCACAACGGCAAGCTCAGAATCAACCGTATCAGCGCGTGCACTTTCGCGTACTTACGGAGCCAATCGCGCGGTCCACGAAGTCTCGTTACAGCTCAAGCGCGGCGAGGTTCTTGGATTGCTGGGCCCCAATGGGGCCGGCAAGACCACCACGATGCAAATGCTGACCGGCAATCTTGCGCCGACCAGCGGCACGGTCGACATCTGCGGCATCGACCTGATCGAAAAACCGACACTCGCCAAGTCCCGCATTGGCTATCTGCCGGAAGTTCCGCCGTTGTACCGCGAACTGAAGGTCGACGAATACCTGCGCATGGCCGGTCGGCTGCACAAGATCGGCAAGGCCGCGCTTACGCCTGCCTTGCAGAAAACGAAAGAACACTGCGGCCTCGCCGACATGGGCCAGCGCCTGATCGGCTCGCTTTCGAAAGGCTATCAGCAGCGCGTCGGCATCGCCCAGGCGATCATTCACGAACCCGACGTCATCATCCTCGACGAACCCACGGTCGGACTCGACCCGAACCAGATTCGCGAGATCCGCACGCTGATCAAGGACCTGGGACGCGAACACAGCGTGATTCTCTCGACGCACATCCTGCCGGAAGTCGAAGCGGTCTGCGATCGCGTACAGATCATGCATCGCGGCGAAGTGGTGTTCAACGACACCATCGGCGCGCTGAAGCAGTTCCGCGGCGGCCAGGCTCTGCAGATCGGCTTGCGCAATCCACCCGGCGCGCAGGAAATCGGGCAGGTCGTGCGTGGGGCGAAGGTCGACGCAGTATCGGCCAATGTGTTCCGCGTGCATTCCTACGGCGCCACAGATCCGACCGACGACCTGGTGCGGGCTGCGGTCGAGCGTAACTGGGGTTTGTTCCAGTTGCAGCCGGCGCAGGCCAGCCTCGAAGAAGTTTTCGTACACCTGACGCACCTGGATGAAGAAGAGAAAGACAAAAGCAGCGTGGAGTCCACATGATTCGTACGATTATTGCCAAGGAACTGCGCACGCTGTTCGCCTCGCCGCTGGCGTGGGTGGTGCTCGCCTTCCTGCAGATTATCCTTGCGTGGATTTTTCTGACGCGGGTCGATTACTTCATCACCGTCCAGCCGCAACTCATGCGCGTACCCAACGCCCCGGGGCTGACCGAGATCGCGATCGTGCCGATGTTCGGCATCGCGTCGATCATCCTGATGATGTCGGTGCCGCTTCTGACGATGCGCCTGATCGCGGAAGAGCGGCGCAACAGGACGATGACCTTCCTGATATCGGCGCCGGTATCGATGACGCAAATCGTGCTCGGCAAATTTCTGGCGACCTTTATTTTCCTGGCGATTGTCGGCGCGCTCATCGCAGGCATGTCGCTGTCGCTGCTCGCGGGCGGAAAACTCGATTACGGCCTGCTCTTCGCGAACCTGGTCGGCCTGCTGCTGCTGACCGGCAGCTTTGCGGCCATTGGCCTGTTCGTATCGTGCCTGACCACGCATCCGGTGGTCGCCGCGATCGGCACCCTGGCTGTCCTGCTCGTGTTGTGGCTCATCAACATCGCAGCATCCGATCCGGGCAGTCCGGTCCACCTGTTCTCGCTGCTCAAGCATTTCGAAGGATTCATGAATGGCACGATTGCGGTGACCGACCTGATTTACTTCGCACTCTTGACCGCGGTTTTTCTCATCCTGTCGATCCGGCGCCTTGACGCCGACCGGTTGCGCGCATGAAAACCAACTCCAGACACAGACTGCAACTGCTGATCCAGAACGGCGTGTTCGTCGTGCTGCTCGTCGTGCTCGCCATGACCGTCGTTTGGGTGACAAAAGACATCAAGACGCAGTGGGACTTGACGCAGGGCCAGCGCAATACGCTGACGCAGGCTTCGATAGACGTGCTCAAGCAGCTGACCGGACCGGTGCAGGTCACCGCGTACGCGACTACACAGGATGCCGAAAGCGATGCGCGCAAGCTCGTTGAGACCTTCCTCGGCAGTTACCTCCGCGCCAAGAAGGATTTCAAGCTGACGATCGTGGACCCTCGCGCGGAGCCGCAGAAAACCCAGGCCGCCGGCGTTCGCGCGAACGGCGAATTGGTGGTGGAATACGGCGGTCGCAGCGAGCACCTGACGAACCTGACCGAGCAGGACATGACCAATCTGCTGCTCAGGCTCGCGCGCTCGACCGAGCGCCAGATCGCATGGCTGGACGGTCATGGCGAGCGCAAGCTCGACGGCCGCGCCAATCACGACCTGGGCGACTTCGGCGCCCAGTTGAGCGTAAAGGGATTCAAGGCGGCGGCCTTGAATCTGGCCGTCGCACCGGAGGTACCGGACAACGTTTCGGTGCTGATTGTTGCCAGCCCACGGGTCGATCCGCTCCCCGGCGAAATCGCCAAGATCAAGCGCTGGGTGGAAAAGGGCGGCAACTTGCTTTGGTTGATCGACAACGACTCGATGCACGGCCTGCAGCCGCTCGCGGATGACCTTGGGTTGAGCCTGTCCCCCGGCACCGTCATCGATCCGCGCGCGGGTGGACTGAAACTGCCCATGACATTCGCGCTCGCCACCGCATATGGCAAGCACAGCATCACGGAAAGATCGACGATGACCAGCGTGTTTCCTTACGCGCGACGCATTGCCGAGGCGGAAGGCAGCAAATGGAAATTCACGCCGCTAGTGGAAGTGGCGCAGGACGGCTGGCTCGAAACCGGCAGCCTCGAGAAGAACATCGCCTTCGACCCCGGTAAGGACGTCAAGGGCCCAATCGTCGTCGCCGGCGCGCTGGAGCGCAGCGTGGGCGATCGCAAGCAACGAGTCGTCGTCACCGGCAGCGGCAACTTCCTGGCCAACCAGTTCATCGGCACGCTGGGCAACCTCGATCTGGGCGTGAACATGCTCAACTGGCTGGCGGGCGACGAATCGCTGATCTCCGTCCAACCACGTACCCGCTCCGACCTGACGCTCGAGTTGACGCGCGGCGGCTTGACTCTGATCGGTTTCGGCTTCCTGATCATATTGCCGCTGTCGCTGCTGATAGCCGGAGGCGTGATCTGGTGGCGGCGGCGCAGGGCATGAACGCCAAGGTCCTTTTAAACCTCGGGCTCATCGCGACGCTCGTGGCGCTGTCCCTGTTCATGTACTACCGGGCCGCGCACGATGTCACGCCTGAGATGAGAATCACGCCGTTGAAGCGGGACGACGTGAGTCGCATCGTCATCGAACCGCGTGGCGCGCCGCAGATCAAGCTCGAAAAGCACGATGGCGCCTGGCGACTCGTCGCTCCGCTGACCGCTTCTGCGGAGATGACGCAGGTCGACCGCCTGGTCGATATCGTCAATGCCAACGCCAAGCAGAAGCTGGCGAATCCCGATCGGGCGCAACTGGATCTGGTCACCCCGCCGGTGCGCGTCACGCTCAACGATCAATCGGTTGCCTTCGGCCGCGTGAACGACATCACGTACGAGCAATACGTGGAGATCGGGGGCAATGTCTACGTCGTTCCGCCGCTTTATGGTTATGGCATTCCCACGGATGTGACCAAGCTGCTGGGCCGGCGCCTGCTCGACGTCAACGAAACACCGGTTGCGTTCGATTTCGGGCGCTACAAGATCGTGCGCGACGAAAAGGGAACGTGGGCAGCCACCGGTGATTTCCCGGTGGCAAAGGACGCGCCCGTGTCGCAGGACGATTTCAACCGCTGGGCCGACGAATGGCGCCACACCTCTGCACTGAGCGTTGCGCCCGACAAGGCTGGCCGCTCCACGGAGCAAGTCGTCGTGAAGTTCAAGAACGGCAAATCCGTGACCATGAAAATCCTGCAGCGGGAACCGGATTTCCAGTTGATGCGCGAAGACAGCGCGATGCGCTTCCATTTCGGCGCAGAAGTGGGTCGCCGCCTGACGGACCCTCGCGTGGTCGCCAAAAAGTAGCCCCGCGCCGTGCCGGAACTTCCCGAGGTCGAGACTACACGCCGCGGACTTTTGCCGCATCTGGAAGGACAGCGAATCGTCACCGCGCTTGTGCGCAACGCGGCGTTGCGCTGGCCAATACCGCGCGAACTCGCGCGCAAGGTGTCCGGGCGCGTCGTACGAAGTGTCGGGCGGCGTGGCAAATATCTGCTGATCGACTGTGGCAACGGCTGGATCATCGTGCACCTTGGCATGTCCGGGAGCCTGCAGGTCGTTCCGGCCACTACGCCTGCCGGAAAACACGACCACTTCGATCTGGTGCTGGGTTCCGGCCAAGCCATCCGGCTCACTGACCCGCGCCGCTTCGGTGCCGTCCTTTGGGAACCCACCGATCCTTACCAGCATTCCCTGCTGGCGCGACTCGCCCCTGAACCATTGGGTGAGAAATTCGATGCAGCCTGGCTGCATGAACATACCCGCGGTCGCACTGCGGCCATAAAGACAATGGTCATGGACAGCCACGTCGTGGTGGGCGTCGGTAACATTTACGCGAGCGAATCGCTGTTCCGGGCCGGCATCCATCCCGGGCTAGCCGCGGGCCGCGTATCGTTGTTGCGTTGCGAGATGCTCGTGTCCGCGATTCGTGAAACGCTTTCGGCCGCGATCGAGGCCGGCGGGAGCAGCCTTCGGGACTACGTGGGTGTCGAGGGTCGACCGGGTTATTTCCAGCAGTCGTATTTTGTTTACGGACGCGACGGAGAACTTTGCCGGACGTGCGGTACGCCGGTCAGGTCCTTGCGCCAGGGACAGCGATCCACCTATTTCTGTCCGACCTGCCAGCGCCGTTGACGGGAAAAAATCCCACCCTCCAGCACGTATGATTTCCCGGAATCCGGCATTCCGAATTCCCGGGCCACGGTCCGTTTTTTCCTTGACTCGCTGCGAAAACATCCCGAGAATCCGACGGTACCGAAATGCGGAACCAGCCGGCCTCAGCACTTCCAAGAAGGCGTCCAACATCGCGGTTTCTGCGTTCAGGGAGCAAAGAAGTAGAAGCGGATCTGTCGTCTAACCGCTTTTTCTTGTCAAAAACGATCCCGCGGCGACAAAGCATCACCTAAGGGAACATTTCTGGAGAGGAATCCAAACATGAACATCACTAAACGTTACCTGCGCATCGCGCTGGCAACGGCGTTTTCCGCCGCTATCGCTGCGGGAAGTTCCTTTGCTGCGGATGTCGACGGCAACCGCCTTCTCAATGGCGACAAAGAGCTGGAAAAAGGCAACTGGCTTACTTATCACGGCTCGTACAAGTCCTGGCATTACAGCCCGCTGGACCAAATCAACACCAAGACCGTCGGCAAGCTGACCGAAGCCTGGTCGCATACCGCATCGCGCGCCAATCGTGGCCTGCAAGGTTTCCCGCTGGCCGTGGACGGCGTCCTGTACTACTCCAGCCCGTACAACCAGGTCTATGCGCTCGATGGCGCGACTGGCAAGGTGCTGTGGACGTACAAGCAAAAACTGAATGAAGACCTCGTCGCACGTCAGACGCACTCGCCTTACAACCGCGGTATTGCCGCGGGTTACGGCCAAATCTTCATCGGCACGCTGGACGGCAAGCTCGCCGCAATCAATGCCAAGACGGGTGTCCTCAGCTGGGAAACCAAGCTGATCGATTCCGAGAAGCTGACGGTTGGCTTCACGGGCGCTCCCCTGCTCGTCAAGGACAAGGTGATCATCGGTTCGCAAGGCGGCGAGTGGCCGTACCGCGGCCCGATTTTCGCTGTGAATGCGAAGACCGGCGAAAAGGTCTGGCAATTCTTCACGGTGGGTGGCAACGAAGGCACCAAGAGCGACAGGCGTGACACGTGGGGCAACGACTCGTGGAAGACGGGCGGCGGCGGCGGCTGGATGGCCGGTTCCTACGATCCGGACACCAACGCAGTATGGTGGGGCACGGGCAACCCGGCACCGTTGTACGACTGGGCTGGCGACAAGTGGAAAACCGAAGGTCCGCGTCCTGGCGACAACCTCTACGTGACTTCGGTCATTCTGCTGGATGCCGACACGGGCGAACTGAAGTCGTATCACCAGGAATTGCCGCATGACGCCTGGGACTTCGACTCCTCCATGGGCGAGTTCGTGTTCCTGGAGCGTGACGGCAAGAAATACGTCGTGCACCCGAACAAGGGCGGCTTTAACTTTGTATACGACCGTACCGCAAAGCCCGTCAACGTCTACAAGGCCGTTGATGCGATCAACTTCGTCAAGGACATCAAGCCCAACGGCGAACTGGTTGGCCGTCGCGATCTGTCCGAAGGCAAGCACAAGAACCTTTGCCCGGCAATCATGGGCGGTTTGAGCTGGAACGCGGGTACGTACAACCCGAAGACCCAGTTGTTCTATCGCGTGGGTTACGAATGGTGTATCGATCTGGAAGTCGTGAAGACCGAACCCATTACCGAACCCGTGGTTCAGCTGAACATCGGTGCCAACTTCACGGCCGTCGGCCCTGATGGCGGCAAGATGCACGGCCACATCCGCGCACGTGATCCGATCACCGGCAAGGTAAAGTTCGAAATCGCCTATCCGGGCGCGATCCCGCATGCCAGCCTGTTGTCCACCGGCGGCAACCTGTTGTTCGTTCCGGAAGCCGACGGCATGCTGGTCGCGTATGACGCGAGCAACGGCAAGAAGCTGTGGTCGCACAACAACGGCCAAGGCATGGAGGGCGGCATCATCTCCTACCTGGCGAACGGCAAGCAGTACGTTGCCGTGATGACGGGTTGGGGCAGCCTGGTTGGCGATGGCTACGGCGACTGGTGGGGTGAACCCTGGAAGTCCATGCCGAAGGACTCCGGCGTGCTGAAGGTGTTTGCTCTGCAGTAAGCCGCGGCAAGCAGTTGCGTTTCTTCAAAGGGCGGGAACTGTGTTCCCGCCCTTTTTGTCAACTAAGTGCACGCGATTTAGTCCAGTACGTTAAGTCTGCGAGAGTTTTGATTCAACATGGAAGGACGACTGAAGTGAGAACCCCGAATAATCTACTCTGGGCGCGGCGTTTTCTGGTCACCTGTATGCTGGCAATGGGTTTTGCGTCTCTGGCCTGGGCCGACGATGCGAAAAAGCCATTCGATGTAAAGGCCACTTTCCGCACCATATGCAGTTATTGTCATCAGGACATGGGGCGCAAGCCGGGCAAGGCGCCGCAATTGATGAATTCGGAGCGCAGCGATGAGTTCATATTCAACCGCATCAAGAACGGCAAGCCCGGGCAGATGGCTGCCTTCGGTTCGGCATTCAGCGACGACGATATCCGTCAAATCATCAAATTCATTCGTAGCCTGAAGGCGGACGAAGAACCCCAGAACCCATCATGATCATGAAAAAAATTCACAGTCGGGCGAGCGTCACCGCCCTCGCATCGCTTTGCGCTCTCGCAAGTTTCGTAGTCATCGGGAATGCCAACGCGCGCACGCTGGCCGAAGCCAAAGCACTCGGCACGATCACCATGTGCGCCAATTCCGATGCGTTGCCGTATTCGAGCAAGAACCCCGATCAGCCCGGTTTCCAGATCGAAATCGGCCGCGCGGTTGCTGAAGGGCTCGGCCTCTCGCTCAGCACCGAATGGATCCTCGGCCGCCGCCGGGCAAACGTCGTCAATTGCGACATGATGCTCGACGTGGTCAACGACGCAGAGGTCCACGAGGGGAAATTCAAGCTGACCCACCCCTATCAGCGTTCCGGTGTGGCGTTGGGCCTGGGCAAAGGCGCGACGCCCATCAGCAACTACAAGGACCTGGAAAAAGAACAGAAGGTCGGCGTGATGGTTGGTTCATTCGCCAGCATGGTTCTGGGCAAGGCGGGCAAACGTATTTCCCCGTATGCGTTCCAGACGGACATGCTGGATGAACTGGCAAAAGGCGACTTGTACGGCGCGGCCGCATCATCGGCCAGCATGAGCTACTACATTTTGCAGCACCCTGATTCCGGAATCACGCTGGTGCATGGATTCGACGCGGAACCCGAACTGACCTGGCAGGTGGCAATCGGTTTGCGCAAGGCCGATCAGGCGATGGTCGATGCGGTCAACGCAGTAATCGACAAAATGCTGGCCGACGGCACCCTAAAGAGCATCTACGCCAAGTACGGGATAGAACAGCGGCTGTAACGCGCTGGATCAGGCAGGAATATCTGCGCGCTGCATGAGGTGCAGGTATTTCTGCTGCAGTTCTTCGCGGCCCTCCACGTGCTGCGGATCGAGCGGAATGCAGTCCACCGGACAAACTTCCTGGCACTGCGGACGATCATAGTGCCCTACGCATTCCGTGCACTTCGCCGGATCGATCTGGTAAATATCGACGCCTTGTGAAATGGCGTTGTTCGGACATTCGGGCTCGCAGACGTCGCAGTTGATGCACTCGTCGGTGATCAGCAGGGACAAACCGCTATCTCCGTTCCAGCCGCGATTTCATGTGCGGAATTACCAGCGGATTCACAAACGGCGAGACGTCGCCGCCCAGCGAGGCAATCTCGCGCACCATGGTTGCGGAGATGAACATGTACTGCTCCGCGGGCGTCAGGAACAGCGTTTCGACGTCGGGATACAGATTGCGGTTCATGCCCGCCATCTGGAATTCATACTCGAAATCCGACACGGCGCGCAAGCCGCGCAAAATGATCTTGGCATCGTGCTTGCGCAGGAATTGCATCAGCAGCCCGGAAAACCCCTCGACCCGCACGTTGGGGAACTGTGCCAGGGTTTCCTTTGCCATCGTCACGCGCTCATCCACGTCGAAGAAGGGCATTTTGCCGCGGCTGTCGGCAACGGCAACAATCACCTCATCGAACATACCGGACGCGCGTCGCACGAGGTCCTCGTGTCCACGTGTGATGGGATCGAAAGTGCCTGGGTAAATAGCCCGATTGACGCGCGTTCTCATGGTCCGGCGTATTTTATCAGCAGACCATGCACCTGCCCCGCCCGCGCCTGACGCAACAGTTCGAATCCCGCCGGCAATGCCGGTGGCTTCTCAGCTTCGACATAGATGCGCGCGTCGACCCCGATGTGAGCGGGCAGCAGTGGTAGCAACTTCGGCAGCCATCCGAGATTGAACGGCGGATCGAGAAAAACCACGTCGAACGTTCGCGCATCCGCCTTCAGGAATGCCAGGGCGTCCTGGCGACGCAGTTCGACCTGCTGCGCAGACAACGCCTCCCGGTTTGCGAGCAACGCACGATATACGGCGCCATCCTGTTCGACGGCGACGACGCTGCGCGCCCCGCGCGAGGCTGCTTCGAAACCCAGCGCGCCGCTGCCTGCAAAAAGATCGAGGCAAGTCCTGCCGTCGAGCTCCTGTCCGAGCCAATTGAACAGCGTTTCGCGCAGTCGGTCCGGCGTCGGCCGTAGCGTCGACGCGTCCGGAAACCGCACGATGCGGCTGCGCCACTGGCCGCCAATGATGCGTACCTGGTTCGATTTCAAGCGGGCAGGACAAACGGAGTTCTGATGCCGCGAGGCTAGCACGCCCGGCGGGCGACGAGCACTGCACTGGCTCTCAGCGTGGCGACTCGGCCGCATCGCCTCCGGCAACGACGACCGTGACCATGCGATCCGGGTGAATGCGCCGCCGCCATGCGTCCCGTATCTGTTCGAGGGTGAGTTGCTCGATGCGAACGGGAAAATCGTCCAGGTAGGTGAGCGGCAATCGATAGAAACCGATGATCGAGAGGTATTCCTGGATTTTCTTGTTGCTGTCTATGCGCAGCGGAAAGCCCCCGATGACGTTCTGCTTTGCCGCATCCAGTTCCTGCGCCGTGGGACCGTCGGCGACGAATTTTGCGAGGGTGTCCTGGGCGACCTTCAACGCTTCCTCGGTTTGTTCTTTTTTGGTCTGCACGCTAATCTGGAACGGCCCCTCCACCTCCAGGGGATTGAAGTAACTGTATGTGCTGTAGGCGTAGCCGCGCTTCTGGCGGATCTCGTCGCTGAGCCTGGACGCGAAGCCGCCGCCGCCGAGGACGTAGTTGCCAAGGAACAGCGCAAAGTAATCCGGATCGAGGCGCTTGATCCCGGGCTGTCCGATGAGGATGTGGGCCTGGGTCGCAGGATGGGAAATCCTGCTGATCTTCCCGGATTCCAACTGCTGCACGGGCGGCAACGCTGGCAACGGCTGCACCCGCGCGGGCAGACCCGCCGTCAATTGTTCGGCGATCGCGGCGGCCTCGCTTCGCGTCATATCCCCGATCATCGAAACGATTGCGTCGCCGGCAAAAAAATGTTCGCGATAAAACGCGACAAGATCCTCTCTTGTCAGTTTTGCGACCGACTCGGCTTCGCCCGCGCCGCGCTGGCCATAAGGATGCGTGCCATACATCAGGCGCTTGAATTCACGATCCGCCAGTACTTCAGGCCGGGTCTCAGCCTCGCGCAATCCCGCCAGCATGCGCTGTTGCTCGCGTACGAAAACGTCGTTTGGATAGGTTGGCTTTTGCAGTACCGCGGCAAGCAGACCCAGCGCCTCGTCGCGCTCGCGCGCGCTGGAAAGCGTGCGCAATCCATACCCTGCCCGGTCCATGTCGAACCGGCCCGATAGTTCCGCGCCTATGCTGGCCGCGCGCTCCGAGATCTGGTCTTCCGTGAGTTCGCCCGCGCCGCTGCGCATCAGTCCCACTGCGAGTGATGCCAACCCCGCTTTTTCCGGCGTGTCCCGACTCGATCCCGCGGGAAAATCCACGGCCAGATCGATCATCGGCAAATCGTGCGTCTCCACGAACAATACTTTTGCGCCGCTTGTCGTTTGCCATTGCTGGATGGGCAGCGTCGCGTTCGCCGCGGGCACACCGCACACGAGCGCCGCCGATACGAAGATCCACCTCGTCAAACTAGCGCTGGTCACGGCTGCTGCCTTCGGGCTTCGGTTGTGGGCGCGGCTTGCCACCCGGCAGCGGTTGCGGGTCCAGTACTGCCACGGTGAGGTTGTCGTCAATCAGATATTTGCGCGCGACTTCGCGCACCTGCTGGGCCGTCACTTCCTGCATTTTCCTGACCTGGACATCCGAAGAGTCGGGCGGCAATCCGATAGTCTGAAGCATGCCGATACGCAGTGCCTGATAGTAGACCGAGTCGCGCGCGTAGACCTGGCCGGCAGTGACCTGCGCCTTTACGCGTTGAAGTTCTTCGTCGCTGACACCTTCGTCTATGAGGATACGAACCTGCTCGCGGAGCGCGGTCTCGACTTCGGCTACGGTGTGGCCTTCCGCGGGAACGCCGTCGAGGAAAAAAAGCGCCGGACCGCGATTGATAAGGTCATAGCTCGAGTTGGCGGAATTCGCCACGCGAGATTTTCGGACGATATTCCGGTTCAGCCTGGCCGCATCACTGCCGTCCAGAATGCCATTGAGGACGAACAGCGCGTAAGGCTCCCAGTCCTTCTCGACATCGCGCAACACGGGCGCGTGATAGGCCATCACGATGTAAGGCAATTCCGCCGGTGCCTTGACGGTGATGCGCTTGGTACCGGTTTGCGGCGTCTCGATCTGCGGCTTGCGCACCGGCAGCGTCCGGGCAGGAATCGGGCCGAAGAACTTCTCGGCCAACTCAAATACCGCTTCGGGATCGACATCGCCGGCCACGACCAGAGTGGCGTTGTTTGGTGCATACCATTTCTCGTACCAGCCGCGGGCGTCGGCTTGTTGCATATTGCGCAAATCATTCATCCAGCCGATCACGGGCGTCCGATAAGGGTGCAGCGTATAGATCGCAGCCATCATTTGTTCATACAGCGTCGCGTGCGGATCGTCATCGGTACGCGAGCGCCGCTCTTCCATGACGACTTTCAGTTCCTTGGAAAATTCCTCGTCCGCAAGCGTAAGATTCACCATGCGATCGGCTTCAAGTTCCAGCGCCAGCGGCAATTTGGATTTGTGCAACTGCTCGTGGTATGCGGTGTAGTCCCGCGAGGTGAATGCGTTCTCCCTTCCTCCCGCGCGCGCCACGGTTCGCGAAAATTCTCCGGCGGGCACCTTTGCCGTCCCCTTGAACATCATGTGTTCGAGCATATGTGCCACGCCGGTGGAGGTGCTGACTTCATCCATGCTGCCGGCCCGGTACCAGACCATCGACACTGCGACGGGCGAACGATGATCCTCCTTGACGAGGACAGTCATTCCGTTGGCGAGCACATGCTGCGCGAGCGGGGCGGCGGTTGCGGCCGAGTAGCCGCACAGCAGGGCCAGGACACCCGCCGCATATCGAAGCACGATGCGCCAGTTCACGAGGCCGATCGGTGGATGGGGAGCAAACAGAATAGAATTACTGCTGTTTTTGGAGGACTTGTTGAGCATGATTGTGACATCGCGAGAGTATGTTAAGTTTCCTTAAGCGTGACAAGCGCGACGCCGCTGATAACAAAGGCGTGGATAACAACGGCGGCTGGGCGGCGAAATTAAGGAAGGGGCTGGCGGCCACGCGCGCGCGCCTCACTGAAAGTCTGGGCGGCGTGTTCGGCGCAGGCCGCCGCATCGACGAATCGCTGTTCGAGGAACTCGAGACGATCCTGCTGACGTGCGATCTTGGCGTCGACGCGACCGCATACCTGCTCGATGCGACGCGCGCAAAAGCGCGGGCCCAGCGGCTGACGGACGCCTCGCAGATTCGTGACGTGCTCAAGCAGTCGCTGCTGGAGTTGCTCGAGCCGCTCGAACGACCGCTGGAGCCAGGCAACACTCGGCCGTTCGTCATTCTGATCGCCGGCGTAAATGGTGCCGGCAAAACCACGTCGATCGGCAAGCTGGCGAAGTATTTTCAGTCACAAGGCAAATCCGTCCTGCTGGCCGCTGGCGACACTTTTCGCGCAGCTGCCCGGGAACAGTTGAAGGTGTGGGGCGAACGCAACAATGTAACGGTGATCGCCCAGGAAGGCGGCGACACCGCGGCAGTGATCTACGACGCCATCCAGTCGGCGAAAGCGAAAGGTATCGATATCGTGATCGCGGACACTGCGGGGCGTCTGCCCACGCAACTGCATTTGATGGAAGAGATTCGCAAGGTAAAACGGGTGATTGCGAAGGCGATTCCGGATGCGCCGCATGAGGTCATGC
The DNA here is from genome assembly GCA_039930785.1 of Betaproteobacteria bacterium. GTDB lineage: Bacteria > Pseudomonadota > Gammaproteobacteria > Burkholderiales > JACQAP01 > JACQAP01. The sequence continues at coordinate 10,380 of JBDTTE010000015.1, read as the reverse complement.
TGGTGCTCGATGCCAACAACGGCCAGAACGCAGTCAGCCAGATGAAAGCGTTCGATGCCGCCCTCGGTGTCACCGGTCTGATATTGACCAAGCTCGACGGCACCGCCAAAGGCGGTGCGATCGCCGCCATCGCGAGGCACAAGCCTGTCGCGCTGCGCTTTGTGGGTGTCGGCGAGGGCGTGGATGATCTGCATCCGTTTTCCGCTGCGCAATTCGTGGAAGCCCTGTTCGAGTGAGCGCGCAAGTCAGCCGCGGTCCGATGATCCAGGTCAGCCATGTGGCCAAGCGCTATGCGGGCGGCTACGAGGCCCTGCGCGACGTCAGCTTCTCGGTCGAGTCCGGTGAGATGGTGTTCATCACAGGCCATTCGGGCGCGGGAAAGAGCACGCTGCTGAAGCTCATAACGGCCATAGAACGGCCCACCGGTGGCAGCGTCATCATCAACGGGCAAAACGTCTCGTCGATGAAAGCCGGCATGATTCCGTTTTTTCGCCGCAACTTCGGCCTGATCTTCCAGGATCACAAGTTGCTGTTCGATCGCAACGTCTTTGAGAATGTGGCGTTGCCCTTGGCGATTACCGGGTTTCCCCGCAGCGAGATTGCCAAAAGGTCGCGGGCCGCACTCGACAAGGTCGGATTACTGGGCAGGGAAAAAGCCGCGCCGGTCACCTTGTCCGGCGGGGAACAGCAACGCCTTTGCATCGCGCGTGCGATCGTCAATCGTCCAGCCATCCTTCTCGCCGATGAACCGACCGGAAACCTCGACGCGGCTTATGCGGAAGAGATCATTGGCATGTTCAAATCGTTCAATCAGGTCGGGGTGACCGTCATCATCGCCACCCACGATGAACACATGATTGAAAGGCTTGGACCACGCATCCTGCATCTGGATCACGGGCGCGTTGCGGCATGAGCTGGCTGCTCCTGCATTTGCATACGTTGCGAATGAGCCTGGCCAGGCTGGCACACCAGCCGTTTGCCACGTCGCTGAACATCATCGTGATCGGCATCGCGCTATCGATGCCGGCCGGCTTTTATCTTGGTTTAAATAATCTGCAGACGTTTTCGCGCCAGCTTTCGAGCGATCCCCAGGTCAGTATCTTCATGTCCATCGATGCGACTGCCGAAGAGATCAGGGATGTTCAGCAGCGGCTCAAATCCAAATCCGAAATCGGCCGGCTCGAATACATTTCCCGGGACCAGGCCCTCGCAAAGCTGAAGCGCGGCGCGGGATTGGCGGACGTGATCGCAAGTCTCGGCAAGAATCCGTTACCGGACGCATTTGTCGTCACCGCTCGCGGTAACGATCCGCAGGTGCTGGATCGCCTGCACGACGAGGTCAGGGGGTGGCCCAAAGTGGATTACGTGCAACTCGATGCCGAGTGGGCGCGAAAGCTCGATGCCGCCCTCAATGTCGCGCGCGTGCTGGTAACGCTGCTGACCGTGCTTCTGGCCGTTGCACTCGTGGCCGTCACATTCAATACGATCCGGTTGCAGATTCTTACCCGGCGTGACGAAATCGAGGTATCGAAATTGATCGGCGCCACGAACGCCTTTATCCGACGCCCTTTCCTTTACCTCGGCGCCGTGCAGGGACTGGCGGGCGGGTTGGCGGCCTGGGGAATAGTGGCCGCGGCGGTTCTCGTCCTCAATATCCAGCTAGCCGATCTCGGGGGCCTTTATGGGACCATGGTCGCGCTGGATTGGCCAGCCGCCATCGAGGTGGTGATTTTGTTGGGTTTTTCTGCCGTGCTCGGGTGGCTGGGCGCCTGGCTCTCAGTGAGTCGTCACTTATGGCAAATCGAGCCCCGGTAGCGGACCTCGTTCCCATTGTCGAGCGAACTTTTGGATCGATTGGCACTCCTACTACCCGAGTGCTAATATTTGCCAAAGGAGTTTTCCAATGACCCGTGCTTTGGCCCTTTCCGTACCGTTCCCGTCCATGACGGGGAGCCTGGATACTTATATCCAGGCTGTAAATCGTTTCCCGCTCCTGACGCAGGAAGAGGAAACGGCGTGGGCGCGCCGCCTGCGTGACAATGAAGATGTCGATGCCGCACGCGAGCTGGTGGTTTCGCACCTGCGCGTAGTGGTTTCGATCGCCCGTGGCTACCTCGGCTATGGTCTGCCCCATGCCGACCTGATCCAGGAAGGCAATGTCGGCCTGATGAAGGCAGTCAAGCGCTTCGATCCCGATCGCGGCGTGCGACTGGTTTCTTTTGCCGTGCATTGGATTCGCGCGGAGATCCACGAGTTCATTCTGAAAAACTGGCGCCTGGTCAAGGTCGCCACGACAAAGGCGCAGCGCAAGCTGTTTTTCAACCTGCGCAGCCTGAAGCGTAGCCATTCAACAATGTCGCCCGCCGAAGTCGACGCGATTGCGAAGCAGCTGAACGTCAAGACCAGCGACGTGGTTGAAATGGAAACGCGCATGGGCGGTCACGATATCGCGCTCGAGCCGCTGAGTGAGGACGAGGACGAGAATTTTTCGCCGATCGCCTACCTGACTAACGCAGAAGACGAACCCGGCCTGGTGCTGGAACACGAGCAGAACGAACGTGTCCGCAGCCAGGGCCTGGAAAATGCGTTGACCGCGCTCGATGCACGCAGCCGCCGCATCATCGAAGCACGCTGGCTGAAGGAAGATGAAAAGGACGCGTCGACGTTGCACGACCTGGCCGGGGAATTCGGTGTGTCCGCCGAACGCATCCGCCAGATCGAGAGCCAGGCCATGAAAAAGATGCGCGGTATGATGGCGCAAGCGCAATAACCGCAAGTTGCCCGAATGAAAAGCCCCGCGATGCGGGGCTTTTTTTTGCCTAGGACTGTTTCAGCAGCAGGCCGATGTCGTGCGCAAAGACATCCGTGCCCCGGCCATAGCCGACGTACAGGCGCAACCGTCCGCTCGTGTCGAACACGTAGCTGCCGGCGGAATGATCCATCGTATAGTTTTCCGGCTTCTGCCCTTCGACCTTCTGATAGATCACCTTGAATTCCTTCGCTACCCGCGCGGTTTCCTCGGCGTTGCCGCGGAGCCCCAGAAATTTCGGATTGAAAGCGGTGACGTACTTGCCAAGGACTTCCTGCGTGTCGCGTTCCGGATCGACCGTGACGAGCACGACCTGAACCTTGTCTCCCTCCGGCCCCAGCTTACGTATGGCCCCAGCCAGTTCAGCCAGTGTGGTGGGGCACACATCGGGGCAGTGGGCAAAGCCGAAAAACACGACAACGACTTGCCCGCGAAAATCCTGCAGGGACCTTTGCTTGCCATTCTGGTCGGTCAGCGTGAACGCCTTGCCGAAATCCGCGCCAGTTACGTCCGTGGACTCGAAGGCAGGTTTGTCGCCGTGACATCCCGCGAGAACCAGGGCGACGATCAGCGGGAAAATGCGTAGGGTCGACTGCACGGAAAGTCAGGCGCTCAGAATCGCAGGAAGTGATCGATCAGCAGCGCCGCAAACAGCAGGGACAGATACACGATGGAATAGCGAAAGGTTTTTTTCGCAAGTTCATCGCTGTAGGCCACGCAGATCCGTATCGCGTAGATCAGGAACAACCCGCCGAGCGCCGCGGCAGAAAGCAAATAAATCAATCCGCTCATGCGCGTGGAAAACGGCAGCATGGTCACGGCAAGCAGGATCACCGTGTACAGCAGCACGTGCAGGCGCGTGAATTTGTCGCCGTGCGTGACCGGCAGCATGGGAACGCCGGCGCGCGCGTATTCTTTTTTTCGATACAGCGCGAGGGCCCAGAAGTGCGGTGGCGTCCACGCGAATATGATCAGAAAGAGCAACAGCGCGTCGTGCGACACACCGCCGGTAACCGCCGCCCAGCCGAGCACGGGCGGCATCGCGCCTGATGCGCCGCCTATCACGATATTCTGCGGCGTCAGCGGTTTCAGTACGACGGTGTAGATGACGGCATACCCGACGAACGTCGCGAGGGTGAGCCACATCGTCAGCGGATTGACGAGCGCATACAGAATGGCCAGTCCCGCACCGCCGACGATTGCCGAGAAGAACAGGGTCTCGTTCGATGTGATGGTGCCCATTGGTAGCGGCCTGGCGCGCGTGCGCGCCATCACAGCATCGATCTTCTGCTCGACCAGGCAATTGACCGCTGCCGCCGAACCCGCAACAAGTCCGATGCCGATCGTGGCGAACAGCGCAGCGCTCCAGAAGTGCGGCACAGCCAGTTCCGCGGCCGGGACGGCCAGGAACATGCCGATGACCGCAGTAAATACGATCAGCGATATTACGCGCGGCTTGGTAAGTTGCAGGAACTGCCGGGACCGCGAGGCAGGGCTGCTGACGGACAGCGAATCAGACATTTAGCGGCCGAAAGGGGACGGCGAACGAGTGGCGGAGTTTAACATCACCAGCGTTGCCAGTAACAGCGCGGCCACGCCATTGTGCGCGACCGCCACGGGCAATGGCAGGCTTGCCGCAACGTTGGCAATACCGAGAGAGACCTGCACCAGCAGCAACGCAACTAGCGCGAAAGCCATGCCACGCAACGCCGGCACGCGCAGCGCGCGATGGGCGACGAACGCGAGCGTCAGGAAGGTCACCAGCGCGCCGATGCGATGCGCCCAGTGGATAGCGTTCAGTGCATCGTTCGAAAGCGGTTCCCCGTCTGCGGTCATGCCGAGTTCGCGGAAAAAATGGAATCCATGACCGAAATCGGTGACCGGCTTCCAGAGACCGTGGCAGGTCGGAAAATCCACGCACGCCAGTGCCGCGTAGTTCGTGCTGACCCAGCCGCCCAACGCGATCTGCACGCACAACACCGCCAGCCCAATCAGCGCCACCGATCGTATTTCGCGCAGCCGGGAGGGCTGGCCGCCGGTCAACCGCCAATGGCGCGCACACAGCCATGCCAGCAACGCAACGAGCGTCATGCCGCCCAGCAGATGCAAGGTAACGATCACCGGTTTGAGCAGGAAAGTCACCGTCCATTTGCCAAGCAGACCCTGCAGCACGACGATCGCCACCAGCGCGATCGGCAGTCCGACCAGGTTTGCCGGATCGTCATGGTCGCTGCGACGATTGCGCCGGCCCCTGAAGGCCTGGATCGCAATGGCCAGAATCATGATGCCGACGAAAGAAGCGAAATAGCGATGCACCATCTCGCGCCAGGCTTTGGGTAATGACACATTGCCGTCGGGCTGTGAGGTCGCCGCAGCCTGGATCTGATCCGCGGCAAACGTGGGGGAGAGCTTGCCATAACATCCGGGCCAATCGGGGCAGCCCAAGCCCGCATTAGTCAGGCGAACGTACGCGCCCAACATCACCAGGGCCAGGGTCGCCAGAAGCGTCGCCGCTACAAGGTGCCTCGGCCTCACGTAACGCACGAATACATACAGCGCCGCGAGCAAGGGCACGCCCCATATGGCCGCGTGCGCCATGTTCAGGGAAAACTGCCAGACGGCCGAATTGCCCACGTTAGCCCCCGATTACCGGCTTCCCGGCTGGATCCAGCCACCGGACAATTTCATGAGTTTCGTCACATCTTTTTTCATGAGTTGCGGATCGACCTCGCGCGGAAATTTCATCATGAGGTTGCCGAATGGATCGATGACGTAAATGTGATCCCGAGGCAAATCCGTCGCAGGCAGGCGTGCGACAAACTCTTTTCCGGCGGCCAGCACGATACGCGTACCGACATACTCGGCTTCGATTGCCGGTTGCGGCGCTACGCCATCCGCGACTAGCCAGACGCGCTTGATGCGATCCTGGTCGATGCCCTGCGTCAGGCGGACCTGCCGCATGACGTACAGCTTCGATTGGCAATAGTCATCGCAGGCGCCATCGTCGACGGTCAGAAAAATCCACTTTCCCCGCATATCGTCGAAATGAAACGCACGGCCGTCGCGCTCGGCGATTGCCGACCCCTCGAGCGGAACCGCGGAAATCAGTTCGCCGTAGTTGGTGAAATTCTGCGGCTTCCAGAAATAGAACAGCAGCAGCGAACCAATGATCGGCGCGAGGCTAATCGTTCCCAGGAGCAGGAACATCCGCCGCGTTTTTTTTCTGTCGCCAGGTTTTGACATGAAAGTATGCGTATAGAAAGACGATCAGGCCGCAGAATGAAAACCATTGCACGGCGTAGCCATAATGTTTTGCAATGCCAAAGTCCGGGCGCTCTGTCGAGCGCAGCAATCCGTCCGGCAACTCGCTCTGCTGTCGAACAACGACCGGCTGGACCTGCAGGCCGGTGCGGGTAATGTAGCGCTCGATGGTCAGGTTTTGCCAGACCGGCCCGCTGCTTTCGGCCTTTGATAACTCGAAGAATCGGCCGGGCACAGTGGCAATCCCCTGAATCTTCACGACCGCGTCGGGTGTCCGGATTTCCGGCAGTACTTTGCGATCGGACCCGACCGCCACCCAGCCGCGATCCACCAGCACATGCATCGCCGAGTCGCCGATCCTGACCGGCATGATGACTTCGTATCCCGGCCGCCCATCACGGATTTTATTGTCCAGCAGCACCAGTCCGCGGGGATCGAACGTCCCGGCAAGCTCAACGCGCCGGAGCCGCACATCCTCCGCGGCAATACCGATCGACGAGAGCAGGATCGGCGCATCGGCCGAGCCGCGCTCGTAATCCTGTTGCAGGCGTTCCTTCTGGTGTGCGCGGTTCAGTTGCCAGTTGCCGGCCGCAACGGTCAGCGCGATGCCAAGAATGGCCGCAAGTGCCGGCAGCCAGCCAGGCCGACCGCGCCGGGAACCGGCCTGCGCTACAGTTTGGCCCATGTGGGAACGCGGCGCCTTATCCTTTACACTCGTCACGATTAACCCGTGCGTTCCTTCCCGTCATGCGATTCTTCGTCATCATCTTCCTGGTCCTGATCGTCGGCAGCCTCGGTTCGGCGATGTACTACCTGATTCGCGACAAGGGGCAGTCCGACCGTACCGTCAAGGCTCTGACGATAAGGGTAGCGCTTTCGGTCGCGCTATTCGCGATGCTCATGATCGGCCACTACCTGGGCCTGATTCCCGCAAGAGGCGGCCTCTGAATGGCGGGCCCATAAAAAAACAGCCGCACTTGCGTGCGGCCCCAGATCCGGCGGTAAACCGCCGGAGTCCCCCGTGGGATGTTCTTGTTCTACTCTCGCTACCCCACGCTTAGAGCCAATAGACGAGCACGAACAGCATCAGCCAAACCACGTCCACGAAGTGCCAGTACCAGGACACCCCCTCGAACGCGAAATGATGGTCCGCAGTGAAGTGACCAGCCATTGAGCGACCGAGAATCACAATCAGCATGATCGTACCGATGGTGACGTGAAAGCCGTGGAAACCGGTCAGCATGAAAAATGTCGCGCCATAAGCACCCATGCCGAGCGTCAGTCCCAGCTCGTGGTAGGCGTGCACGTATTCGTAGGCCTGCAGCGAAAGGAACAGGATACCCAACGCCACGGTTGCAGCCAGCCAACCGATGAGTGGGCCACGCTTGTTCTTCTTGAGCGCCCAGTGCGCAAACGTCACGGTGACGCCTGACGTCAACAGGAGCAGCGTATTGATCGCCGGAATGCCCCAGGGCGTCATCGACTTGAAGGTGTCCTCGATACCGGGACCCTGTGTGGGCCAGGTAGCGACGTAGCCGGGCCACAGTTGTTCCATGGTGTCGCCCGAGCCGAGGCCCGGCACGGACAGGATGCGCATGTAGAACAGCGCGCCGAAGAAAGCCGCGAAGAACATCACTTCCGAGAAAATGAACCAGCTCATGCTCCAGCGGAAGGACAGGTCGACCTGCTTGTTGAACTTGCCGCCCTCGCTTTCGCGGATCACGGTACCGAACCAGCCGAACAGCATGTAGGTCATTACCGCCATGCCCGCTATCGTGACCCACGGACCCGCGTGCACCTCATTCATCCAGAGCACGCCGCCGAACGTCATGAGAAACAGCGCACACGATCCGACGACCGGCCAGTGCGAGGGCTCCGGAAGGTAGTAATGTGTAGATTGATCCTGCATTTCGTTTCTCCCTGATAGCTATCTGTATTACGTATTCGTTTCCGCCATCCCGCTCACGACGTGATGAATTTCACCAGCGTGATCAGGGTTGCGACGAAAATCGCCGCACCGATCACGCCTGCCACAACAACTTGCAGCGGCGTCACGCCCGCGAAATCGTCCTTCTGGTCCTTACCCCGGCGCACGCCGAAAAAAGACCAGAACACGGTCTTCATCACGCGCAGCGGCGAGGGCTTCGGCATCGGCCGAGTCTGCTCCATGTCAGCCCGCTTTTCCATCTTTAGGCGCCGGCGCAACCGCGGTCGGCGCTGCCGCCTCGACCTTGAAGAACGTGTAAGACAAGGTTATGGTCGTCACGTCTTTCGGCAACCCGGGTTCGATCACGAACACCACCGGCATCTGCCGCACTTCGCCGGGCTTGAAAACCTGCTTCGCAAAACAAAAGCATTCGACCTTGCGGAAATACTGTCCTGCGATCTGCGGCCCGTAACTCGGGATCGCCTGGCCCGTGATCGCGACATCTGACGCGTTGCTTACCTCGTACATCACCTGCGTCAACTGCCCCGGATGCACCTGCACGCTGGCCTGCATCGGCCGGAAGTGCCACGGCAGATCGCTGCGCACATTCGCGTCGAGTTCCAGGGTCACCAGGCGGCTTGTGTCAACCTGCGTGTTCGCCAGCGGCTCATTCGCCTTCTCGATCTCGTTGACGCCGGTTACTTCGCAAATTTTCTTGTACAGCGGCACCAGCGCGTAACCGAACGCGAACATCACCACCGTCACCACCAGCATCTTGCGCAGGACGCGGCGATTCTCGACGACGCGTTCGGCATCCGCCATTACATCCTCCGCAGCACGAGCACTACTACGAAGCCCACCGCGAGGGCCGCCAGAATCAGGCCGGTCCTGAGGTTCTTTGCGCGCAGCCGCTTCGCTTGCTCGGGATCCATGTCCGGACGTGACGCCGCAACGGCATCCATCATTTGACGATCGGCGGCGTCGCGAACGTGTGATACGGCGCCGGCGTCGGCAGGTGCGTCCATTCCAGCGAATCCGCGCCTTCCCACGGCATCTGCGGCGCCGGTACTTTGCTGCGGATGGTCTTGATGACGATGTACAGGAACAGCAGTTGCGACAGGCCGAAACCGAACGCGCCCAGCGACGAGATCATGTTGAAGTCGGTGAACTGCGGCGCGTAGTCGGGAATGCGGCGCGGCATGCCGGCCAGACCCAGGAAGTGCTGCACGAAGAAAATCATGTTAAAGAAAATGAACGACAGCCAGAAGTGCAGCTTGCCAAGCGTTTCGTCGTACATGTGCCCGGTCCACTTCGGCAACCAGAAGTAGATGCCCGCGAACGCGGAGAACAGCGCGCCCGCCACCATGACGTAGTGAAAATGCGCGACCACGTAATAGGTGTCCTGCAGCTGGATGTCGACCGGCACGATCGACAGGACCAGCCCGCTGAAGCCGCCGATGGTGAACAGGAACAGGAAGCCCAGCGAGAACAACATCGGGGTCTCGAAGGTCAGCGAACCCTTCCACATCGTCGCCGTCCAGTTGAACACCTTCACGCCCGTCGGTACGGCGATGAGCATCGTCGCGTACATGTAGTACAGCTGCGCCGTCACCGGCAGGCCGGTCGTGTACATGTGGTGCGCCCAGACCAGGAACGACAGGATCGCGATGGAAGCCACGGCGTAAACCATCGACGTGTAGCCGAACAGCGGCTTGCGCGAAAACGCGGGGATGACCTGCGATACGACGCCGAACGCCGGAATCGCAATGATGTACACCTCGGGGTGGCCGAAGAACCAGAAGATATGCTGGTACAGCACGGGGTCCCCGCCGCCGGCGGCATTGAAGAAGTGCGTGCCGAAATGGCGGTCGGTCAGGGTCATGGTCACCGCGCCGGCGAACACCGGCATCACGGCGATCAGCAGATACGCGGTGATCAGCCAGGTCCACACGAACAGCGGCATCTTCATCAGCGTCATGCCCGGCGCGCGCAGGTTCAGGATCGTGGTGACGATGTTGATCGAACCCATGATCGAGGACATGCCAAGGATGTGGATCGCGAAAATCGTCAGGTCCATGCCCATGCCCTGCTGCACGGTCAGCGGCGCGTAAAGCGTCCAGCCCACACCAGGTGCACCGCCCGGGACGAACAGGGAAATAAGTAGCAGCAGCGCGGCCGGCGGCAGCAGCCAGAAGCTCCAGTTGTTCATGCGCGGGAACGCCATGTCGGGCGCGCCAATCTGCATCGGGATCAGCCAGTTCGCGAACCCGACGAAGGCCGGCATGATCGCGCCGAACACCATGATCAGCCCATGCAGCGTGGTCATCTGGTTGAACACTTCCGGATTGACGATCTGCATGCCGGGCTTGAACAGCTCGGCGCG
>JBDTTE010000014.1:0-29007 GCA_039930785.1 Betaproteobacteria bacterium | reverse complement strand
GGCGAAATTACGGGTTAGGGCCGGCTGACGAAAGCCGCGTAGTGTAGTGGAACGCTCGAATTGTTGTCAAACCAGAATTGCTAATTCAAATAACGGATTAATGCGCGTTTGCCGCAGGCATCCGAAACGCAGTGGCCGCACGGAACGTGGATCGAAGGCCCGCTCGCGGGGAGTGCAGTCGGCTAAATGCTTTTAGGACAAAGCCATTTAGTGAATAATGCGGTTCCCGGCGCGACCAACGATTCCTGCCCCTTCCCAGCTTCCCGCGATGCGCAAGCTCTGGCTCATATTTGCCCAGGCCGTGACGATCAGCCTTGCAGCGCTGTTCGTCGTTGTCACCCTGCGACCTGACCTCGTTTCGTGGTCAGGTCACGGGGGCGGCATTGTAACCGTTCGCGAAGCCGTCGACGGCCCGCGTGATCGTCCGAATCTCATCTCGTTCAGTCCGGCGGCCAAGAAGGCGATGCCTTCCGTGGTAAATATCTTCACGAGCAAAGACGTGAAGGTCTCGCGTCATCCGTTCATGGACGATCCGATGTTCAAGCGTTTTTTTGGCGACCAGCTCGAGAACGATACGCAGCACAGCTCGAGCCTCGGCTCCGGTGTGATCGTCGGCCCCGAAGGCTACATCCTCACCAACCACCATGTCGTCGAAGCGGCGGACGAAATCGAGCTTGCGCTGGCTGACGGGCGCAAGAGTCCGGCCAGAGTTGTCGGCACGGATCCGGAGACGGATCTGGCCGTGCTCAAAGTGGATATTCCCGGCCTGCCTTCCGTAACCTTTGGCAATCCCGACAAGCTATCCGTAGGGGATGTAGTCCTCGCCATCGGCAATCCTTTTGGAGTCGGCCAGACCGTTACGATGGGCATCGTCAGTGCAACCGGACGCAGCCACCTCGGCATCAGCACCTTCGAGAACTTTATCCAGACCGACGCCGCGATCAATCCCGGTAATTCGGGGGGAGCCCTGGTCGACGCATCCGGAAACCTTGTAGGCATCAATAGCGCTATTTATTCGCGCAGTGGCGGGTCGCTCGGCATCGGTTTCGCGATTCCCGCAAACCTTGCCAAGCAGGTGATGGAACAGATCGTTCGGACCGGTTCGGTCACCCGTGGCTGGATCGGCGTGGAAGTCCAGGATTTGTCAGCCGAGCTGGCGGACTCATTCAAGTTGTCGAACATTCACGGCACGCTGATCGCCGGCGTGTTGCGCGGCGGGCCGGCGGATCGCGCCGGCATCAAGCCGGGCGATATTCTCGTTGCGGTGGAGTCCAGCGAAGTCATCGATTCGACCAGCATGTTGAATCTGGTAGCCGCATTGGAACCTGGAAAGCAGGCGACGCTCAAGATCCTGCGCAATCGCAGCGAGATGGCGATCAAAATCAGCGTCGGAAAGCGTCCGAAACCGCCACGCCGCGCCGAGACCGAGTAAGCGCAACTCGCCTGCGGTAGTCCGTGGGTAATCCCTAGTTCGCCGGACCCGACTCGGGTTGCTCGGCTTCCGGTTTGGTGACCCACTGGGATACGAATATTCCGATCTCGTAGAGAATCCACAGCGGCAGTGCGAGCATCACCTGCGATACCACATCCGGGGGGGTAAAAATCGCACCGATGACGAAAGCACCGACGATCACATAGGGTCGGATCTCCTTCAGCGTGGTGATACTTACCATTCCCATCCGAACCAGGATCACGACCGCCACGGGCACTTCGAAGGTCACGCCGAACGCCAGAAACAAGGTGAGGACGAAATCCACGTACTTGCCGATGTCCGTCATTACGGCGACCCCCTGCGGGGCGACCGAAACCATGAAGTGGAAGACCACCGGGAACACCAGGAAATACGCGAAGGCCATGCCCGCGATAAACAGGATCGTGCTGGTTATCACCAGCGGGACCACTAGCTTGCGTTCGTGGGCATAAAGGCCGGGGGCTACGAAAGCCCATATTTGATAGAGCAGATAAGGCAACGCGATCACGACGGCCGCCATCATCGTGACCTTGACCGGCACGAAAAATGGCGCGGTCACCTCTGTTGCGATCAGCTGCCCGCCCGCAGGCAACGATGCAATCATCGGCTGCGCCAGCAATGCATAAAGATCGCGCGCCCACGGAAACAGGCCGATAAAGACGAGCACCAACGCGATTACGCAGCGAAGCAACCGATCGCGCAACTCGATCAGATGCGACATGAATGAATCCAGCTCGGCCATCGTCGGGGAAGGTCAGTAAGGTCAGCCGGCCTTGTCGTTCGCCGGCGCATTGCCTGGCGAAGGCGTGGTATCGGCGAACGGCAGATCGGCTTGCGGGGTCTGTTCGGGGGCAGCCTGCGGGGGCGGCGCTTCCACGAGCGCAGGTGGCTCGGCGGCCGGTGTGGTGCCTGAAGTCATCAACTGAATTCCCGCAACGGGCGCGACGGCCGTTTCAACTTCTTTCTTGATCTCGCTGCCGGCTTGTTTGACTTCACTGTCAATGTAATTGACCTGCGTCGCAACGGTCTGTTCGATGGTGCGCGCGGCGTCCTGCATGGTCGCCTTGAGCTTGCGCAGTTCGTCGAGTTCGATTTCGCGGTTGATATCAGCCTTGACCTCGCCGACGTAGCGCTGCATGCGCCCGAACAGGAGGCCAAGCGTCTTCGCGACGCGCGGCAATCGTTCAGGGCCGATCACGATAAGCGCGACCACCCCGATAACGAAGATTTCGGTAGCTCCGATATCGAACATGACTTCGGCTGCGGACCGTTATGCCGTCAGCTCTTGGTCTTGTTCTTGACTTCGCCTTCGAACGTCTGGGCGGGGTCCGCGTTGTCCAGTTTCGCCGTCGCCTTGTCGGTCTCCGAATCCTTCATGCCTTCCTTGAAGCCCTTTACGGCGCCGCCAAGATCCGAGCCCACATTGCGCAGCTTCTTCGTGCCGAATATCAGCAAAACGACCACCAGTACGATCAACCAATGCCAGATACTGAATGAACCCATCTTCCTGCTCCCGAATCAAGAGATCGCCAAAATCAAATTACCGAAATCAAGCCGTGCGCTGAATCATTCCCGGCAGCGGATTCCTGCCGCCGAGCACATGCATATGTACATGAAACACATCCTGGCGCCCGATCCTGCCGGTATTGACCACGGCGCGGAACCCTTCCGGCGACCCCTGCTCGTTTGCCAACCTTCCAGCCAGCACCATCATTTTTCCGAGCACGCCCTGGTGACGCTCCTGCACATCCTGCAACGACGCGATGTGCTCCTTGGGAATCAGCATGAAATGCACGGGCGCGACCGGATTGATATCGTGGAAGGCGAGAATCTCGTCGTCCTCATAAACTTTCCGGCTCGGGATTTCTCCCCTGACGATCTTGCAGAAAATACAGTTATCGGCCGTCTTGTCCATTCGCCATTCCCGCCGCAGGATCGCATGTTCGTTCCGCGTCGATCACCGCTTTGTTCCTCGCGCCGCTTTCTCTTCCAACCCGGATACGCCTTCGCGACGCTGCAATTCGGCGAGAACATCGTCCGGTCCGAGACCGTGCCAGGACAGCATGACCAGGCAGTGGAACCATAAATCGGCGGTTTCACGAACCAGATGAAGTTTATCACCGTCCTTCGCAGCCAGCAGCGTCTCGACCGCTTCTTCGCCGACCTTCCTCAGCACTGCATCGTGCCCCTTGGCGAATAGTGCAGCCACGTACGATGACGCGGAATCGGCCGCCTTGCGGGATTCGATGGTCGCGGCCAGTTGGCGCAGAATTTCACCACTCGTGAGGGTTTCGGGTTCCATGATGTCAATCTGTCACGGCTTTGATTCGTAAATCCGGTTCGGATCTTTCAGCACCGGCTCCGTTTCCACCCATTTGCCGCCTTCGAGCTTGCGAAAAAAACAGCGCCCATGACCGGTATGGCAGGCAATCCCGCCGACCTGCTCGATTTCGAGCAGGATCACGTCCGCATCGCAATCGAGCCTTACCTCCCTGACTAATTGCTCGTGGCCCGATTCCTCGCCTTTGCGCCACAGGCGTTTTCGCGAGCGTGACCAGTATACCGCCCGCCCGGAACGCACCGTCTCGGCAATCGCATCGCGATTCATCCAGGCCACCATCAGCACCCGGCCGCTGCCGGCCTCCTGTGCGAGTGCGGGAATCAGTCCGTCAGCGTCGAATCCGATCTCATCGAGCCAGGATGTGCCCGGATTCGAATCGTTCATAACCGGACCTCGATATTTTTCCCGGCCATGAAATGCTTCGCCTGCCCCACCGTAAGCTCGCCATAGTGAAAAACGCTGGCCGCCAGCACGGCATCGGCCTTGCCGACGAGAACGCCGTCGACCAGATGCTGTAGGTTGCCCACGCCACCGCTGGCGATGATCGGAATATCGAGCGCATCGGAAAATGCGCGCGTGATCTCCAGGTCGAACCCCGACTTGGTGCCGTCCCGATCCATGCTGGTCAGCAGAATTTCGCCGGCTCCCGCCGCCTGCATGCGACGGCCCCACTCCACGGCATCGAGACCGGTGGCGCGCCGCCCGCCATGCGTAAACACCTCCCATTTCGGGGTTGGGCCGGCGACGCGTTTGGCATCCACGGCCACAACAATGCATTGCGAACCGAACCGGCCCGCCGCCTCTTCGACGAGCTGCGGATTCTGCACAGCCGACGTATTGATGCTGACTTTATCTGCTCCGGCGTTCAGCAAACGACGCACGTCACCCACTTCGCGTACGCCGCCACCGACCGTAAGGGGAATGAATACTTTCGACGCCACCCGTTCGACGATATCGAGTATCAGCCCGCGATTGTCCGAGCTCGCCGTGATATCCAGGAACGTCAATTCATCGGCGCCCTGGTCATCGTAGCGCTGCGCAATCTCGACCGGATCGCCCGCATCGCGCAGTTCGACGAAATTCACGCCCTTGACCACGCGGCCGGCGTTAACGTCGAGACAGGGAATAATTCGCTTGGAAAGGCCCATGAACGTCCGTGCTGAAAGTTAAATTGGATTGCGAAAACATGACCGACGACAAGGTCGATGCGAGGAAGACGTCAGCGGTTGGTTCTGCGCTCTTTCGATGCCTGGCCGACGCTACGCCTTTGCGTCGACACCTGCCTGACCGGGTTTCGCCATGGAGTCGGCAAGTTTCTGCGCCTCGGTGAAATCCAGCGTGCCTTCGTAGATCGCACGTCCCGTGATGGCGCCCTGGATGCCTTCGCTTTCGGCTTCGCACAGGGCCTTGACGTCCCGGAGGTCCGTGATGCCGCCGCTCGCGATGACTGGAACGGACAATTCGCGGGCGAGATCCACTGTCGCCTTGATATTGACACCGGTCATCATGCCGTCGCGACTGATATCGGTGTAGATGATCGCTTCGACGCCGAGGTCCTGGAATTTTTTCGCCAGGTCGAGCACATCGTGCCCCGTGACCTTCGACCAACCGTCGGTTGCGACCTTTCCGTCCTTCGCGTCCAGGCCAACCATGATGTGGCCCGGAAAGGCGTAACACGCGTCATGCAAGAAACCCGGCGTCTTTACCGCGGCGGTGCCGAGGATGATGTAAGAAATGCCGTCGTCCAGGTAGCGTTCGACCGTGTCGAGATCGCGAATACCGCCCCCCAGCTGTACCGGGATATCGCCGCCGATGGCCTCGATGATGGCTTTGACGGCCGACTCGTTTTTGGGCTTTCCGGCGAAGGCGCCGTTCAGGTCGACCAAATGCAGGCGGCGTGCGCCCTTGGCAACCCAGTGCTTTGCCATCGCAGCGGGGTCTTCCGAGAAGACCGTCGAATCTGACATCGAACCCTGTTTCAACCGAACGCAGTGTCCGTCTTTGAGGTCAATTGCCGGGATGATCAGCATGGTGGGGAATCTGTTCGGCGCGCCAACCGAACCATGGAAGGGTCAGGCAGGACCGAGTGCCGGGGATTAGGGAATCGTGTCAGACGTTGGTCGCTGGGACAGCGCCGGCTTGCGTTGCACGCTTTGTCCCATTCCACGAAACGAAATTGGACAATAGTTGCAAACCGGCAGACTGGCTTTTTTCCGGGTGGAACTGCACGGCAAAAATATTATTCCTTGCGATGGCGCAGGTAAAGCTCGTTGGATAATTACTGGTGCCGGCAATCAGTGCCGGGTCGGATGTGTTCACGAAATAGCTGTGCACAAAATAGAAGCGGCTGCCGTCCGCTATGCCCTGCCACATCGGGTGCGGAGCGGCCTGATAGACCTGATTCCAACCCATGTGCGGAACCTTGAGCTTGTTGCCTGCAGGATCGGCCATCAGCGCGGGAAAGCGCACGACCCTGCCCGGCAGAATGCCCAGTCCCGGAGTGTCGCCTTCTTCACTTGCCTCAAAGAGCATCTGCAACCCGATGCACAAGCCCAGAAAGGGTTTACTCCGGGCCGCCTGCACCAGCGGTGTGCGTAAACCCCTTGCATCCATTTCCCGCATGCAGTCGGGCATGGCCCCTTGCCCGGGAAATACCACACGGCCTGCCGAAGCAATGGCTTCGGGGTCATCGGTTACTACGATTGATTTCGCGGGCGCGACATGTTCGAGCGCCTTCGCCACCGAGCGCAGGTTGCCCATCCCATAGTCGACCACGGCAATATCAATCATGGTTCGTTGCGTAAACTGCTGGCCGCACGCATCGCGATCGCGCTCAGAGGCTGCCCTTGGTGGACGGCAGGATGCCCGCGGCGCGCGGGTCCAGTTCGACCGCCATGCGCAGGGCCCGGCCGAACGCCTTGTAGATCGTTTCAGCCTGGTGATGGGCATTGCGCCCCTTCAGGTTATCGATGTGCAACGTCACGCCGGCGTGATTGACGAACCCCTGAAAAAACTCATGTACGAGGTCGACGTCGAATTCGCCGATCAGGCCGCGCGCGTAGTCGACCGAATATTCCAGCCCGGGGCGTCCCGACAGGTCGATGACAACGCGCGACAGCGCTTCGTCCAGTGGGACGTAGGCGTGCCCGTAACGACGCACGCCCTTCTTGTCCCCGATAGCCTTGGTGAAGGCCTGTCCTATGGTGATGCCGACGTCTTCGACCGTGTGGTGGGCGTCGATGTGCAGATCGCCCTCGGCGCGAACTTCAAGATCAAACATGCCGTGGCGCGCGACCTGGTCGAGCATGTGGTCGAAGAATCCGACGCCGGTCGATAGACTGGATTTACCGCTGCCGTCGAGATCGAGGCGAACCTCGATCTTCGTCTCAAGGGTATTGCGGGTGACTTGGGCCTGGCGCATGGAAAAACGACCGGAAATTGCGGCTATCCTAACTCAAATCAGGACGCCACCGACGATGGCGAGCCGCTGGGGGTGACTTTGAAAATTTCGCGAAGCGCCGTGATCAGCAGTTTGCACTGCGCATCGGTACCGACCGTGATGCGCAGCCAGGCGGCGATGCGGGCCGGCTTCCGGAAATGGCGCACGACGACCGCCCGTTCGCGCAATTGTGTTGCGAGCTCCTCGCCGCTTCGCTTCGCATGCCGCACAAACACGAAATTCGCCGTCGACGGCACGATTTCGAAATCCAGCGCCTTCAGATCGGCCACCAAACGGCCCCGGGTCTCCACGACCTTGCGCCACGTCTCCTCGAAATACGCCTGGTCTTCCATCGCTGCGAGCGCGCCAGCCTGGGCGAATCGATCGAGTGGATAGGAATTGAAGCTGTCCTTGACCCGATCGAGCGCCTGAATGAGGTCCGGCTGGCCGATCGCATAGCCCACGCGCAGGCCCGCGAGCGAGCACGATTTCGAGAGCGTGTGGACCACCAGCAGGTTGGGATAGCGCGAAACCAGCGGCACGCAGGATACGCCGCCGAAGTTTACGTAGGCTTCGTCGACCACGACGACCGACCCAGTATTCGCCTGCAATAGTCTTTCGATCTCGTCGATCGACAGAAAACGACCCGTTGGCGCATTGGGATTGGGGAAAATGATGCCGCCGTTGGGTTGCAGGTAGTCGTCGATCGCGATTTCAAACCCGCTCGTCAGCGGAATCTCGCGATATTCGACCCCGTACAGGCGGCAGTAAACCGGATAGAAGCTGTAAGTTATATCCGGGAACAATACCGGCGCGTCGTGCTTGAGCAGCGCATGGAAAGTGTGCGCCAGCACTTCGTCCGAGCCGTTACCAACAAAGACATGAGCCGGCGTCACGTGGTGATTCGCGGCAATCGCCTGGCGCAGGCGCAGGCTGACGGGGTCTGGATACAGGCGCAGTGTCTCACCGACCTCGGCACGCAACGCATCGAGCACTTTCGGACTCGGTCCGTAAGGGTTCTCGTTGGTATTGAGCTTGACCAGGTTCTGCAGCCTGGGCTGCTCTCCCGGAACATAAGGCGTCAGGCCGTGCACCACGGCGCTCCAGAAGCGGCTCATCGGTGTATCCGGTAGCGGGCGGCTTGCGCATGCGCAGGCAACCCTTCGCCCATGGCAAGTTCCGCCGCAATCAAGCCCAGCGTGCGTGCGCCCTCCGGCGACACCTCGATCAGGCTCGTACGCTTCTGGAAATCGTATACGCCAAGTGGCGACGAAAACCGCGCAGTGCGCGATGTGGGCAACACGTGATTCGGACCAGCACAATAGTCGCCTAGCGCCTCCGACGTGTGACGGCCGAGGAATATCGCGCCGGCATGGCGGATCTTTCCAGCCCAATACTGCGCATCCTCGACGGACAGTTCCAGGTGCTCGGGCGCGATGCGATTCGCAATCACACAAGCCTCATCGAGATCGCGGGTTTCGATCAGTGCGCCGCGCCCCTCGAGGGAAGCCCGGATCACGTCGGCGCGCGGCATGGCGCCAAGTTGGCGATCGATACTGGCCGCCACTTTGTCGATGAACTTCGCGTCGGGGCACAGCAAGATGGCCTGCGCCAGCTCGTCGTGTTCGGCCTGCGAGAACAGGTCCATGGCGATCCAGTCGGGATCGGTCTGTCCGTCGCAAATGACGAGGATCTCCGACGGTCCGGCCACCATGTCGATGCCGACGACACCGAATACCTTCCGCTTGGCGGCGGCGACGTAGGCATTTCCCGGACCGACGATCTTGTCGACCTGCGCGATGGTTTTCGTCCCGTAAGCAAGTGCGCCGATCGCCTGTGCGCCACCGATGGTGAAAACACGATCCGCGCCGGCGATGGCCGCCGCGGCCAGGAGCAGTTCGCTGCGTTCGCCACCCGGCGTGGGAACGACCATGACAATTTCCGCGACGCCGGCAACCTTCGCGGGAAGGGTATTCATCAGCACGGTCGACGGATAGGCCGCCTTCCCGCCCGGCACGTAAACACCGACTCGATCCAGCGGCGTGACCTTCTGTCCGAGCGTGGTGCCGTCGGCTTCGGAGTACTGCCATGAGGCCAGCGGTTGCCGCTCGTGATAGCTGCGAATTCGCGTCGCCGCGGTTGTGAGCGCCTCGCGCCGCTGCGGCGTCAGGCCACGAAGCGCCGATTCAAGTGCTGGCCTGGGAATCTCCAGCGCCGCGACGGATTGTGCGTCGAGACGGTCGAACCTATTGGTGTATTCGAGTACCGCGTCATCGCCGCGTTGCTTCACGTCGCGCAAAATGTGGTCGACCGTCGTTTCGACCTGCTGGTCCTGCGCGCCTTCGAACGCGAGCAACCGCGCGAGCGTGCTTTCAAAGCCCGCGTCGCGGGTCGACAGCCGTGCAATCGCGGTCATGCCGACGCCTCTGTCGAAGCTTGGCGAAAAGCGTCTATTACAGGCTGGATCGCGGTGCGTTTGAGCTTCAGCGCCGCCTGGTTGACGATCATGCGCGCGCTGATCGGCATGATTTCCTCGACCGCCTTGAGCTGGTTCGCGCGCAACGTATTGCCGCTGGACACCAGATCCACGATGACATCCGCGAGGCCGACGAGCGGTGCAAGCTCCATGGAACCGTAGAGCTTGATCAGATCGACGTGCACGCCTTTGGCCGCGAAATGTTCGCGCGCGGTTTTGAGGTATTTGGTCGCGACGCGTAACCGCGCGCCCTGGCGCACGGCCGCCTCGTAGTCGAATCGCTCCGGCACGGCCACCATCATCCGGCACTTCGCGATGCCGAGGTCCAGCGGCTGATAGAGCCCGGTACCGCCATGCTCGAGCAGGACGTCCTTGCCGGCGATGCCGAGGTCTGCCGCGCCATACTGCACGTACGTCGGCACATCGGAAGCGCGCACGATGATCAGGCTGACGTCCCCGCGATTGGTCGGAATGATCAACCTGCGCGACGTTTCCGGATCTTCGGATGCAACGAGCCCCGCCGCTTTCAGGAGCGGCACGGTTTCTTCAAAAATGCGCCCTTTCGAGAGGGCGATCCTGATGCTCATATAGTTGATTTGTCGCCGGTCAGTTTGCGCGCCGGATGCGCGCGCCCAGCTGGCTCAACTTCTCTTCGATACATTCGTAGCCACGGTCAAGATGGTAGACACGATCCACCATCGTTTCACCCTGGGCCACCAATCCGGCGAGCACGAGGCTGGCCGAAGCCCGCAGGTCCGTTGCCATGACGCTGGCGCCCTGCAGGGTCTTCACGCCGTGCACGATCGCCGTATTGCCTTCCACTTCGATTTCGGCGCCGAGGCGACGCAGTTCCTGGACATGCATGAAGCGGTTCTCGAAAATCGTCTCGGTCACGATGGCCGTGCCGCCCGCCACGCTGTTGAGTGCCATGAACTGGGCCTGCATATCCGTCGGAAACGCGGGATAAGGCGCGGTACGCAGGTTTACCGCTTTCAGCGCGCCATTGGTAGACAGGCGTATCCAATCCTCTCCCTGCTCGACGTGCGCTCCCGCTTCCTGAAGCTTGCTGATCACCGCGTCCAGAATGCCGCCGCGAGTACCCTTCAGCTTGATGTCGCCGCCGGTGGCGGCGGCCGCGCAGAGGAACGTCCCGGTTTCGATGCGGTCGGGCATGACTCGGTGCGTCGCGCCATGCAGACGGCTCACGCCTTCGATGGTGATTACATCGGTGCCGGCCCCCCGAATACGCGCGCCCATCGCATTCAGGCAATCCGCAAGGTCGATCACTTCGGGCTCACGGGCGGCATTTTCCAGCACGGTAATGCCTTCCGCCAGGGTCGCAGCCATCATCAGATTTTCTGTGCCGGTCACGGTCACCAGGTCGAGGACGATGTGCGCGCCTTTCAGGCGGTCGGCCCGCGCCAGGATATAACCCTGCTCGATATCGATCTTTGCACCAAGTGCCTGCAGGCCCTTGATGTGAAGATCCACGGGCCGCTGGCCGATGGCGCAACCACCGGGCAATGACACGCGAGCCTCGCCGAAGCGCGCGACCATCGGTCCGAGTACGAGGATGGACGCGCGCATGGTCTTGACGAGCTCGTACGGCGCGGAAAGGTTGTGCACATTTGCCGCCGTTAGCCCGACGCCGAGCTTCTCGTCCAGCGAGACTTCTACGCCCATCTGCCCGAGCAGGTTGAGGGTCGTCGTGACATCCCGCAGGTGCGGCACGTTTTGCAGGCTGAGCGTTTCGGCCGTGAGCAGGCTTGCGCAAAGGATCGGCAGCGTCGCGTTCTTCGCGCCGGAAATGCGCACTTCCCCGGTCAGCGGCACGCCGCCCTGGATAAGGAGTTTATCCACGTCGGGGGGCTAGCGGGCTGCCCAGTCTTCGGGCGTAAGGGTCTTCATGGAAAGCGCGTGGATTTCCTCGCGCATGCGGTCGCCCAGCGCACGATAGACCACTTGGTGCTGCTGGACGCGCGACTTGCCCCGGAACTCCGCACTGACGATCACGGCCTCGAAATGATGGCCGTCCCCCGACACGTCGACGTGGTCGCATGCGAGGTTTTGCTGGATGTAGGACTTGACCTGTTCTGGGGTGACCATGAATACAACCTTCAATGACGCAATTTGTAGCCGCGCTTGAGTAGCGACAGGGCCGTAAATGATAAAGCCAAAAGGCAGCCTCCCACAATGACGAAGCTCAAAGCCGGCGAGACGTCCGAGGCGCCGAAGAAGCCGTAGCGAAAGCCATCGATCATGTAAAAGAAGGGATTGAACCGCGACACGCCCTGCCAGAACGGCGGCAAGGAATGGATCGAATAGAAGACACCGGAGAGGAATGTCAGAGGCATGATGATGAAATTCTGGAAGGCGGCGAGCTGGTCGAATTTGTCGGCCCAGATGCCGGCGACGATGCCAAGGGTTCCGAGCAACGCCGAACCCAGGAACGCAAACAACAGTACCCAGACCGGATTTTCCATGGGCACCGGGACGAAAATCGCGGTGACTGCGTATACACCCAGCCCGACCAGCACCCCGCGCACCACGGACGCCAGCGCGTAGGCCGCGAAAAATTCGAGATGAGACAAGGGCGGCAGCAACACGAAGATGATATTGCCGGTGATCTTCGACTGGATGAGGCTCGAGGAACTATTGGCGAATGAATTCTGCAGCAGCGACATCATTGCCAGTCCCGGCACGAGGAAGGCGGTGTAGCGCACGCCCGGAAATACCTGCACATGTGCTTCGAGGACATGGGAAAAAATCAGCAGGTAGAGCAGCGCGGTCAGCACCGGCGCGAGCACCGTCTGGAAACTGACCTTGCGAAAGCGTGCGATTTCCTTGCGAAAGAGGGTGGAAAAACCGCTCAGGCGTGGCTCCGACATGCATCAATCCTTGTGCATGATGCCGACAAAAACTTCCTCGAGATCCGGCTGTTCCACTTCCATGAACGCGACGACAAGGTTGTTCTTGCGCAATTCGGCCAATACCGTCTCGACGTCGGAATAGTCGCGCAGCGCCAGAAGATGCTCGCCGTCGGCGGATGCCGTCCCGCGCATCTGCATCAGGGATGGCGGCAGTTCACCTTTTGCGAGTCGCAGGCGCAGACGGGCGCCTGAATGGTTTTTTAGCAGGTTCGCGGTGGAGTCCAGTGCGACCAGCTTGCCCTGCTTGAGCATGCCCACGCGACTGCACAAGGCCTCGGCTTCATCCAGATAGTGCGTGGTCAATACGATCGTATGCCCCTCGCCGTTCAATTGGCGGATGAATTGCCACAATCCCTGCCGCAGCTCGACGTCCACGCCTGCAGTGGGCTCGTCAAGGATGATGACGGGCGGCTTGTGCACGAGCGCCTGCGCGACGAGTACACGCCGCTTCATGCCTCCGGATAGCGCGCGCATGTTGAAATCGGCCCGGTTCGTCAGGTCGAGCCTCGCCATTACTTCATCGATCCACGCGTCGTTGCGGCCCAGTCCGAAATAGCCGGACTGGAATTGCAGGGTTTCGCGCACGGTAAAAAAGGGGTCGAAAACGAGTTCCTGTGGTACGACGCCGAGGGCGCGACGCGATGCGCGATAGTCCGCCACCACATCGTGGCCCATGATCCTGACGCTGCCGCCGTCCGCCTTGGCCAAGCCGGCCAGAATGCTGATCAGCGTGGTCTTGCCAGCCCCGTTGGGGCCGAGCAATGCGAAAAATTCGCCTTCGAAAATATCGAGACTAATATCGACGAGCGCCCGCACTGCCCCATAGGTCTTGGAGACCCCTTGTATTTCGATGGCAGGCTGCACAAAGGAAGACGCTGGATCGTCGTGAGTTTTCAGGCGGCGAAGGGTAACAGATCGACGACGCCGTAGAGCTCGGCCAAGCTGCGCAAGTTGGCCCCGACGTTGGCGAATTCCAGTTTCTTCCCGGACCCTCGCACGCGCCTCATCCACTCGAGCAGCAAGCTGAGCGCGGAGGAATCTGCATTTGTCACGCCCTTCAGATCGACAATCAGGTCGTCTCCGTCGAATACAGCAACGTCGGTGACGAGGGCTTCGACCGTCTCGAACGTCATCGGCCCGTCGACAAGAATGCGATTGCCCTGCCTCGTCATCATTTCGGTACAGGGGCGGGCGTGGGGGGTGGCGGCGGAGTCTTCGCCGTGTTTTTCTCCACCAGGCTCTTGATCAGGCCGTCAATTCCGCCTTTCTGGATTTCCTGCGCAAACACGTTCCGGTAGTTGATGATGAGGCTCGCGCCGGCGACACTCACGTCATACACCTTCCACCCCTCGGGCGTGCTGTTCATGTCGTAGTCGACGCCAATGCTTTGCGCCCCACCCGGCACCTTGATGAGCGTCTGCACGGTCGCCTCGGTGCTTTGCGGTTTCATCCTGAGGGGCCGGTAATCGACTGCGATTCCGGTATAGGCCGTAAACGCAGCCGAATAGGATCGCACCAAGAGGGTTCGAAACTGCGCGGTGAGCGTTGCGCGTTGTTCCGGCGTGGCCTCGCGCCACGGGCGTCCCACGGCCAGCCGCGTCATGCGGTCGAAATCGAAATGCGGCGCCACTTTCTCCTCGATCAGCTGGACGATCTTTGCCACATTGCCGGCGCGAATGTCCTTGTCGTTGCGCACGATCGTGAGGACTTCCTCGGTTGTCGTGCGCACCAGCGCGTCGGGAGGGGTGTCCGATTGCGCTGCCGCCTCGACCGCGAACAACGCCACCATCGCGACAGCCGCCAGCCGGGCCCTATTCATCGCGGAATCCAGCCACCGCGGCGGCGTCCTTCCACTTTTTCGTTGCATCATCTCCATTCCTCCGATAGCCCCGGGTTGACTATTGTTGTTTTGCCGTTCCGGTTTCCGCCGCCTTGCCATACAGGAACTGCCCGATCACCTTCTCCAGGACGATCGCAGACTGCGTGATCTTGATCCGATCGCCGTCCTTCAGATTCTGCTCGTCCGCGCCGCCGTCCATGCCGACGTATTGCTCGCCGAGCAGGCCGGCGGTCAGGATGGAAGCGGAAGAGTCTTTCGGAAACGGGTAATGCTTGTCGATGCGCAGCGCAACATTCGCGCGGAAGGTGCGCGTATCGAGCTGAATGCCGTCCACCCGTCCGACCACGACGCCGGCACTCTTGACCGGCGCCCGCACCTTCAGTCCACCTATGTTGTCGAATTCGGCGATGACCTTGTAACCATCGGACACGCTCACGCTGCTCGCGTTCCCTACCTTCAAGGCCAGCATGAATAGGGCTGCGACGCCAGTCACAACGAATATTCCAACCCACAGATCCACAGTCGTTCGCTGCATGGTTCAGACTCCCGTAAACATAAAGGCCGTCAGCACGAAATCCAGAGCAAGTACAGCCAGGGCGGAAGTGACGACCGTTCTCGTCACTGCGTGCGATACACCCTCCGCGGTCGGCGGTGCATCGTAACCTTCGAACAGCGCAATCGACGTCACCGCCGCGCCGAACACCACACTCTTGATGACCCCATTGACGATGTCACCTCGCAGGTCGACGTTGGACTGCATTTGCGACCAAAACGCTCCGGAGTCGACGCCGATGACAACCACGGTGATGAGATAGCCGCCAAATATCCCCATTACGCTGAATATCGCGGCAAGCAGCGGCATCGAGAAGAATCCGCCCCAGAACATCGGGCTGATGACGCGTGCGAACGGATCGACCGCCATCATTTCCATGGCAGATAGTTGCTCCGTGGATTTCATGATGCCGAGTTCCGCTGTCATGGCCGAGCCCGCCCGGCTCGCGAACAGCAATGCGGCTACCACCGGGCCGAGTTCCCTGACCAGTGCCAGCGCGACCAGCGTACCGACCGCCTCTGCGGATCCGTAGCGTTTGAGCGTTTCGTAGCCCTGCAGCCCGAGCACCAGCCCGACAAACAGACCCGACACGATGATGATGATGAGGGAAAGGACGCCGGCGAAGTGAAGTTCGTCGATCGTGAGACGCAAGCGGCGGAAAGACAGGCCGGATCGCAGCAGCACGAGGCCCATGAACCGGGTGGCGGACCCCATGCGCCAGACGGCATTGACCGTCCGGTGACCCACCACCTTGATGCCTGTAGCGAGAGCCGTCAGCATCAGTTGCCCAACCCCAAATCCTCGCCGTAGGCGGGCGCGCCATAGTGGAAAGGAACCGGACCGTCCGCCTGTCCGTGAACGAACTGGTACACGAAGGGTTCGCTCGAACTCGAGAGATCCCTGGGCGTGCCCTGCGCAACCACGCGGCCGCCGGAAAGGAAGTACACGTAATCGACGATTTTCAGGGATTGCTGCACGTCATGGGTGACGATGATGGACGTCGCGCCGAGCGCGTCATTCAAGCGTCTGATCAAATTGCCGATGATACCCACAGAGATCGGGTCGAGGCCGGTAAAAGGCTCGTCGTACATGATTAGAGCGGGATCGAGCGCTATGGCACGAGCGAGGGCGACGCGCCTCGCCATTCCACCGGAAAGCTCGGATGGCTTGAGCGCGTGGGCGCCGCGCAGGCCCACCGCGTTCAGTTTCAGGAGAACCAGATCGCGAATCATCGAAGCCGGAAGGTTCGTATGTTCTCGCAGCGGAAACGCAACATTCTCGAACACGCTCAGGTCGGTGAAAAGGGCACCGAACTGAAACAACATCCCCATTTTGCGGCGTATCGCGTAGAGCCGGGCATGCGACATGGTCGCAATGGACTCGGAATCGACGCGTACTTCGCCCGCATTTGGTTTGAGCTGGCCGCCTATGAGGCGCAGGAGCGTTGTCTTGCCGGTTCCGCTTCCGCCCATGATCGCAACGACTTTCCCGCGCGGAAAGGTCATGTCGACGCCCTGCAGAATGGGCCGCCTCTCATAGGAAAATTCAACGCGCGAGAATTCGACGAGATTGTCTGGAGACACTTAGCGAACCGGCTGGCCGAAGGTGGCCTGCATTGTATCGGACTGCGGCATCCGTCGCCGCCGCCTCGAATCGTTGGATCCTTGCGTGCATCAATGCGTGCGGGAGGTTTCGGATCGGCGGCATGGAGGGGCGCCCAAACCAAATCTATGAACAATCAAGGCCCTCAGGCACAATAAAAGACCGTCAGATGGCGCTCCCGAAATCGGACACATGAACACACAGAACACATCCAAGCCGGAATTGTTGATCGTCGATGACGATCCGATGATCGTGGACACGCTGAGCTTCGTGCTCGGAAAAGATTATTCCGTACGCGCCGCCGCGTCTCGCGCGCAGGTCAAGAGCCTGCTTCGCCAACTCGATGCCCCGCCGCAGCTGGCGTTGGTGGATCTGGGGCTTCCGCCGACGCCGCACCGGCCAGACGAAGGCTTTCAACTCATCACCGACCTTCTGGCGCATTCGCCATCGATCAAGATTCTGGTCTTGTCCGGCCAGAGCGATGAAGCGAACGCCCGCTATGCGCGCACCCTGGGGGCGGTGGAATTCATCGCCAAGCCATGCGAGCCGGATGTCCTCAAGGCGATGCTGGCGAAAGCACTGCGCATGTCGGAGGTCGAGCAATCGACCGCGAAAGTGGACACGGGACTGGTCGGTTCCGGCTACGCGATATCGAAGCTGCACCAGCAGATCGCGCAGTACGCCGCCGCGCCCTTTCCGGTCCTGATCGAAGGCGAATCCGGCAGCGGCAAGGAACTCGTCGCGCAATCCCTTCACAAGCAGGGCCCGCGATCCATCAAGCCGTATCTGGCGCTCAACTGCGCGGCAATTTCGCCCTCGCTGGTGGAGCCCACCCTTTTCGGTTACGTCAAAGGCGCCTTTACCGGCGCCATTTCGTCGCGTTCCGGCTATTTCGAGGACGCCCACGAAGGTACGCTGTTTCTCGATGAAATCGGCGAATTGCCGCTGGAATTACAGGCAAAACTGCTGCGCGTGCTGGAAAACGGGGAATTCCAGCGCGTCGGCGAAACGCAGAGCCGGGTTTCGAACGCCCGGGTCGTCGCCGCCACCAATCGGGACCTGCGACAGGAAGTCCGCGCCGGCCGGTTTCGCGCGGATCTCTACCACCGACTGTCGGTATTCTCGATTGCGGTACCGCCCCTGCGGGAACTCAACGAAGACAAGCTCAAATTGCTTGAGCATTATTCGGCTTTGTATGCGCGGCAAAGTCATGCGCAGCCCTTCAAGCTCGACAACAAATCTCTGGAATTCTGGATGCAGTATGGTTTTCCCGGGAACGTGCGGGAATTACGCAACATCGTCATCCGGCTGAGCACCAAGTATCCGGGGACGACGGTAAACAGCGAGCAGCTGCTGGCGGAATTGGATTGGGAAGATCCGATGTCGACGCCGCAGGCCTACGCGCCGGCCACAGATTTCAAATCTTCCGTGGACTCCGCCCGAAAGCATCTGCAGACCCAGAAAGGCTTCATGCTGGACGAGGCATTGCGCGATCTCGAAAGGAGTTACGTAGAGGCGGCGCTCGATATCACCCGCGGAAACCTGAGTCAGGCTGCAAAAATGCTGGGTATCCACCGCACTACGTTATACAGCCGCATGCAGAACTACTCGGGCGGAACCGAAGAAAGCGCCTGACATGTATTACCAATTCTTCGGCCTCAGCCACGCCCCATTCAAGATCACGCCTGACACCGACGTGTTCTTCGAGGGCGGCAACCGTGGGGCCATCCTGGAAGCGCTCATCTACGCGATTTCCCATGGAGAGGGCATCGTCAAGGTTACCGGCGAGGTGGGAAGCGGCAAGACGATGCTATGTCGTGTGGTTCAGATGCGATTGCCGCCGCACGTGGAATCGGTTTACCTCGCGAATCCCAGTGTCTCGCCCGAAGAAATCCTGCATGCCATTGCCTTTGAAATGCGGTTGCAGATTCCCCGGGATGCGAGTCGCCTGGAGGTCATGCACGCGCTCAATGCCTACCTTCTGGAGCGTCATACGCAGCAACGCCAGGTCGTTATTTTCGTCGAGGAGTCGCAAGGTCTACCCCTTTCGACCCTCGAAGAGATCCGGCTGCTATCCAACCTCGAGACACAACATCACAAACTGCTCCAGATCGTGCTCTTCGGTCAGCCGGAGCTCGATGACAACTTGCGCCAGCAAAGCATCCGGCAACTGCGCGAGCGCATTACGCATAGCTTCACCCTCCTGCCCCTGGATGTCGGGGATACCAGCGCCTACTTGAAATATCGGTTGCAAGCTGCTGGTTACCACGGCCCAGACTTGTTTGGCGCCAGAGTGATTGCTTACATGACTAAGGCTTGTGGGGGTTTGACCCGTAGATTGAACCTCGTGGCCGACAAGGCGCTGTTAGCCGCGTTTGCCGAGGGCACCCATAACGTCAGCCTGGAGCACGTAAAGGCCGCCGTCCGGGACAGTGAGTTCAGTAATGTCGAAGCGCCCGTACGCGGCAACCCGCTGACGTTTGCGCTAGGGGGAATCGTTTTGGGTGGCATTCTTGGGGCTGGCGCTTTCATTATGTATCAAAGCCTTAACCACACCGCGCCAACGACACCGCAGGTCACTGCGCAGGCTCAATCCGTGACGCCGGTGGAATCCATTGCCGCTTCCGCGCCCTCCGTGCCAGCCACCCCTGCGGCGCAACAGGAAATCCAGCAGGTTGCAGATGTGAACGACATCCTCGAGCAACGGTTGCTGGCGACCGACCAATGGCTGGGTGAACAGAACGCATCCAATTTCAGCATCCAATTACTGGGTTCTGACGACCCTCAACTCCTGAGGGAGTATCTCAAAACAATCGCTAAATATCTTGAAATTGAAAAGGTTTATGTGTACCGTACAACCGCGAATCGGCATCCTTCTCTGACGCTTTTATACGGGACCTTCCCGAGCCGGAACGAGGTCGTGCGAACACTACAAGGGTTGCCGGACGAGTTGAAATTCAACCGGCCGTATTACCGCACCATTCAGGGCATACGGTCGGAAATCGCCCGCCAAAAATCTTAGAGACCCGCGCGGATGCCTGTTTCGAGGCCGCGCCGTAGCGCAGCGATGACGAAAACTTTGACGGGGTTGAGAATGATCATACGTCGGCAGGGGACCGCCAAGCCGGGCAGTGCACTAGCATGCCAACCGGCCCCCTCTGCCATTCGACACGCTGCCTCGGTCCCGACGATGTGGACCGTTCTGGCAGCCATGGCGTTCTCATTGGTCGGTTGCACCACCCCTTACAAGCCGACCGTGCCGCCTTCCAAGGGCCACATCAACGCCGATCAGTTTCCGGAAAAAGGCGCGGACGAAAAAATCCAGCCGCCGATAACCAGCAGCAATTTCGTGCCCCCACCGAAGCCGCAAGTCAAAGTGCAGACTTACAGCGTCGTTGTCAACGAAGTCCCGGTCAAGGAACTCCTCTACGCGCTTTCGCGCGATACCCGGCAGAACATCGACGTACACCCGGCGATCCAGGGACTGGTCTCGCTTAATGCGATAGACGAAACCCTGCCGGCCATCCTGGAGCGCGTCGCGCAGCAGGTGAACATCCGCTACAAGACGGAAGGCAAGACGATCATCGTGCTGCCGGACACGCCTTACTTCCGCACGTACAAAGTCAATTACGTGAACATGAGCCGCGACACAGCCTCGAGCATCGGCGTGAGCGGGGAAATTACGGGCAGCGTCACCGGCGGCGGCGCGGGCGGTACCGGCAACCAGCAATCCAGTTCCCAATCTACCGGTAATGCCTCGAACACGAAGGTCGATAGCAAGGCGTCCAATAATTTCTGGGAAGTCCTGCGCCAGAATATCGAATCCATCCTGACGGCTACCAAGGCAATTTCCCAGTCCGCGGAACAACGTGCTGCACGTGGCGAGGCGGATCGTGCCGCGCGTGAAGAGCGGATCGCCCAGGCGGAAGCGGTGTCGCGCGCGGGATCCAACGCGCCATCATTGTTCAATACCGCTTTCCCCCAGGGATCGGCGACGCCATCGGACAGCAAGAACGAGATCGTGGTGAACGCCATCGCCGGTACGGTCTCGGTACAGGGCACGGAGAAGCAACAAATCCTGGTGCAGCAATATCTCGACAGCGTGGGAACGTCGTCGCAACGACAAGTGCTGATCGAAGCGACCATCGTCGAGGTCACGCTTTCGAACAACTACCAGGCGGGCGTCGACTGGAGCCGGCTCGCTGCCTCGATTGGCAACGGCCTGACATTCCAGCAGCAACTCCTCGGCGCGCCTCCGACGGGTGCCCCGAATGGCCTGACGATCGGTTATACCAATCCGAATTCCAGTGTGGGAAATGTCAGCGCAACGATCCGGTTGCTGGAGCAGTTTGGAAATGCCCGGGTGCTATCGAGTCCGAAACTGATGGCGCTCAACAACCAGACTGCGTTGCTCAAGGTCGTAGACAACGTCGTGTTTTTCAACGTGCAGGCACAGACGCAAACCAGCGCCAACGTCGCGGCCATTACGACTTTCACCACCACCGCCAACACCGTGCCCGTTGGTTTGATCATGAGTGTGTTGCCGCAGATCACTGACGCCGGATTGGTGAACCTGACGGTGCGGCCCACGATCTCGCGCGTGGAAAGCTTTGTTACCGACCCTAACCCGGCGTTGCGCCAGGACGGGCAGGGCAACCCGCTGCCGGTAAACCAGCGCGTGAATAACCTGATTCCCCAGATCCAGATCCGGGAAATGGAGTCGGTGCTGCAAGCCGGAAGCGGCCAGACGATCATTCTCGGCGGCCTCATGCAGGACAACGTGCGACGCGATCGGGACGGCATTCCGGGCCTTGCGAGACTGCCCTCTCCCGCGGGCGACGTATTCAGCTTCCGCGACGAGGCCGTTTCCAAAACCGAACTGATCATTTTCATAAAGCCCACCATAATCAGCAATCCCTCGCTCGACAGCGATGAGCTCAAGTTCTTCAAGCGCTTCCTGCCGAAGATCGATCCGACCGGCAAGAATCCATGAGCCTGTTGCTGCAAGCACTGCAGAAGGCTGCCAAGAGTCGCGAGGAAGGCGAAGCGGATTTGTCCGCGGAAGACATCGGCATGGCCGGCGAACTGTCGCTCGATCCGGTTGCACCCGTACGCACATCGAGGGAGCCCGCGGCCGCGCCGGCAACACCTTCACCGGCCCAGGCCGCGACCGTCGTGCAGGCAAGCGCGGCCACGATACCCCGCTTCGATCCGATGGATTACGCCAGGGAACATTACATGGTGACCGTGATCGGCGGAGCCATCCTCGTGGCGCTGTGTTACGGGGCCTACGTTTACATCCAGATCAATCATCCGTTTCGACGCTCGGCGCCTGTTGCAGCACCCGTCGCGACATCGCCGGCAGCACCTGTCGCAAATGCGCAATCATCGCCGACAGGTGCGAAAGTAAGCGGACTGCCGAGCGGCGCGGCGCCGGCCGCGGCGCCCACCGCAGGACCTGTCGCGACACCTGCCAGGGCAAACATCGAGAAAGCAACGGACGTTGCAGCGATCGCAGTAAGTGATAAATCGTCGGAAGCGCGAGTAACCGCGAAAAACGGCGGCGCACCAACGCAGAAAATCGCGGCGTCAGCCATGCCACGAAAGCGGGCCGCGCCGTCATCACAACCCGGTGCGGCAACGCCGCCTCTCATCGACGCGAGCGATTCGATCGAGACCGTCACGGTGCCGTCCTCTCACGCCCAGCTCACCGCTGACTCAAAGCCGGCAAACGATATTGCAGTACGGCGGGATGCTGCCGGCGTGGTACCAGTCAGCCCGATGCTGATGCAAGCGTACGAAGCGCTTCAGGCCGGCGATACCGCCGGCGCCAAAACGCTTTACGAGAACGTTCTCATCACCGATCCGCGCAATGTCGATGCCCTGCTGGGCGTGGCGGCCATCGCGCGCAATGATGGTCGTTTTGACGATGCGAACCGCTTGTATCAACGAGTGCTGGAACTCGATCCTCGCAACTCGTACGCACAGGCTGGCCTGATATCCATCATGGGAGGTGCGGACCTGCCGGCGAGCGAATCGCGATTGAAGCAATTGATCGCGCGCGATCCGTCGGCGTTCCTGTATTTCTCGCTGGGCAATCTCTACGCCGAGCATGCCCAATGGCCGTCCGCGGAACAAGCCTATTTCCAGGCTTACCAGATGCAACCCGACAATCCGGACTATGCGTTCAATCTCGCCATTGGCCTGGATCACATCGGCCAATCCCGGAATGCGCTGGACTACTACCGGAAGGCGCTCGACCTTTCCTTCAAAAAAGGCCACGCCAATTTCGATCAAAGTCTCGTCATCCAGCGCGTAGGCCAGCTTTCGACTCGCGCCGGGCAGTGAGCTAGCGAGATGTCCGAGCAGCGAAAAAAACTTCGGCTGGGTGAACTGCTGGTCCAGCAGGGCCTGATCACACAGGACCAGTTGCGCATCGCGCTCACCGAGCAGAAGAGCCAGAACATGCCGATCGGGCGGCTCCTGGTCAGGCTCGGTTTCGTCACGGAATCCGTCATCCGCGACATCATGGCGCGCACCATCGGCCAGGAGAGTATCGACCTCTCCCAGGTCCTGGTCGACGCGGAGGCGCTAAAGCTGGTGCCGCAGGAATTCGCGCGCCGCCATCGCCTGCTGCCCATCGCCTACGACGCGGAGCAAAACCTGCTGATCGTCGCGATTACCGAGGTATTCAACGTCGTCGCGCTGGACCAGTTGCGCGCCGCGCTCGGCCAGAACATCCAGATGAAAACCGTCCTCGCCGGACAGGCGCAACTGGACGAATTCATCGATCAGTTCTACGGACACGAGCTGTCCGTCGACGGCATCCTGCGCGAAATCGAGACCGGCGAGATCGACTACCAGAGCCTGCAGCAGGCCGGCGGCGATGAATACACCCAGCCGATCGTACGCCTGGTCGGGGCATTGCTCGTGGATGCGGTCAAGCGCGGCTCGTCGGATATCCACTTCGAACCCGAGTTCGCCTTCCTGCGTATCCGCTACCGCATTGACGGTGTGCTGGAGCAGGTGCGCAGCCTGCACAAGAATTATTGGGCCGGCATCGCCGTGCGCATCAAGGTCATCAGCGGCATGAACATCGCGGAAACGCGAGCGCCGCAGGATGGCAGGCTGTCGCTGAACCTGAACGGCAGGCCGGTGGATTTTCGCGTTTCCTCCCAGCCCACCATCTGGGGCGAGAACATCGTGCTGCGCGTACTCGATCGCGAGAAATCGATCATCAGCCTCGATCAGATGAAATTGCCGAAGCCGATGCTGAACAAACTGAACCTGATGCTGGCGCGTCCCGAGGGCATCCTGGTGCTGACCGGTCCGACCGGCAGCGGGAAGACCACGACGCTGTACTCGCTCCTGGCCAAGCTCAATGTCGAGTCCGTCAACATCATGACCCTGGAAGATCCAGTCGAGTACCCGGTAGCCATGATGCGCCAGACATCCGTTTCCGAAATGGCCAAGATAGATTTTGCCAACGGCATCCGCTCGATCATGCGACAAGATCCGGACATCATCCTGGTAGGCGAAGTACGTGACCGCGAGACCGCGGAAATGGCGTTCCGGGCGGCGATGACGGGCCACCAGGTGTTTACGACGCTGCACACGAATTCCGCGCTTGGGGCATTT
Source organism: Betaproteobacteria bacterium (assembly GCA_039930785.1). Taxonomy (GTDB): domain Bacteria; phylum Pseudomonadota; class Gammaproteobacteria; order Burkholderiales; family JACQAP01; genus JACQAP01. The sequence goes on along the minus strand of JBDTTE010000014.1, from coordinate 4,717 downwards.
CCCCGTTTGCTGGATATCGGAATCGCCCCGGACATCATGGCCGGAAACATCATCGGCATCATCGCGCAGCGTCTGGTGCGCGTCCTCTGCGTACATTGCAAAGAGGCGTATGCCCCTTCCGCCGAAGAGCGCCAGTTGCTCGGAAACGAGTTCCAAGGCGACTTCCAGTTGTTCAGGCCGGTGGGCTGCAACCGGTGCAACAACCGCGGCTACAAGGGCCGCACGACGGTCATGGAAATTCTGCACATGGACGCGGACCTCGATGAACTGGTCGCACGCCGGGCGAGCCCGAAGGAAATGCGCGATGCGGCATTTTCCAAGGATTTCCGCACGCTGGCGGAGGAAGGCATCGCCAGAGTGGTTGAGGGCTTGACCAGCCTGTCGGAAGTGGCCCGCGGCATCGATCTGACTGGTCGGGCAAGATAAGTCGCCCGCATGAATTTCATGACGGGCGTGACCGCATAAGCGGCGCAACGGGTTAGAGGGAGAAAAGACGGCCAATGGCGGCTTTTCAGTACAAGGCGATCGACCGAACGGGACGACCCGCGCGCGGCAAGCTTGACGCAGCGAACGAGGTCGATCTCGAGTTGCGCCTCAAGAAAATGGGGCTGGACCTCATCGTCGCACGGGTGGTGCGCAGCCACAGCGCTTCGCTCTCGAGCGGGAGCGTCCAGCGCCAGGACTTGATCACCTTCTGCTTCGACCTCGAACAGATTACGCGCGCGGGCATCCCGCTGCTGGACGGCATACGGGACTTGCGGGAAGGCATGGAGAATCCGCGATTTCGCGAAATCCTGACCTCGATGCTCGAGGACATCGAGGGCGGCAAGTCGCTTTCGCAGGCACTGGCCGGATTTCCGCGCGTCTTCAATACCGTCTTCGTCAGCCTGATCAAGGCTGGCGAGCTTTCCGGCACGCTGACAGAGGTATTCGAAAATCTGGCGGCTACGCTCAAGTGGCAGGACGAACTGGTGGGGCAGACCAAGCGATTGCTGGTGTATCCCGCGCTCGTTTTCGTCGTGGTCACCGGGGTCATGGTTTTTTTGCTTTTGTACCTCGTCCCGCAGATCACCACGCTGCTGAAAACCATGGGGATGGCGCTGCCGATACAGACGCGCATATTGATCTGGCTGTCGGCCTTTACGGCGACGTGGTGGCCGCTATTGCTGCTGCTGCCGGTCGTCGTAACCTCAACGATCGTGTTCATGGTCAGGACGCGGCCTCGTTCGCGCTATTTGTACGACTACGCCATCCTGCATTTGCCGATCACGGGCGAAATCCTGCAGAAGATCATCCTCGCCCGCTTTGCGAATTTTTTCGCCTTGATGTATCGCTCGGGCATTACGGTGCTCGACGCGGTCAGGACCAGCGAGGAGATCGTCGCGAACCGGGTCATTGCCGATGGCCTTCAGAGGGCCGGCCAGCAGATCAACGCCGGCGAGAGCATGTCCGAAGCGTTCCGCAATCTCGGCATGTTCCCGCCTCTCGTAATTCGCATGATTCGGGTCGGCGAAAGCACGGGTGCGCTGGACGTCGCGCTGATGAATGTGACCTATTTTTACAATCGTGACGTGCGCGACTCGGTCGACAAGGCACTCAAGTTGCTGGAGCCGATGCTGACCCTGTTGCTCGGCGGCATGCTTGCACTTATTTTGTTCTCAGTACTGACGCCGGTGTACGACGTGATTGGAAAACTGAAGCTCTAGCGATATGGCAGCCAAGCTTCTCATCTGCGTTTCGAGCGAACAGGCCACGGTCGCCATCTGGCGCCGGCGCCGCCTCGTCTCCTGCAATCTTTTCGAAAACGACGAAAAGGGATGGAGCGGTTTCCGCAATTTCCTTGAACAAGCACAAGGCCTGCCGATCCACATCATCGTCGATACCGTCGAGGAAGATTTCCGGTTCGAGACGCTCCCGCACGTTCGCGGGCGCGACCGGTCCGAAATGGTCGGACGCAAGCTCAAACAGCTATATCGCGCGACACCCTATTACTCCTACGCACTCCAGGAACGGGCGACCGGCAAGCGCCGCGACGATCGCTACCTGTTTGCGGCCCTGACGAATCCGGAATTGCTCGTACCCTGGCTGAGCGCAATCGAGGCTGCGGCGCTGCCCGTGTCCGGGATCTATCCGCTTGCGCTGGTCAGCGTTACGCTCATCGACCGCCTCAAGCTGAAGCATCCCAATCTGCTCGTCATTACCAAGGATGCAGCCGGCCTGCGCCAGACGTTTTTCAAGAACCTGAAGTTCAGGATCAGTCGTTTAACCCCTTTGAGCGGAGTTGCCGAGCAGGCCGACGAGCATTACGCGGAAGAAATCGGCAACACCCGGATGTACCTGGACGCACTCACTGTCACGCACGTCGACGACATGCTGGAAATCGTCGTGCTGGATCAGAACGGTTCATTGGCGGGGCTCGCCTCCGCGATCATGGACGGGCGGCCAAACGTGAATTGCCAGTACTTTGGCGCCGCAGACATTCGATCGCGCTTCGGCATTGCGGACGCCATCCTGCAATCGTCCGTAGACGTATTGCACCTGCACCTTCTTGGCGAGCAGGCGCCGGCGCTCAACCTGGCGCCCGCGCATCTGACGCGCACGTATCAACGCTTTGCCGCCGGCAGATGGGTATACGCGGCGTCGGCGATGCTGGTGCTGGCTGCCGCCATCTGGAGCGGCTTGAATATTTATCAAGCGCGCGACATCGACGCGAAATCCGCGGTGGTACAACAGCAAACGCGGGATTATCAGACCAAGTACCTTGAAGTAACAGCCCAGTTTCCGGAGACGCCGACAACGGCGGAGAACTTGCGCCGCACCGTGGAAACCGCGGAGCATATTCAAGCGCGCGCGCGCTCGCCCGAGCCGATGTTTGAAGTCATCAGTCACGCTCTCGATGCTTCGCCGGAAATCCTGCTGCAGGGCCTCGAGTGGCATTACACCGACGAACCTTCCGGCAAAGCCGACTCAAAATCAGCAAAGTCATTTCAGCCGGATCCCGCCAATCCAGTCCAGATCGGCGTGGTGAAGGGGGAGATCAACCGGTTCGCCGGCGACTATCGCCGGGCGATGGAAACCATCCAGACCTTCACACAACTAATCGCACAGAACAACGCGGTGGCTGAGGTCAAGGTCACAAAATTGCCCCTGGATGTTCGATCGGAATCGGGACTGAACGGCAGCACCACTGCGACGCCGGGCAAGCTCACGGCCCAGTTCGAAATCGCGGTCTATTTCAAGAGCGGTGTATAGATGAAATTCTCGTCGAAGGATTTCACAGCAATGAGATTGCCCGTGATCGCGCTTGTGATCGCGCTGGTTGCTTCCTATGCGATGGTCGAATACACCTCACAGCAACATCTGCAATCCAGCAAGCGATACCAGAACGATCAGACGGCGCTGCGGGATGCGCAGACGCGCTTTCAACGTTCCGGCGATGAACGGCAGACTGTCTTGCACTATCTGCAAACCTATCGACAACTGGAAAAGCTCGGTTTCGTGGGGGTGGAGCAGCGCCTGAATTGGGTGGAAGGACTTCGTTCCGCCAATGAAAAGGCGGGCTTGTTCGGCGTGGACTATCAGATCGGCGCGCAGGAATCCTTTCCCTATCTTGCCAAGGGCGACCCGCTCGGAGACCGTGTCAGGCGATCACAGATGAAGGTCGCATTGGGTCTGGTACACGAAGAGGATCTCATGCGGTTCTTCGGCGCGCTCGCGGCCCAGCGGCCCGGACTTTACACGCTGAACGGCTGCTCAATGGACCGCGTTACCAAAGAAAGCGCGCCCGCGGCAAGGCAGCAGAATCTAAAGGCCAGTTGCGAACTCTCGTGGATGACGATCGATCCCGAAAAGGCAGCCAAATGAATCGGCGACGTCTTTTAATTTCGCTCTTACTCGGTTCCCTCGCCTGGAGCGCAACCGGATTTGCAGAACCGCTCGGCAGACTATTTTTCACGCCGGAACAGCGCCAACGCCTGGATGCGGGAAAAAGACTGCAGGAGGAGGCCGCCACGGTTGCTCCCCCGCGCCAGGGACCGGCAACGGTGACCTTGAACGGCGTCGTGCTGCGAAGTGATGGGCAAAACACCGTGTGGGTCAATGGACGGCCGACGAGTGACAAGGCTTCCCGCGATATCACGGCCGTGCCCACCAATGATCCGGCAGCCGCCAGAGTTACGGTACCCGGCTCGCCGACAACGAAATTACGCGTCGGTCAGCGCCTCGACACAAACAGCGGATCCATCCGTGAAAACTATGCCCGTCGGCCGCGAAGTGTTGCGCCAGCGAACCAAACCCCCGTTGGCAGTTCCCTTCCAAATGCCCGGAATGACGAAGGCAATGCACAGGGGAACCAGGATTCCCGGGGCGGAAGCAGTGCCGATCCAAGGTGATTTCTCCCGAACATAGTCCATTGTGTGTCCGCGGTCGGATGCGCGATCGCATGCCGCGGTCCGGCCCCAACGCGCAACGGGGCTTTTCGGTGATGCTTGCTCTGGTCATCATCGCGCTTGCAGTTGGATCGCTGGCCGTGACGATGCTGAGTACATTCGGAACGAAACTGCGCAGTGAGCGCGTAACGGAGGCCGCCCTGGCCAAAGCGAAGGAAGCCTTGATCGCCTATGCGGCAACAGATTTAAATCGTCCCGGAGAATTACCGTGCCCGGACATACTCACAAACATCGCCGGCAACAACATTCCCAATGACGGGATCGCCGAT
>JBDTTE010000013.1:0-29053 GCA_039930785.1 Betaproteobacteria bacterium | reverse complement strand
TTCAAAGTCGTTGACGCAAAGGACGCGAAGGAAAAGCAAGAAAGAACGCGAAGGAGGGCAAGAGCCAGGTTTCAGAAGATTGGTGAGCGGAAGCGATCTAGGTCCTGGCTTGGTCTTGTTCCCTTTTTAGGCATGCCGTGCAGCTCGGCTCGATGAGGGGAAGTCGGCGAGTTTTGACGTAGGTCAAAGTCGTTGACGCAAAGGACGCGAAGGAAAAGCAAGAAAGAACGCGAAGGAAAGCGGGATGGGTGTCGTTTTGGTGGCAGTAACGTTCTTTCGGTGAGCGTGAGCGAACTGGCTTTTGGCTTGGTTTTTCTTCCCCTTTAGACGCACCGTGCAGCTCGACCCGGCAAGGGGGTGTCGGCGAGGACTGTTCGAGTCCCATGACAGAGCGCGTTGTGTGCGCTCTGTCAGGTCGAGTTCCGCAGCCGCCTTGCCGGGTCAGGCAGCACAGGGACACCCCTTGAAAAGGGGCGCGACGCCAGGGGCGGCCTTCTTTCGGTTACCTTTCTTGGCCGCTCAAGAAAGGTAACTTGCCGCCGGGCAACCCCCGGCCTGTTTAATTGAGGTTAGAAAAAAATCACGCCGCGTTACGCGTGAGACCTCCAATACTAAGCCGCACCCCGATCACTTCCCCATCGCCCCATTCGCATACCACCTCGCAATCGTGTCCCTTTCAACCTCGGTCATGCCGGTCACGTTGGCGAAAGGCATGACGTGGCTTGAGACCTGCTGGTCGATCTGGATGGCCTGCTGGACGATGCGCTCGGGCGTATCGAGCATGACGCCCTTCGGCGCGTCGGCGAACCCGGGTTGCGTCGGCGTCTGCGAGTGGCACGACACGCAGCGCGCCTGCACGATCGATCGCACGGGCGCGAAATCCGTCGACCCGGTTGCGGCGTCCTTGTTCGCGGCGGGTGCGAGCGCCACGATGAGCGCGATGATCGTGGCAACAGCGGCGATGAGCGGCGGCCACCTCTGGGTTTGGGTCTGGCGAGCGACAAAATAAAGTCGCATGGCCGCGCCGGCGAATGACATGGCGAGCAATACCAGCCAGTTGTACGGGCTTCCGTAGGTCATCGGATAGTGGCTGCTGATCATCGTGAACAGCACCGGGAACGTGAAGAAGGTGTTGTGCAACGAGCGCCGCTTGGCCTGTTCCGCGTACGCGGGATCGGGTTCGCGCAATTCGAACCTGGCGCGCACCAGTTCCTTCTGCGCCGGGATGATGAGGAAGAACACGTTGCCGGCCATGATGGTCCCGAACAGGGCGCCGAAATGAATGTAGGCGCCCCGTCCGCTGAAGACGTGGCACAGGCCCCATGACGCGGCCACTGCCATGACACCAAGCGCCGAAGTCAGAAACCGGGTGTCACTTCCGAAGCGGGATTTGCACAGCCGGTCATAAAGGATCCATCCGGCTGCGAGGATTCCAATGCCGATCGCGATGGCGACCCGCACGTCGATTTCGGCAACGCGTGGATCGATCAGATAGGCCGCGGCGTTGAGGTAGTAGATGAGGCAAAGCAGAAAAAAACCGGAGATCCAGGTGAAGTAGGCTTCCCATTTGAACCAGTGCAGCGGACTAGGCAGCGTGCCCGGCTCGAGCCTGGGCTGCTGCGTGTTGTGGAAGGCGCCGGCGTGAATGGTCCACAGTTCGATGGCGACATTCTTGTCCCCCCGCGCGCGTTCCCGGAGCGGACGCAGTTTATTGTCGACCCATATGAAGTAAAACGAGGCGCCTATCCATGCGACGCCGATGATCATGTGGAACCAGCGCACCAGCAACTGCAGCCAGTCAAGGAGATAGGAGGCCATGCCCGCTACCGGGCCCGCATGGCGCAGGCGTCGCTTCGATCGAAGCCAGCAGAATCTGAATGCATTCCCGTGCTCCTCGTCTTTAGACACGCACCACTTAAACAAAGTACTGAAGCGGCGTACGGTAAAGAGCCTCTGCGCGAATGCTTTCTTGCTATGCGCCGGGATGATAGCGCAAGCCGAGCGAAACCGGTTGGTTGAGCAGGATGGTTTTAGGATCACGGCATATGATCACCAGCACGATGATGGTGGCGAGATAAGGCAGCATCGACAGGAACTCCGGAGGAATGCTGACGCCGAAGCCCTGCGCATGGAGTTGCAGGATGGTGACCCCGCCGAACAGATAGGCCCCGAGTACCACGCGCCAGGGTTTCCAGGTGGCGAACACCACCAGCGCCAGCGCGATCCATCCACGGCCGGCTGTCATGCTCTCCACCCACATCGGCGTGATTGCCTGCGACAGATATGCACCGGCCAGGCCGCTCATCGCACCGCCGAACAGCACGGCGAGATAGCGAATTGCGATCACCGGATAGCCAAGTGCATGCGCGGCTTGGGGCGATTCCCCGACTGCACGCACGAGCAGGCCCGCGCGCGTGCGATTCAGGAACCATTGCATGGCGACGAACAACACCAGCGATGCATAGACCAACGCATCGAAGCGAAATAGCAGGGGGCCGACCAGCGGCAGGTCGCTCAGCCACGGTATCGACAGGCCTTTCAATCCGTCGACGACCTTGCCGACGAATTCGCGACCGACGAATGCCGACAAGCCAATGCCGAACAGGGACAAGGCCAAGCCGGTGGCGACCTGGTTGGCCTGCAAAGTCAGCGTCAGGAATCCAAACAGCAGGGCCAGCGTCATGCCGGCGGCGGCGCCGGCGGCAAATCCGAGCGTGAGGCTGCCGGTCTGGCTGGCTACGGCGAAGCCGGCGATTGCGCCGACCAGCATCATGCCCTCGACGCCGAGATTGAGCACGCCGGCACGCTCGACCATCAGTTCACCCAGGCTTGCATAAACCAGGGGTGTGGCAGCGCCGACTGTGCTCGCAAGAATGGGGATGAGTTGCTCCGCGTTCATGTCGCCTCCTTTGTCGGGTGGGTCGTGGCCACGCGCGGCCGTTTCCAGTGCAGGCGAAAGTGGATGAACAGGTCCGCGGCCAACAGGTAGAACAGCAGGATGCCTTGGAAAACGCCCGTCACCGCGGCGGGCAGCGCCATCTGGATCTGCGCGGTTTCGCCGCCGATGTACAGCAGGGACATGAGCAGGCTTGCGAGCACCACGCCGACCGGATGCAGGCGGCCGACGAACGCGACGATGATTGCGGCGAATCCGTAGCCCGGCGAAATCGATGGCTGCAATTGTCCGATGGGACCGGCCACTTCCGCGACGCCGGCGAATCCAGCCGCGCCCCCGCCGATCATGAACGCCAGCCAGATATTGCGCTTCGCGCTGAAACCCGCGTAGGAAGCGGCCGCGGGCGCGAGGCCGGCCACCGTAAATCGGAAGCCGGCGAATGCCTTTGCCACGAACACCCAGCACACCGCCGCAAACAACAGCGCGACGGGAAACGCGATGTTCGTGCGGATGCCCTGTGCAAGCACCGGCAGCAGCGCCGCATCATGGAACATCGGCGACTGCGGAAAGTTGTACCCCTGCGGGTCGCGCCACGGCCCGCGCACCAGCCAGGACAGCAGCAGGTTCGCAACATAGACCAGCATCAGGCTGACAAGAATTTCGTTGGTGTTGAAGCGCGTGCGCAGAAATGCCGGGATGGCCCCCCAGGCCATGCCGCCGAGCGCCCCGGCCACCATCATCAGCGGAAGCAGCAGCCATGCGTTGGTCACATCATGCAACCACAACGCCATGCCACCGCCGACGATCGCACCGATCGTCAGTTGTCCCTCGGCACCGATATTCCAGACGTTGGCGCGGAAGCCCAATGCCAGGCCCAGCGCGCACAGGATCAGCGGCGTGGCTTTCAGGCAGAGTTCGCCGATTCCATACGCTGTCGACAGCGGCTTCACGAAGAACACCAGGAAGGCCTGCGCCGGATCCTTGCCGAGAAAAGAGAACAGGAAATACCCGGAGAGCAATGTCAGCGCCACCGCGAGCACCGGCGAAGCGTAAGACATCGCGCGCGAGGGTTCGCCGCGCGGCTCGAGTCTAGGCACGCATCGACTCCCCTCCAGTCAGTATGGCGTCCGCGAACTGGCCACCCATCCAGGTGCCGATGGTTTCGACGCTCGTATCGCGGGTGCGCACCGTGACCGAAAGCCGGCCGTCGGCGATGACGGCAAGCCGGTCGCAGATCATCAACAACTCGTCGAGCTCCTCCGAGACGACCAGCACGGCGGCGCCACGATCGCGCAGGTCCAGCAGGGTCTGGCGGATCAGCATCGATGCGCCGATGTCCACGCCCCAGGTCGGTTGCGCCACGATGAGTATCTGCGGATCGAGCATCACCTCGCGTCCGACGATGAACTTCTGCAGGTTGCCTCCCGACAGGCTGGACGCGCCGACCTGCTCGTTGCGGCTTTTGACATTGAAGCGCGCGATGACGTCGCGTGCGAACTGGCGGACTATCTTGTTGCGGACGAAGCCGCGCCGGACCATGCCGCCGTTGGCGACCTTGCCGTGGCTGCCCGTCAGCAGCGCATTCTCCGCCAAGCTCATCGCAGGTACCGCACCGCGGCCCAGCCTTTCCTCGGGCACGAAGCCCAGCCCGAGCGCACGCCGTTGCGCCGGATCGAGATGGCCGACGGGCGTTTGCCCAAGCATGATCGCCTCGTTGCGCATCGAGCGCGTTTCACCCGACAACGCGGCGAGCAATTCCTTCTGGCCGTTGCCGGAGACGCCGGCGATGCCGACCATTTCGCCGCTGCGCACGCTGAGCGTGATGTCGTGCAGGTCCACGCCGAATGGATCCGGCGACTTCAGCGCAAGCCGTTCGATGCGCAGCAAGGGCTCGCCGGGTTCGCGATCCCGCACGTGGCATTCCGGCAAGTCGGAGCCGATCATCATTTTCGCCAGGCTCTCCGACGTCTCGTGTCGCGGTTGCGCGGTGCCGGTCACGCGACCAGCACGCAACACTGTCGCGCTGTCGCTCAAGGAGCGGATCTCGTCGAGCTTGTGGCTGATATAGAGAATGCTGCAGCCGTCGGCCGCGAGGCGGCGCAAGGTCTCGAACAGCTTCACAACCGCCTGCGGCGTGAGCACCGAGGTAGGCTCATCCATGATCAGCAGCTTCGGATTTTGCAGCAGGCAGCGCACGATCTCCACGCGCTGGCGCTCGCCGACCGACATGCTGTGTACCAGGCGATCCGGATCGACCGGCAGTCCGTAGCCCGCGGACACCTCGCTTATCCTCGGCGCCAGCTTCGCCGGTTTGATGCGCTCGTCCAGCGCGAGCGAAATATTCTCCGCGACCGTCAGCGTTTCGAACAACGCGAAATGCTGGAATACCATGCCGATGCCAAGCGCCCGCGCTTGTGCCGGGCTGCCGATGGCCACCTCGCGCCCTTCCCAGGAGATCGTTCCGGTGTCGGGGCGCGTGACGCCGTAAATGATTTTCATCAAGGTGCTTTTTCCCGCACCGTTCTCGCCGAGCACAGCGTGGATTTCCCCGGGCTTCACTTCGAGGTCGATATCGTCGTTGGCGACGACGTCGAGGTAGCGCTTGGTGATGCCGCGGAGTTGCAGGCGCGGCGCCATGATGTTGTCCGTGTCCACCATGTTCAACTCTCCTGGTATGTGGAATCTTGTCACGGAGATAGCAGCAAAGGCACAGGGCCGGGCGGGCATCGCAACGCCCCCCGCAGTCCGGCTGCCGGCTGCCGGTGCGCGTTGTCAAGGGCGTGCGCGGTGAGTCGGCTCATTCGAATTCAACCATGCGAATTCAGCCTCGACTGCGTCGTTCAATCGTGCGCGGATTATGCTCCGCAATGGGCGCCGCAACCATGAGGTGCGTTGGGCGGCGCGGGCGGTGATCTGTTCGGCGACCGTAAGTTAACGACATATTGCGACCAAGCTTTTGTACGAAAAGCCGTCGTGTACAATCGATTGGCATTCAGTGGACAAAGCCGGCAACCGTGAGTGATGACAAGGCCGTCGACCCCGCCCGGATAGAGAGAGACAGCGAATGAACGATCCCCGCATCCCGCTGCAAACGTCAGGAAACAGACCGTGACGGACCGTCGGGCGAACGCGAACGTACCGGACTTCGCGCTGCATTGTGTGAACCTCGCCGATCCACGATTCGGCGCGAAGGCATTGAGCGCGAGCGATGAGTTTTTCGCACCGAAGGAACGCATGCTTTTGCGCGAACCGGCCGTATTCATCCCCGGAGAATTCGACGACAACGGAAAGTGGATGGACGGCTGGGAAACGCGCCGGCGGCGCGATGGCGGCCACGATTTCTGCGTGATACGACTCGGTCTGCCTGGTGTGATCCGCGGCTTCGATATCGACACGAGCCATTTCACCGGCAACTATCCGCCCACTGCCTCAATCGAGGCCTGCCTTTGCGAAGGCGATCCCGACGCCGAAACCAGATGGACGGAATTGGTCCCCCGCATCGGGCTCGCAGGTAACTCGCATTTCTATCCCGCCGTATCGGATGCGCGGATCTGGAGCCACCTGAGATTGCACATCTATCCGGACGGCGGCATCGCGCGGTTACGTGTTTACGGAGAAGTGGCGCTCGACTGGACGAAGCGCGCCGGCGATACGCTTTACGATCTGATCGCCGTCGAAAACGGCGGACGGCCCCTGGCCTGGAACGACGCGCACTTCGGCCATCCCATCAATCTGCTCTCCCCGGGTCGCGGACAGAACATGGGCGATGGTTGGGAGACGCGGCGCCGGCGCGAGCCGGGCAATGACTGGGCAGTCATCGCCCTGGGTTGCGCGGGGAACGTTCGCCGGATCGAAGTCGATACCGCGCACTTCAAGGGCAATTACCCCGATCGCTGCTCATTGCAGGCCACCGATGCGAAAGGGCTGCCGGCGGACGAACTGATTGCACAAAGCGCGTCCTGGCCGGTGTTGTTGCCGGAACAAAAATTGGCAATGGATACGGTGCAGGTGTTCGAGAGGCAGATCGCGGACCTCGGCGCAATCACGCATGTACGGTTCAACATTTTCCCGGATGGCGGCGTCAGCCGGTTGCGATTATGGGGCAGTCCCACGCCAGCAAAGCGATGAACGCCATGCCGCTTAAGGTCATGCAGTTGACGCGCGAGGCGTTCGCGCCGTTTGGCGACGTGATCGAAGTGACGGGCGCGCGCTCGTTTCCGATCAACGATGGCACCTGCGTTCGTTACGACAATCTTGCGCGCATCGATGTGGCGGAGCAGGCCGGTCATGCATCGCTCAGCGTTTTTCGTGGGCAGCCAGTGCGCTTTCCAGTGCAAATCAGCGAGGTCGAGCGCCATCCGTTGGGCAGCCAATCCTTCACCCCGATGGGTGAGTTTGCGTTCCTGATCGTCGTTGCGTCGAACGGCGCACAAGGCGAACCCGGCGAACCTTACGCTTTCCTGAGCAACGGGCGCCAGGGTGTCAACTACGCGCGCGGCACGTGGCATCACCCGCTGCTCTCGCTCGGAAAGGTGAGCGATTTTCTGGTCGTTGATCGCGCTGGCCCAGGGGCTAACTGCGATGTCGCCGCACTGCCCGCACGCTACTCAGTAGAGTCAGCCAGCCTCTGAAGGGGCGCTCCGGCGCGCGCAATGTCCGCCGATAATGTTGAGCGCACGTTTCGCGTCGCCATTCTTGTCCGTGATTTCATATCGCGGGAATTCATCCGGCCTCAGTCTGCATCGCGCGCTGCGCTGTTGGGCGGATCGCACCATTTGCGAACACGTAGCAGGATGCGCGGCCACATTTTGAAGCGCTGCTCGCGCCACCTCGAAAATTATTGAGGAAGCTCTGCTCAAGTCTCGCGACGCGCGTTGCGTCAGGTGCGGATGGATGCCAGGCGTCGGGACGCAGCCAAGGTAGGTACCTTGGCAAGGAGCGCAACGACGCAGACGCCGCTCCTGACACAACCCGAAAAACTTTGTCTCTATCAGGGACCTGGGGCGCTGAGTCTTCGCCCGCTGACCTACGATCCAAAAGCACCCAGGTCGTGCATGTGGGACTTGATCAGAGCTTCCTTGCGCCCATGTTTTGACTTGCGCGCACCTTCCACGCCGCGATCGAATCCTCATGGCATAGCCTTTGCGATGGGTCCGTACCGGGCATTTTTCAGATGCGGCTCTGGCACTCGACCGGCTTGCATCACTGAATCTGACGCATGTGCATGCCGTTATCTGTCGATGCCGCCGGCCGCTTTGTGTACACCACGCCGGGGCTGCATCTTGACGTCACCTGTATCAAAGGTCGTTGCCGGGTACTGCGGATGAAGTGGGTCCGTCCGGCCGCGGTTCACCGTTTTGAGATTCCAGGGGGTCAAAATGAAACAGGCACACGCAACAGGATGGATCGCGGGTATTGCCGCAACGGCGGTAGTGGGGATGGCTTGCGGCAGCGCTTCAGCCGCGGAGTGGAGCGACACCTCGATCGGCTGGCGTTACGGCACCAAGTTTGGCGAGCCGTTCGAAGGCAACGACATTCACAAGAACATCATCGATTTCCAGCACGTCAGCGGCTACAAATATGGCTCCAATTTCTTTAACGTCGACCTGCTGATGTCCGACAGGAACGATCCGGCTGATGGCGTTCAAGGCAAGGAAGGTGCGCAGGAAGCCTACATCGTCTATCGCAACCTGATCGATATCGGCAAGGTTTTCGACAAGGAATTCAAATACGGCGGGATCATCCGGGGTTTCGGCCTCACGGTCGGCGGCGACTTGAACACGAAGAACGACGGTTACGGTTCCAGGAAAAGGATGGTAGTGATCGGGCCCACCATGATGATGGATGTGCCCGGTTTCCTGAACATCAGCGTGCACGAGTTGTGGGAGAGCAATGCACCGAACGCCATCTCGAACCGCTATTACTACGAAACGCATCCCATGCTCGATATTGCGTGGGGCATTCCGATCGGCGACTCGCCGTTCGCCTTCGAAGGCTACTTCGACTATATCGCCTCCAAGGGCAAGGATGAGTTCGGCGGAGATACAGCGCCGGAAACGCACCTCGACATGCAGATCATGCTCGACGTCGGTCGCGTGCTGGGCGGGCCAAAGAAAACGTTCAGGGTCGGCCTCGAATACGAGTACTGGAAGAACAAGTTCGGCAACAACCACAACGGCCCCGCGGGCGACGGTGCATTTGCCAAAACTCCGATGATCCGGGCCGAGTATCATTTCTGACGCGGCGACCCGCACGGGCGGGTCGCGGAACCATCATGAGGGAATAACCGTGAAAAGATTCCGCGCTCGTCTGACGGCGTTTTTGCTGGGAGCGTTCGCGCTCTTCGTGGCAATCGCAACTGGCGTCGAAGCGGCCGATCCGCTGAAAGTCGGCTTCGTCTACGTCGGCCCGGTCGGAAACGCCGGCTGGAGCTTTGCGCACGATCAGGGTCGACTGGCGCTCGAAAAGGAACTCGCCGGCAAGGTAAAGACGACCTACGTCGAGAACGTAGCCGAGGGGGCCGACGCCGAACGCGTCATCCGCCAGCTCGCGGTCGATGGCAACAAGGTGATCTTCACCACGTCGTTCGGCTATATGAACGCCACCGTCAAGGTCGCGCAGGCGTTTCCGAACGTGATCTTTGAACATGCCACCGGCTACAAGACCGCGAAGAATCTGGGGGTGTACGAGGCGCGTTTTCATGAAGGCGCGTACCTGCTCGGCGTCCTGGCCGGAACGATGACGAAGTCCAACACGCTGGGGTTCGTCGGTTCGTTTCCGATTCCGGAAGTGATCCGCAACATTGACGCTTTCACTCTCGGTGCCCAGAGCGTCAACCCGAAGATCAGGACCAAGGTGATCTGGGTCAGTGCGTGGTATGACCCCCCCAAGGAGCGTCAGGCGGCGGAGACGCTGATCGCGCAGGGCGCGGATGTCCTGTGCCAGAACACCGATTCTCCGGCCGTGCTGCAAGTTGCGCAGGAAAAGGGCGTATACGCCTTCGGTTGGGATTCGGACATGGCGCAGTTCGCACCGAAGGCGCACCTGTCGGCCAATACCAACAACTGGGGTACCTACTACATCGCCACGGTGCGCAAGGTATTGGAGGGTACGTGGAAGCCCGAAGTCACCAAATGGGGACTCAAGGAAAACCTCGTGGTGATGTCGCCGGTGAACCCCGCTGTGCCGGCCGACGGCAAAAGGGCATTCGAGGAAAAGAAGAAAGCGATCATCGATGGAAAGTTCCAGCCATTCCAGGGGCCGCTGAAAGACCAGTCCGGTGCGATCAAGGTAGCAGCGGGCAAAGCCATGTCGATCGAGGAACTGATGAACCTCAATTGGTACGTGGAGGGCGTGGAAGGCAGCCTGCCAAAGTAGCTCGAGCATCGCAAACGCGAGAGCGGGCCGGCAAAAGGGCCGACCTGGTTCAGATCGATCGGATCGCGACTCCCAACGTGTGAGTGAAAATGACCGACGCGGACATGGAGACTTTCGTGCGCGGCCTTCCCAAGGCGGAGCTGCACCTGCACATCGAAGGCACGCTCGAGCCCGAGATGGTATTTGCGCTCGCCCGCAAGCACGGCATCAAGCTGAAATATCCGTCCGTCGAGGCGCTGCGCGCCGCCTACGACTTTCACAATCTGCAATCATTCCTCGACATATACTACGAAGGTGCGAATGTATTGCGTGACGAAGAGGATTTCCGCCTGATGACGGCCGCGTACCTCGAGCGCGTCCATGAACAGGGCGTGGTGCATGTGGAGATATTTTTCGATCCGCAGACGCACACCGAACGCGGAATTTCCTTCGACACCGTCTTCAATGGCATCCACCGTGCGCTCCGCGAAACCGGAGCCAGGCTGGGTATCACCTCTCGCCTGATCCTGTGTTTCCTGCGCCATATGAGCGCGGAATCGGCGATGCAAACGCTCGAACAGGCTCTGCCGCATAAGAGTGCGATCCACGCGGTGGGCCTCGATTCATCCGAGCTGGGGCATCCGCCTTCGAAATTCTCTACCGTCTTTGCCCGCGCCCGCGCGGAGGGCTTCCTGACGGTGGCGCATGCCGGAGAAGAAGGCCCATCCCAATACATTTACGAGGCGCTCGACGACCTGAAGGTATCGCGTGTCGACCATGGCGTGCGCAGCGAGGAGGATCCGGCGCTATGCCGCCGCCTTGTGGACGAAAACATCGCGCTGACGGTGTGCCCGTTGTCCAACGTCAAGCTGGGGGTGTTCAGACGAATCGAGGATCACAACCTCAAGCGCCTGCTCGACCGTGGCCTGTGCGTGACCGTCAATTCGGATGATCCGGCGTATTTCGGCGGTTATCTGCTGGAGAATTTCATGGCCGTGCAGCGCGCGCTGCGGCTCACCCGCGACGAGATCCGCCGCCTCGCCGCCAACTCCATTTCTGCATCGTTTCTCGCACCTGAGAAAAAGGAGTTCTGGCTCAAGCAGATCGACGGCTTCGCTGTTCGCACATAGAATCTTTTTTCGCAGATCTTTTTCGAGTGGAATCGATGGAACCCGCTCCAACGGAACAGGCTTCAATGGCACCACCCGCGATCGATCGCAACGCGATTGAACGGGCGCCAGCCATTGTGCGCCACGCAACAGGCCGCACCGCAGGATGACTTCCCTGCTGATCCACAACGCGGATGTCCTGGTGACCATGGATGCGCAACGCCGGGAAATTGCTGGCGGCAGCGTCTTCATTCGTGACGGCGCGATTGAATACCTCGGTACGGCGGCGGCGGTAGTGGCCTGGATGGTCGCGGATCCCACGTCGCGCACGCCCGCACAGAAAATCGACGCACGCGGCTGCGTGGTCATGCCCGGCCTGGTCAATTGCCATCATCATCTCTACCAGTCATTGACGCGGACCATAGGCACGGGTCGCGGGGTCGGCCTGTTCAACTGGCTGAAAATGCTGTACCCGATCTGGCGATGGCTCGATCCGGATGCCGCCTATGTCAGTGCGAAACTGGCGTTGTGCGAGTTGTTGCTGAGCGGCGCAACCACCGTCGCGGACCATCTGTACCTGTTTCCGAACGGCGTGCGCCTCGATGACGAGATTCGCGCGGCACAGGAACTCGGCGTGCGTTTCCATCCCACGCGCGGCAGCATGAGCATGGGCGAAAGCGCCGGCGGCCTGCCGCCCGACTATCTCGTCGAGGATGAGCATGCGATCCTGGCCGACAGCCTGCGTGTCCTGGAAACACACCACGATCCGGCGCCGCACTCGATGCTGCGAATCGGGCTGGCGCCGTGTTCGCCGTTCAATGTCAGCGAGAGCCTGATGATCGAGAGCGCGCGGCTCGCGCGCGCCCACAAGTGCGTTGGCCTGCATACGCATCTGGCCGAAACACTGGACGAAAATCGTTTCTGCATGGAAAAATTCGGCAAGCGGCCGATCGAATACGCCGAGTCGGTGGAATGGGTGGGCGACGAAGTGTGGTTCGCCCACATGGTGCATCCGAACGCGCAGGAGATCGACAGGCTGGCGGCCAGCCATAGCGGCATCTGCCATTGCCCCAGCAGCAACATGATCCTGGCCTCCGGCATTGCGCCGGTGCGCGCCATGCTCGATCGTGGTGTCAAGGTCGCGCTCGGCGTCGATGGTTCGGCCAGCAACGACGGCAACCACATGCTGGGCGAGGCGCGGCAGGCCATGTTGCTGGCACGAGTCGGCTGGCCTGGTTTCGAGTCGCGCGCGGATTTGTTGCCCGCGCGCGAAGCGCTCGAACTGGCGACGCTGGGCGGCGCGAAGGTCCTGCAGCGCGAAGACATTGGCAGCATCGAGCCCGGCAAGGCGGCTGATGTCGTGGCCTTTCGCGTAGACGACCTCAATCACGCCGGCGGACAAAGCGATCCCGTCGCCTCGCTGCTCACCTGCTCGCCTGCCCGCGCATGGCTGTCGGTCATCAATGGCCGCGTTGTCATCGAGCAGGGCGAATTGCTCGGCGTAGAACTCGGTTCACTGGTAGAGCGTCATAACCGCCTGGCGCGCGGCATGCTCGCGCGGGCCGGACTTGCATAGGAAAGGGACACCGCAACCGAAGGCAAAGAAGAGAAACCATGGAACTGCAAACGAACGCAAAGGATAGCGCGCGATGACTACTGAAAATGTTCATCCTGTCGATGCCGTTCTGCCACCCGGGCAGATGTTTCTCGTTGGTCTGCAGCACGTTCTTGTCATGTATGCCGGTGCAATCGTTGTTCCCCTGATTGTCGGTGGCGCGCTGAAGATGCCGACGGAGCAGCTGGCCCTGCTGATCAATGCCGACCTGTTTGCCTGCGGCATCGCGACGCTGATCCAGGGCGTCGGTTTCTGGAAATTCGGCATTCGCCTGCCGGTGGTGATGGGCGTGACCTTTGCCGCCGTCGGCCCACTGGTCGCGATGGCCAATGCCGGCCACAACGTGCAGGTCATGTACGGCGCGGTCATCGCGGCTGGCGTGATGACCATCCTGGTGGCGCCCGTATTCAGCAAGTTGTTGCGGTTCTTTCCGCCGGTGGTGACCGGCACGATCATCACAGTAATCGGCATCACGCTGTTGCGAGTCGGTATCACTTGGGCGGGCGGTGGCGCGGGCGCCAAGAATTTCGGCGCGCTCGGCAACCTGTCCATTGCGCTGGTAGTCCTGGTGGCGATTCTCACGGTGAACAAGTATCTGCGAGGCTTCTGGGCGAACATCTCGGTGTTGCTGGGCCTGATAGCCGGCTTCCTGTTGGCGGTTCCGCTCGCGAAGGTCAACATCACCGGGGTAGGGGATGCGCCGTGGTTCGGTTTTGTGATGCCGTTCTGGTTCGGCCTGCCGGAATTTGAAATTGGCGCAGTGGTTTCCCTCTGCATCGTGATGTTCGTGGTCATGGTCGAATCCACCGGCATGTTCCTGGCGCTTGGCGAGGTCACACACCGTCCGCTATCGTCCGACGATCTGACGCGCGGCCTCAGGGCCGATGGCCTGGGAACCGTGATTGGAGGGATCTTCAACACGTTTCCGTACACCTCGTATTCGCAGAACGTCGGTCTGGTCGGCGTGACGGGCGTGCATAGCCGCTGGGTTGTTGCAGTGTCCGGGGTAATCCTGATCGGACTCGGGCTGCTGCCCAAGCTGGCGACGCTCGTCGCTTCGATTCCGCAATCGGTGCTCGGCGGCGCCGGAATCGCCATGTTCGGCATGGTGGCGGCAACCGGCATCAAGATTCTGTCGCGCGTGGATTTCGAGAATCGCAGCAATCTGCTCGTTGTCGCGATCAGCATCGGGGTGGGCATGATTCCGCTGGTTTCGCCGACGTTCTTCGACCAGTTTCCGTCGTGGTCGCAGTCGCTGACGCATAGCGGGATCACGCTGACGTCGATGGTGGCGATCGCGCTGAATGCGTTCAGCCAACGAGGCGGGCAGACGGTCGCGCGAGCGAGCGGGCCAGGTTAAGCCGGGCGTTTTCCAAAGTGCCATGGCGGAAGGGCGCTCTTCGTTCCTCGCATCGGCGGTTCTTGGCTACTCGCGCAACGTAAGCAGGATGCAAGACGCGATACCGTCGTCGTAGAAATCCGAAGGCGCGATGGGTACCATGCCGTATGGCTGAAACCACGGCAAACACCCACCCTGTCGATGCCTTGCTGCCCAAGGGGCAGATGTTCCTTGTCGGCCTGCAGCATGTGTTGGTCATGTATGCCGGCGCCATCGCGGTTCCGCTGATCGTGGGCGGTGCGTTGAAATTACCCAAGGACCAGCTCGCCCTGCTGATCAATGCCGACCTGTTCGTCTGCGGCATCGCCACGCTGATCCAGTGTGTCGGCTTCTGGAAATTCGGTATCCGCCTGCCGGTTGTCATGGGCGTAACCTTCGCGGTCGTGGGTCCCCTGGTCGGCATGGCGAATGCGGGGCAGGGCGTGCCGGTCATGTACGGCGCGATCATCGCGTCCGGTCTGGTGACCATCCTGCTTGCCCCGGTGTTCAGCAGGTTGATGCACTTCTTTCCCCCGATCGTGACCGGTACGATCATCATGATCATCGGCATTACGCTGATGCGCGTGGGGATCACCTGGGCGGGCGGCGGCGCCGGCGCGAAGGACTTCGGTGCGCTCAGCAATGTGCTGATCGCCGTCGTTGTGCTGGTGACCATCCTCACCGTCAATAAATACCTGCGAGGATTCTGGGCGAACATCTCGGTGCTGATCGGGTTGATGGTCGGATTCGCGCTGTCGGCCTTTCTCGACAAGGTCAATTTCTCCGGTGTGGCAGGGGCGTCGTGGGTCGCGATCGTGCAGCCATTCTGGTTCGGCCTTCCGGAATTCGAATTGGGCCCGGTGGTCGCGCTATGCGTAGTCATGTTCGTGGTCATGGTTGAATCCAGCGGCATGTTCATTGCGCTTGGCGAAGTCACGAAGCGACCGGTTACGCCCGCCGACCTGGCGCGCGGCCTGCGCGCGGATGGCCTCGCCACGATGATCGGGGGCATTTTCAATACGTTCCCGTATACCTCGTATTCCCAGAACGTTGGCCTGGTGAGCATGACCGGCGTGCACAGCCGCTGGGTCGTTGCGGTTTCCGGCGCCATACTGGTCGTGCTCGGGTTGCTGCCGAAAATGGCAACGATTGTCGCTTCGATTCCGATGGCGGTGCTGGGTGGGGCTGGCATCGCGATGTTCGGCATGGTGGCGGCGACTGGCATCAAGATCCTGTCGCGCGTCGATTTCGAGAGCCGCAGCAACCTGATGATCGTCGCGATCAGCATCGGTTTGGGCATGATTCCACTGGTCTCGCCGAATTTCTTCGACGAGTTTCCGCGCTGGACGAGCGCGCTGACCCATAGCGGCATCACGCTGACGGCGATTGCGGCGGTTGCGCTGAATGCGTACACGCGAACCCGGGGGCAGGACGTGGATGACGCCGACGCTGGCGACAGGTCAGGTTAGTGCGGCGAGCGGATATTATTTTCCATAAAAAAAGTTAACTGCGCGCAGGTATCGCCGTGGCGTTCAGACGCGATCGGCTTTCCGCGCGTACCAGTCCTCGAGTTTGTTCGAGGGCAACGGCCGGCTCACGAAGCAGCCTTGGCCGTAGTCGCAACCCCAGGACTCGATCAAGTCCCGGATCTGCTGGTTTTCTACGCCTTCCGCGACCACCTTCGGGCCCATGTTGTGGGCCAGATCGATGGTGGGTCGGACGATGGCCGCGCCGACATCCGGCGCATCCGCAAGCGAGCCGTCCGCGTATGTCGATCCATGGACACTCGCAAGGCGAGAGCGTGATGTTTGCGAAAGCCCTGTCGGCGATGGGAAGGTTGCTTGCCAGCTACCTGAATCAGCCCAATCCCCGCTATATGCCGCTCACGACCAGCAAGCCTGACATGCTGACGAGGACAATAAGGCGCGGTGACGTGTTGCTGGTTGAAGGAAATACCCGGTTCAGCTCGGCCATCAAATATCTTACGCAGTCGACCTGGTCTCACGCCGCGCTCTACGTGGGTCCGATTACCGGGTTGAACATTGGGCAAGATGGCGATTCGCCGGTACTGATCGAAGCTGATGTGGTGGAAGGCGTGCGCGCGGTCCCGCTTAGCCTTTACGCTGCGATGCACACGCGCATTTGCCGTCCAGTTGGCTTGTCGGAAGCGGATCGAAATGAGGTGATTGCATTCGCCATCGGCAGCATCGGAAAAACATATGACCTGAAAAATATCTGGGACCTGGTTCGCTATCTCGTTCCTACGCCACCGGTTCCGATCCGCTGGCGTCGCACCATGCTCCTGCTCGGCAGTGGAGAACCCACCAAGGCCATCTGCTCCTCGTTGATCGCGCAAGCTTTCGAACGGGTCCGCTATCCCGTTCTCACTCAGGTCACGGTTCATCCGGCGCCCACCCGGGACTGCAGCGATTGCGCGGAAGAGCACCACCGAACGCGGCACGCCAGCCTGTGCACGCCGCGTGACTTCGATATTTCGCCTTACTTCAGGATCATCAAACCCACGATCGAATGCGATTTTGATTACAGGATGTTGCGTTGGACCGAAAGTGGACAGATATCCGCTGGTCCGACTCTCGCGAATCTTCCATCGTCAGTTATCCACTAACACGTACGTTGACTCCCGCGATGGCGTCGCGGTCAGAAATGTTGCCGTGACCGTTACTTCTGCTCTGCAAGGTTCGTGGATTGACGGGCGACCAGCACCCAGCCGTTCGCGCGCTTGACCCAGACATTCAGGTAACGCAGGTGAAGCCGCTTGTCTTCGCCCTTGTTCGTGAGATTGACGTGGACGATGCCGGTAACGAGCGCCGTGTTTTCATAGACCCGGATATCCCTGGGTTCGCTGTCCGCCTTCGTCACCTTGATTTCGCCGGACGCATAGCGCGGGAGGTATTGCGCTTTGGTCTGGGAAACACCGGAACCTGTGTTGTAAAAAAAGTCGTCGGCGTAGATCGCGTAAAGCGCCGGCATATCGACATTCAGGATGGCTTGCATCCTCTTCTGCTCCATGCTTTCGACGTCGCCGGCGGAATCCGCGGTTGCCAAGGCGGGAACGAGCAAGAGCAGGGCGAGCAGAAATCCGGTAAACGCAGATGTGTTCATGATCATTTCCTCCTGGATTGATTTCATTGGTCGAGGTTGCGTCACAACGCGATAACCGCTACTGATTTCGCGGCCCGTTAGTGTCCCGCGATCCATAGAATTTGGCCCCGGCGCGGCGCACCAATCGAGCCCGCCGATTCAGCCGGCGGCCGATCTCGCGCGGAGCCGCTGTTGAAATCCTGACACGTTCGTCGAAATGCCGATAAGTCCGATCCGTCGTCGCCGGAATTTTCGCTCGGATGCTACGAGCGGTAACCAAATTCTGCCTTGGATTTCCGTCGGTTGCGCGTTGGCGGCGCGTTCCCTGTTGGTAGGGCGCCGTGGCACATACATTGCGTATGACCCGATAGGGATCAGATTCACCGGAGGAAGCAACAGATGCGTGCCGAAGCGGAACAAGAACTGCGTGAAGGCCTGAAAAACGTAAGTGAAGCGATTGTCGGATTGCTCAGCGAAAATGGCGTGCCGATTACCGCGGATGGCGTTTCCTACGCACCGGACTGGCAGGCGGGCGATCCGATACCGGCAAATTTGACGTTCGAAATCTCTCCGATCGGCAGGCCGCCCGCAAAGATCGAATTCTCCAACGAAGAGATCGAGGATTGCTGGGAAGGCCTGGATCGCGCCGAAGTCCGCACGAAGTTGCGTGAGCTCGCGGACAAGTTCACCGTCGTCGACAGGCGTCAACGGGATCGCTCGGAAAAGCAGCGCTTCGACGAAGCGGTTGCTGTCCTGAAGACGAAATTCCCACGCATCCATCAGAATGTCGTGAACTTATGGGGTCGGCCGGACGGCGAGACCTTCCTGGACAACTTGATCATGGATGATCGCGGTGGTCGCCAGGGTTTCCCGCAGGACGCCATGGCTGCATTGCTACTCCTGCAGCGCGTTCACTTCCAGAAATTCGGGACCTTCAAGAAAGTCGACCCCTGGGACGTGGTTAACATCGGGAAATTCAAAGCCTGAAATTCCTTCGGTCGTGACGGCGCGACGCCGTCCTGGACTGTCGGGCACTCCTAGGTTTCCCGCAACTTCAATTCGGCTGGCCGGGCTTATTGACAAACTGCCTGGCGAGCGGCGGCCACGCGGTTTCTTCCAGCCCGAATTTGGCATACATGATAGTGGTCACAAAGGCGCCCGCGGTTGAATGCCGGGTGGGATTGCTGTCCACGCCAAATATGTGAAAGGGCACCAGTTGATCCCTGTTGTACGGGATGCCGTCGTATAAAACGCGGATATCACCGTTTTCAAGTTCGACGAGGCGCGCCTGCGCATTGATCCTGATTTCCGAAGGCATCTCGATTCTCCTTCTTCCCGTTGCGCGATAATCAACCCAGCCCAACCCAACTGGCTGGCGAGGCCCATTGTTATCCAACTGGTTGAGGTTTGCACCCCTGCCTGCGGCAACCCGGGATCCGGACGTACAAAGGGCGCGACTTGCGTCACGCCCTTTGCTTTGCTTCGGCCACCCGACGAGATAACCCTCAAACACGGGTTCTAAAGTGGTCGCCGCCCTGTCCGCATCAGGCACACCGCATTGCGGCGCGCGCAACAGCGAACTTGCTGGGCTACAACCGGATCGTCATACCTTGGGCTTGAGCATCCACCCCGGGCCACGGAAGCGGTTTCAGTAAGCGCCGATTGCGTGGCCTCGTCAAGCGAATTTCAATGATCGTGCGAAGCGCGCTCCACTGGTGCCTTTCTCACGAAGCCAGCTTTCCTTTAATGACTTCGCCCGCGAAGTTTCCGGTCGATTCCCCGTTCTCCAGCGTGACGGTGCCGTTGACGATCGTCGCCCGGATGCCTTCCGCTTTTTGCACCAGTCGGCGCGCGCCGCCGGGCAGATCGCTCTCGATGGTCGGCAGGCGAGGGCGCACGCGGCCTTCCTCGAATAGCAGCACGTCGGCCTTGTAGTTTTCTATCAACGTCGATCGAGACTGGCGAGTGCTGTATCCACAATCTCGCGGAGAACCTTACGCGGCGGTTGCGTCTTCGCGAGCACATTCAATCCTTGCAAAACGCAGAGCAGATAGACGGATTTTTCCGGACCGACATCTTTCGCGAGGGAACCTTCGGCGCGGGCACGCGCCAGGGCGGATTGAAAGGCCGCGTCCACGCGGCCCAGGTGCACTGCGATCTTTGCTGCGATTTCGGGATCGCGTTGCGCGAGTTCCGTCACCGCGTTCGTAATCAGGCAGCCCCAGCGCCGCTTGCCGTCGATGATCGCCTCGATCAGGTAATCGAAATAGGCGCGGATGCCGGCCAGTCCGGAGGAGGCGCCACCGATACGTTCTATGGCTTCGCGCGACACCGTATCGATGTAGCGGTCCATGGCGGCCAGGAACAATCCACGCTTGTCGCCGAACGCCGCGTAGATGCTGCCGGAATGCAAATCCATCGAGGCACGCAGATCCTGCATGCCTGTGCCGTCGTAGCCGTGTTGCCAGAACGTCTCGACGGCACGATCGATTGCCACGTTCGTATCGAATTCCCGTAGGCGAGGCATTATTGATCAGATAGTAAAGATAACGCGCTGAATTATGGCACGAAGCATATGTAATTGGCGAAAGGCGTTGACGCAATAATTATTGAACATATAATCAAGAAAAGCACGATTCTGTCGATTCGACCAAACAAAGGGTGGACGCGCATGCGCATTGCAATCATGGGAAGCGGCGGAGTGGGCGGGTATTTCGGGGCGAAGCTCGCGCGCGCGGGTTGCGACGTGACGTTCATCGCGCGCGGCGCGCACCTGGAGGCGATGAGAAAGAATGGCCTTCTGGTTGAGAGCAAGGCCGGCAATATCCAGATCGACACGCCGCAGGTCACCAGCGATCCGGCCAGCATCGGCAAAGTGGATCTGGTTTTGTTTGGCGTCAAGCTGTGGGATACCGAAACGGCGGCAAAAGCTATCGTTCCCCTCGTTGGTCCGCAGACCGGGGTCGTCTCGTTCCAGAATGGCGTGCAGAAGGACGAACTGCTGCGCTCGATCGTCGGGGATGGCGCGGTGATGGGCGGCGTGTGCTATATCGCAGCGACCATTGCGCGTCCCGGCGTCATCCAGCACGGGGGCGCGATGCAAAAGCTTGTGTTCGGCGAGTACGGCGGCAAGGATGCGAAGCGCGCGCAAGACTTCCTGGACGCGTGCAAAAAGGCCGGCATCGACGCTGAAGTCAGTTCGGACATTCGGCGCGCAACCTGGGAGAAGTTCGTTTTCCTGGTCGGCCTGTCGGCGACCACCGCGACAATGCGCGCCCCTGTAGGCGTGGTGCGAACCAATCCGCGGTCCAGGGCCATGCTGCTCGACGCGATGAAGGAAGTGGTCGCCGTGGGGCGGGCGGAAGGTGTCGCGCTCGCAGAGGATTTCGCCGACAACCGCCTGGCGTTCTGCGACAGCCTGCCGCCGGAGATGAACGCGTCGATGCGTAACGACCTGGAACGCGGTAATCGCCTGGAAGTGGAATGGCTCAGTGGCGACGTGGTGGCGCGCGGCCAGCGGTTGGGCGTTCCAACGCCGATCAACCGGACGGTCTACGACATCCTCGCGCTGCACGCGCAGGGTCGCAGCGGGGCCTGAGAGCGGGCGCAGTGTCGCTGCAAGACCCTGCACTTTCGACATGCGGTGCGAAATGGTTTGCCGACAGAGAATCAATCCGCCCCGACTTCTTTAAAGACTGAATACGCCTGTTGCGGCTGAAAGGACAACGGAAATGGCACTCGTGCACACCAAACTGGAACCGCCTTACCTTCAACGTAACGAGGACGACTTCGCCATCGTCAGGAAAATCGCCGAGTGCGATCATGATGGCCCGGTGCTCATGCTGAACATGAACCGGTACAAGTCTGGCTCGGGATTTCCGGACAGCGGCGACTACAAGAGATACATGGACGGCCTCGGGAAGTTTCTCGAAGGCGCCGGGGCGAAATTACTCTGGCGTTTTCCCGTCCATGGACAGGCGGTGGGCGAACAGAAGGTTCATGAACTGATTGCCTGCTGGTACCCGTTTCACAAAATATTCCTGAATCTCTACCAGGCACCCGGCGCCGAGGAAAACTTCCGCCTCAAGGGCATCTGCGTGGAGTATGCCGTAATCCATCGCTGCCCCGGCGACCGCGCCCCTTTCGCTCCGGGGAAGTAGTTCGACCTACCGAGATTAAAGACTCCATCTCATCACGAAGAACACGAAGAACACGAAGAAAGGCAAGGGCAGAGCAGCCGAATTTATTCGTTGACGACATATCCTTGGCCTTCGCGGGTGGCGGCGTCAATGGATAGCCGGCGTTTTTCTTCGTGCTCTTCGTGATGAGAACGAATCAATAGAAAATCATAGTTCGTCATTCCTGACCGGATATCATTGGCCACATTCAGCGGACAAATAACGATGAACCCGAACGACATCAAGGCTCTGACTTTCGACACAGGCGGAACCATCCTCGATTGGCACACGGGCCTGCGCACGGCGCTCGCCTCGGTGGGAACCAAACACGGGGTCACGCAGGATTGGCCAGGGCTCGCCAACGAATTCCGGCGCCGTGCGCTGAAGGGCATGCTGAATCATGGCGAACACGAGCCCGCTACCAAGAACTTCGACGACGTACATCGCGAGACCCTCGATCAGCTGCTTGTGGACAATCGGCTCGATATGTTCACGGAGGAAGAACGCCGCACCATCTGGCGCGATGCGATCCACAGCCTGGATTGCTGGGCGGATTTTCCCGCTTCACTCACCAAGCTGCGCGAGAAATTCCTCTGCGTGTCGTTCACCATCCTGAGCTTCCGCATCATCATGGACACGGCGCGGCGCAACGGCCTGCATTGGGACGCGGTCGTGTCCTGCGAGGCCATCGGCAAATACAAGTTGTTGCCCGAGGCGTACCGGACGTGCGCAAAGTATCTGCAACTCGATCCGGGAGAGATCTGCATGGTGGCGTGCCACAACTTCGATTTGAATGCCGCAAAGGCGTGTGGCTTCAAGACGGCATTCGTGCGCCGGCCGAATGAATGGGGCGCGGGCGGGCCGCCGGACCCGGAGCCGGCCCCGCACCACGACATCGTCGTCGACAGCTTTCCAGAGTTGGCGAGCGAACTGGGCACGATGCCCTGACGCGGACGCCAACCGCATGGCACAATTTCGCCGATGCCCTCCGATTTTTCATACGATCCGGTTACCGCGGTAGACGAGGCAAGCGCGAGCGGACAGACCGCCGCAATCTTCGCGGACATACGCGAAACGATGGGCATTCCGCTCGTGACGTCCATCTGGCGAGGCCTCGCGGGCATGGGAGACAGCCTGAGCCAGGCTTGGTATCTGGCAAAGCCCATCTACGCGAGTGGCTTGCCCGAACACGCCCTTAGGCGAGTCGTTGGACGTGCGAGCTTGCCGTTTCCGGAACCGCTCGCCCCGACACAGCTCGCATGCGCCGGCGTCGGAGAACGCGATCTCGAGGAAATCCTCACCATTCTCGCCGCCTATAACCGCTCCAACGGAATGAATCTCGTCTCCCTCGCTGCCTTGATAACGACGCCGGATGCGG
The DNA here is from genome assembly GCA_039930785.1 of Betaproteobacteria bacterium. Lineage (GTDB taxonomy): Bacteria > Pseudomonadota > Gammaproteobacteria > Burkholderiales > JACQAP01 > JACQAP01. The sequence continues at coordinate 6,041 of JBDTTE010000013.1, read as the reverse complement.
GCAGTGGGGTGGGTTCGTTTCCATCGACCACCCCCGTGTGGCCGCCGTTGCGACCGCTCCTTCCGCGGGAGGCGATCCATGCAAACACCTGGTCCATGGTTCGTCATGTCAACGCCTTCGGGGCAACGAGCATCGACGCGGGTGTTGCTACCCTTTGGCGTCATCTGGCGCATTGGCCGGGCCTGCTTGCGATTGTCCACGCCGCGTTTGCGCCACTGCAGGTGCGCGGCACCATCGCCGCGGCCAGCGCCCAGATAGTGGCGTTCTCGCTGGAGGAGGGGGCGCGCATGGCGCACCTGCGGCGCGGCGAAATTGAAATGTCCCGACAGGCGCGCGACACCATAACGGGCTATGTCCACAGCCCAACCCAGGTGGCCCGCATGGTGACCATCGGCCATGCGCTGGCGCGCTGGTTGAAGTAGCGCGCGCTGAACCGCTATCTCACGGCCCTTGCTGGCGGGCCGCGCCCTATTCCATTCGAATTTACACGGCCGCGAAGGCGCCACTCTTGCGGCTCGTCCCACTCTTCCTATTGGCGCAACGGTGTCTTGGATTTTTCGGGGATTCTAAAAGCAGTTGTCATCGAACAAAGTGCGCTCGTTCGCTAGAAACGCCGCGAACCACAAATCGAACGTCATTGTTCCCCGAAAAGGAGAGTCAACATGCCACAAATCAACATGCCCTTCGTACGTCGCACTTTGCTCGCGTGCCTGATCGCGGCCGGTGTCCTGGGTGTATCGGCCACCTCGACCTATGCCGAGCAGAAACCGGCAAAGGAGGTTTCTGCAACGACGACCGTGTCATACGGCAGCATCAAGGTTGACGGACTGAACATCGCCTACCGCGAAGCGGGCGATCCGAAGAATCCGAAGCTCGTATTGCTGCATGGTTTCCCGGCCGGATCGCACCAGTACCGCGACCTGATTCGTTCGTTGTCCGACCGCTTCCACGTCATCTCGCCGGACTATCCCGGTTTCGGCGAGAGTGACATCCCGGATCCCGCTTCATACAACTACAGCTTCGACAACATTTCCACGGTGGTCGAGCACTTCCTGCAAGCCAAGGGCTTCGAGCACTACGGATTGTTCGTGCAGGATTACGGTGGTCCGGTGGGCTTCCGTATCGTCAGTCGTAACCCGCAGGCGCTCGACTGGCTGATCATCCAGAACAGCAACGCGTATGAAGTGGGATTCACGCCGGCCTGGGATGGCTTCCGCGGAGCGCTCTGGAAAAACCGCTCACCGGAAACCGAAAAGCCGTTGGCTGGCTTCCTGACCCACGACGCCATCAAAGGGATCTATCTGCACGGCGCCGCGAAGCCTGAACTCATCAGCCCCGACAACTGGGAATATGACTCGGCGCACATGCAGCGGGCAAACGCGATTCGCGTGAACCTCGATCTGTTCTACGACTATCGCACCAACGTCGACCTGTATCCGCAATGGCAGGCTTTCCTGAGGGAGCGCCAGCCGCGAACCCTCATTTTCTGGGGGCAGACCGATGTCTTCTTTACGCCCGCAGGCGGCGAGGCGTTCCTGAAGGATCTGCCCAAAGCGGAAATGCATCGGTTGAATGCGGGGCACTTCGCGGTGGAAGATCACCTCGAGTACATTTCCGCCAACATCCATCGCTTCTACGCCAGCACCGTGGTGGGTGGCAAGACGAGCGCGAATATCAAAAACTGAACGAAAGCATGGCGGCTCAGGCCTGCGGCACTGCATTGTTTATGCAGTTCTGCAGGTCTGATTCTATTTGCATGACTTCGAAAGCCTGCGTGGCTGCTCCGAGCCAATGCCGCGCTACTCGCTACGGCAAGCAACAGAATTGACGCTACGCGATCGCCGGTCGACACGGATTCTCTGATCGTCACTGCGGCGCGTTTGCTGGTCGCCAGCGAATCGTACGGAGCCCCTCAAGACACCTTGTCGTTGGCGATTGAACATCCCAAGAAGCGGGACTATAGTCGTGAAAAATAGGACCGTTGCCTGAATGATGGTTTGAGCCGGGTGCGTTCCGCCACTTACTATTATTGGCCCGCGTGCCTGGTATCGATCAGGCGCGGCCCACGCATCGTGGCAGCGGCCAACCATGAGAGGAGACAATCGATGGAATTGGGACTGAAAGGATTACGGGTGCTGGTCACCGCTGGCGCGGCCGGCATCGGCCTGAAGGTGGCGGAAGCGTTCGAGGGCGAAGGCGCCAGCGTTTACGTGTGCGACGTCGACGCGGCCGCGTTGGGGGCCCTCGCAAAGGCTCACCCCGGCATGGGCGTGAGCGAGTGCGACGTTGCCGATCGGAAGGCGGTCGCGAAATTATTCGATGGCGCCGTTCGACATCTCGGTGGCCTGGATTGTCTGGTCAACAATGCCGGCATCGCCGGACCTACCGGCCCGGTACACGAGATCGATCCAGGAGAATGGGATCGCTGTCTGGCGGTGTGCATCACTGGCCAATTCAATTGCACGCGGCTTGCCGTCGAACACCTGAAGCAGTCCTCGAATCCCTCCATCATCAACCTCTCGTCGGCCGCCGGAAAGTTTGGCTTCCCGAACCGTTCGGCTTACGCGGCGGCCAAGTGGGCGGTCGTGGGATTCACCAAGACGATCGCGATCGAACTCGGTCAGTTCGGCATCCGCTGCAATGCCATCCTGCCCGGCGTGGTAGAAGGTGAGCGCATCCGTCGCGTCATCGAGGCCAAGGCGCAGGTCGCCGGAAAGACGCCCAAGGAAATCGAAACCGCGTGGCTGGCCCATGCTTCGATAAAAGAATTGATCCAGCCCGAGCAACTGGCCGACATGATGTTGTTCCTCGCCTCAAGTCGGGGTCGCACCGTGTCCGGCCAGGCGATTAGCGTCGACGGTAATCTCGAGGCGCTGGTCTAGCAGCTGGCCCCAGGGCTGCCGCGCGCCTGCGCCGCGTTGATCCGCAATCGGATCGTCGCGGCGAAGCGCAGAAAGTTAAAAATGAAGGAGAAATGCAAATGACCTACCCGGGCCCTGTCGTCGACATTGAATGGTTGAGAGAGAATCTGAAGAACCCTGCGGTGCGCGTCGTTGACGCGACGGTGCACCTGCCGGACACCGGACGTAATGCGCGTGCGGAATTTCTGGCGGAGCACATCCCCGGTGCTGTTTTTTTCGATCTCGAGCGCATCGCCGATCCGGCAAATCCGCTGCCTCGCAAATTTCCACCAGCGGACCTTTTCGCGCGGGAAGTGGGCGCGCTGGGCATCGGTAACCAGACCCACGTGGTTGCCTACGACACACCCGGTCTGTACAGCGCGGCCCGGGTGTGGTGGCTTTTCCGCCATTATGGTTACGACAATGTTTCGGTACTTGATGGCGGCCTGAAGGCGTGGAAGGCCAACCAGTTGCCGCTGGAAGCGGGCGATACCAGCGTGCCGCCCGCGCGGTTCGTCCCTGGCGATGAGCGTGGCCTTCTCGCGCTGTGGCAGGACGTGCTGGCCGTCTCGCAGGGCCAGGACGAGCAGTTGCTCGATGCGCGGACGCCGGGGCGATTCACCGGTACCGAGACCGACCGTTACCCTGGCGCCCGTCCGGGCCACATACCCAACAGCCTGAACCTGTACTGGGCCGACCTGGTCGATCCGCAGAAGCGCACGCTGCTTCCGCCAGAAGTCCTGCGCGAGCGGCTGACGAAAGCCGGCATCACTTGGGATCGCCCCATCACGCTGACATGCGGCTCGGGATTGACAGCCTGCATCCTCGCCCTGGGACTGCATTTGAGCGGCAACGACAACTGGCGCGTTTATGACGGTTCGTGGGATGAATGGGGACGTCGCGCCGATCTCCCCGTCGAGAGCAACAAGGCCGGGTAGCCGGAGACACCGCGCGCACGCTGGGCAGTCGCTTGCGCACTGACCGGCGGCGCACGCAAGGGACTGCGGTACATTTTCTGGGGGGCGTATGCGGACGGGCTATCTGGGCGTTGGCAACATGGGTTATCCGATGGCGGCGAAATTTCTCGACGCCGGTCACGAGGTGTGGGTCTACGATTTGCGCGAGGACGCAATGCGTCCGCTGGTGGAGCGCCAGGCCAGCCGGGCGGCGTCGGCCAGGGACCTCGCCGATCATTGCGAAACGGTATTCGTTTCCCTGCCGACGTTCGAGGCGTTTCGCGCGGCCGTCACCGGGCCGGCAGGTGTCCTCGAAGGCAAACGCCTGAAAGTGCTGGTCAACACTTGCACTGTCGGCCGGCCCTTTATCGAGGAAATAGTCGCGGCGTGCGCGGCGAAGGGCGTAACGGTGATTGACTGCCCCATCAGCGGGGGACCGGCGGCGGCTGCTGCGGGGACGCTCGCCGTGATGGTTTCGGGCGATGCCGCGGTGATCGAGGGCTTGCGTCCGATGCTGCAGCTCTGGGGGAAGACGATCGTCGTGGCAGGCGACAAACCGGGGGCGGCACAAGCCCTGAAGCTCACGAACAACATCCTGTTTGCGGTATCGCTCGTTGCCTCCTCGGAGGCGCTGCTGATGGGAGCAGCGGCCGGGCTTTCCGCAGAGGCCATGCTGCAGGTCGTCAACAACGGCAGCGGGCGCAACTTTGCGACGATGTCTGTTTTCCCGAAATCGGTCCTCCCGGGAACCTTCGACTTCGGGGCGACGTTCGAGACGCTCATGAAGGATGTCGACCTTGCAATCGAACAGGGAGAAACGCTCGGCGTGCCCATGTGGGTTTGCCAGGCCACCCGCATGGTCCTGAAGCACGCAATGTTTCAGGGGCGCGGTGACCAGGACATCTCCAGGACGATACAGATCGTCGAGGACGGAGCCGGGGCGCGATTGACGGCGAGCGCCTGATCGCCCTCACTGCCATGGATACGACGTTGCTAAAAGGTTTGTGGGTGCTGGAAGCCCTCTCCGACAGCGGCGATTCCTGCTCCATCGAGGACGTCGCGCAGCGCGCCGGCTTGGGTCGCAGCAATGCGCACCGGACACTCCAGACGTTGATGCACGCGGGATACGTGGAGCGCGATTTCGTTAACGGTGGATATCGCAGCACGATGAAGATGTTCAGCCTGGGAATCCGCCAGCTCGGTCGACTCGACGTACACAGGCTTGCCCGGCCGTACATGACCCGGCTTGCCAGGGATACGGAGGAGATGACTACCCTTTCCATCCTGGAAGGTGCGGAGGTCGTCTACATCGACAAAATTGACAGCGGCCAGGCGATCGGCGCTGTCGGGACGGTGGGAAACCGGGCGCCGGCCCACGCCACGGCCACCGGCAAGGCGCTGCTTGCGGCGGAGGGCATCGATTCCCTGCGCCGACTCGGTGAACACCTCGATGCATGCACCCGTTCCACGATCGTCGAACGCAAAGCATTGACGGCGGAACTGGCCAGGATCGCGCGGGTCGGATATGCAGTCGATCGATGCGAGTGGCGCGCAGGGCTGAGCGGAATCGCCGCACCGGTGTTCAACGGCCTCGCAAGGCCGGTTGCTGCGCTCGGGATCTGCGGGCCGCTGGAGCGCATGAGCGTTGCCCGCATCAAGCAACTCGCCCCTCTGGTTGTCGACATTGCCGGACAGCTGTCCAAAGCCCTCGGGTACGCACCGGAATCCGCACGCGAACCGGCGACCGCGTAGTCGCGCAGGTCCGCTCGCGTCTGATCCGAATGGCGGCCGCGCGCGCGCCCCGATCGACGCGCAACAGGTGCGGCGCGCAAACGGCGTTGCGTAGTAGCCTGTCGCAATGGATTCCCTGATCTCCGCTGCCGCACGCCTTCTTGCCGCGGGCGATTCGCTCGGCGCCCTCAAGCGGGTGGCGCTGCGCGATGACCCGCCCGCGCTGGCTTTGCGCGGCATCGCCATGGCGCAGCTCGGCGAGCATTCGCGTGCTCGCGAACTGCTGAAGCGTGCTGCGCGCGGATTCGGCGCGCACGAGGAACGGGCGCGTGCCCGCTGCGTCGTGGCCGAGGCCGAGGTGGCGCTGGCGATGCGCGACTTCGGCGGCTCGCCGCGCTCGCTCATGGCGGCAGCGGCCACGCTCGAATCGCGCGCCGATCTTGCGAACGCCATG
>JBDTTE010000012.1:0-30126 GCA_039930785.1 Betaproteobacteria bacterium | reverse complement strand
TTCTTGACCACGCGGTAGCATTCGCAGGCCTGTGCTTCCAGGCCAGGGCGATCCATCACCGTGATCTTGCCCCTCTTGTACTGGATCAGTCCTGAATCCTGCAATTTGCCTGCGGCTTCGGTCACGCCCTCGCGGCGCACGCCGAGCATGTTCGCGATGAGTTCCTGCGTCATGGTCAGTTCGTTCGACGGCAGCCGGTCCAGGCTCAGCAGCAGCCATCGGCACAGTTGCTGATCCAGCGAGTGATGGCGATTGCATACCGCCGTCTGGGCCATTTGCGTGATCAGCGCCTGCGTATACCGCAACAGCAGCTGGTGCAACTCCACGGACCGCGTGAATTCACGCTTCAGCAATTGGCCCTTCAGCCGGTAGGCGTGTCCCGCGCTTTGCACGACGGCACGGCTGGGCGTGGTTTCCCCGCCCATGAAGAGCGCGACACCGATGATGCCCTCATTGCCGACCACTGCAATCTCGGCGGATGACCCGTCTTCCATCACATAGAGCAACGAAACGATCGCGGTAGTCGGGAAATAAACGTGCGCCTGCAGGCTGCCGGATTCGTAGACAACCTCGCCGAGCGGCATCGAAATCAACTCGAGACCGCCGGCTATCGACTGGTATTCGGCATCGGTAAGAGCCGCGAGGAGGTGGTTCTGCTTTGCGCTGTGCTCAGTGTTCATGCTTCGACCTGTCAGCGCTACCGTCCGATCTTCCGCACCGCAGGATACGGGGGATTCGAAGGCATAAGGTGATTCGAGTATAGGCTCTTGTGTTCGCTAGCGTACACATTAAAGCCGGAGCCAAAACCGTCGCCAGTCATCGGACATACGCGCATCCTTTGATCCATCTCAGGACAACGCATGGCTATACCGCTCTGCTGCTGACGCGCTCAGAGGGTGCCATCACGTTGCCCGCCTGTATGTGCGGCACCGCACGGAGGGATCAACTATGTGCGTCAACGAACGGACCATCCGGAGCGGCAATCCTAGACTCACCTTGAACGAATTGCCGGGCGCGAGAACCACCATGATTGGAATAGCAATGAACTGGCAAGTGATAAAAAACAACTGGGGCCGACTCAAGGTCGAGCTCAAGGACGAATGGGACGCCCTTACCGACGACCATCTGGACCGGATAGCGGGCGATCGCGAAGAACTGTCGGCAAAGATCCAACAGTTTTATGGCATCAGCCCAGCCGCGGCCGACGCGCAGCTAGACGCGTTCGCCGAGCGACATCAGCCACATGAGGCCGATGGATGAATACGAAGCGCGTGCGAAACCGTGGATGCCAGCTGGCGGATTTCAGAATCTTTTGGTCGGTAGCGACTTACACTTCGATCGTTGCGGCCTGCCTCATCACGTCGATCGGCATTCCGAGTGCCTTTTCCGCGCCGGATGAAGTCACGGCGCAAGCCGCGTCGGCCGGCCTCCACCGTCATCCAGATCGCACCAATCCGCCGCCAGCTTTCCGATCCAGCGAGGCTGGCAAGCATGACCCCGACCTTGCGTGGCTTTTGGCGTGGCACGCCAGCGCAAGCAACGTTTATGAATCGGCTTATGAAGTTTTCGCCAGCGCGATCCTGGCGCCGGACTGACGAGCTCCCGCCCGTCTCGATGCAAATCGCCCGCCAGCGTACGGACGACAAAGCGCTGTCTGGTTAACACCAAGCCAAGGGGCCCGCAGGCGCGGTTGTGCCGCGGTGCTGCTACGGCCGCGACGACTGGATCGACGCCAGCAGCGCCTGCAGTTCCGAGATCTCCACTGGCTTGACGAGGTGATGATCAAAGCCGGCTTCGCGCGCCTTGCGTCGGTCTTCCTCCTGCCCCCACCCGGTCAGCGCGACGAGCGCGGTGCGACGCCCGCTGAATTCATCGCGCATGCGGCGCGCCACTTCGTATCCGTCCATGCCGGGCATGCCGATGTCGAGCAGAACGACCGTCGCCGCGAACTCCCGGAAGACCTCGAGCGCTTCCGGCCCGTTACGGGCCACCCGCACTTCCGCACCAAAGAGTGTGAGGATCATCGCCAGGCTGTCTCCCGCATCCACGTTGTCGTCGACGACCAGAATGCGCTTGTCCGCCATCCCGGTCGCAGCTCCACTGGACGACGATGCATTCGCGGCAGGTTGAATCGGAGTGGCTGGAATTTTCACCGTGAACTCGCTGCCGCGACCGGGGCCCTCGCTGGCAACGTCGATGCTGCCGCCATGCATCTCGGCAAGCTTGCGCGCGAGGGCGAGTCCGATGCCCAGGCCGCCCTGGCCGCGCGTGGTCGAACGCTCGCCGCGGCTGAACATCTCAAAAATGTTTTTCATGTCCGCTGCGGCAATGCCCGGGCCATTGTCCCGCACCGAGAGGATGGCCGCTCCGCCGATTTGCCGCGCATCCACCGCGATGGACCCACCGTGGTCAGTGTAAGTAGCGGCGTTGTTGAGCAGGTTCGAAACTATTTGCGCCAGCCTGACCGGATCGCCATCCAGCCAGACCGGTGCATCGGGAAGCGATAACGTCAATCGGTGATTGGCCGCCTGGATGAGCGGGTTGCTGGTTTCGACCGCGTTGCGCACGATGGTGGCCAGGTCCACACGTTCCCTGCGCAATTCGAATGTTCCGCGACTGATGCGCGACATTTCCAGCAAATCATCGACGAGCCTGACGAGGTGATTCACCTGGCGTTCCATGATCGCCTGGACCGGCGCAAGCGCAGTGTCGCGGTTGTCGCTGATGCGCAGCAATTGCAATGAATTGCGCAGCGGCGCGAGCGGATTGCGCAATTCGTGGGACAGTGTGGCCAGGAACTCGTCCTTGCGCCGATCGGATTCGCGCAGCGCCTCGCGTGCCATGACGGACTTCGAGATGTCGCGGAAATAGCAGACCACGCCCATCCTGGCGCCGGGTAACGGGATGCGGTGGATCTGCCATTCGTAGATCTCGGTCACCTTGCGATCCTGTCGCTCCTCGATGTGCTCGGGGACGACATGGGGTTCCCCCGTTTCCAGCGTATGCCGGAAATGCCCGACGAGTTCGTCGGCGTACGCGCGCGGCCACAGGATGCGGGCAACCTCATCGAAATCGCGACCAATCAAATCCGGAATGTCGCCGAATACGGGCCGTGCAACCGGATTCACTTCGGCTACGCGAAACGCCTGATCGACCAGGTAGACGCCGACCGGCGCCTGGTTGAGCAGCGTTTCGAACTGGACGAGTGCTTCGCTTGCCTTGCGGTGAGCGTCGGCGGAACGCACCAGGGCCCCCACCCGGATCAGCAATTCGCGGGAACTGAAGGGCTTCACCAGGTAATCGTCCGCACCGCGCCCCAGGCCTTCGAGTCGCGCCTCCTCACCTGCTCGGGCGGAGAGAAGGATCACTGTTATGGCGCGCAACATGGGATCAGCGCGCAATTCCCGAATCAAACCGAAACCGTCGAGCTGCGGCATCATCACGTCGGACACGATGATGTCGGGACGCGTATGGCGCGCGGCGGCGAGCGCGGCCGCGCCGTCTTCGACCGCCTCGACTTCGTAGTGCTCGGCTAGCAATCGCCGCGCGTATTCGCGCAGGTCCGCGTTGTCGTCAGCCAGGAGCACGCGGTGCACGGCCTGCGATACCGTTTTGGCGCCTTCCGGCGCGACGTCGGGCAGCCAGCTCAGCACTTCTTCCACGTAGGCGTCGGCGCGCAACTCGTTTGAGTAGCTTGCCCGCGATTTCTTGACCTGCCCGGGCGGAAGGTGTGCACTGCCCCTCGGGAGCGAGACGGTGAATGTCGTCCCTGCGCCGAAGGTGCTGGCGACGCGAATCTCGCCGCCATGCAGCCGGACGAGTTCCTGCACCAGTGCGAGGCCGATGCCGCTGCCTTCGTGACTGCGGCCGCGCGCACCCTCGACACGATGGAATCGCTCGAACATGCGCGGCAACGATTCAGGCGGAATGCCGGTGCCTGTATCGCTGACTTCGACTTCGATGCATTTTTCGGCGTCCCGCACCACGATGCCGATCTCGCCTTTCAGGGTGAACTTGAACGCGTTCGACAGCAGGTTGAGGACAACCTTCTCCCACATCTCGCGGTCAACGAATACGCGCTCGGCAAGCGCCGGACATTGCACACGCAAGCCGATCCCCGCGCGCTCGCAGGCCGAGCGAAAGTTGCTCGCGAGCTCGGCGGTCAGTGAGGACAGATCGGTTTCCTCGAACGCGGCCTGCGTGCGGCCGGCTTCGATGCGCGCAAAATCCAGCAGTGTATTGACGAGTTTCAGCAGGCGCCGGCCGTTGCGCTGGACTACGTCCAGAAGCGCCCGGCTCTCCGGATACACGCCGCCTTCCGGCTTGGCGAGAATGTCGTCGATTGGCCCGAGCATGAGTGTCAGCGGGGTGCGGAACTCATGGCTGACGTTGCTGAAAAACGCCGTCTTCGCACGATCGATTTCGGCAAGGACCTCGACACGCTTCTTTTCTTCCTCGTAGGCTTGCGCATTCGCAATCGCCGCAGCCACCTGGCGCGCCACCAGCTTGAGGAAATCGCGATAGCTTTCGTCGAATTGCCGGAACGGATTCAATCCCACCACCAGCGCGCCGCCGCGGCCGCTGCTCCCCGAAGGCTCGATCGGCAGGATGGCGGCGTGCGAAGGGACGCGCGGCCACGCCCCCTTTGGCAGCTCGCCGTGCGCTGCGCCGAGCACGAGCAACTGCAACTGGCCAGTGCGCATGACTTCCCCGCAAGGCCACATGCCTGCGTGGCGCAATGCATCCGCCCCGGTTGAACTCGCCGCGGCATTCAGCGCGGTGCCCGCATCGTCCGTCATGAAGATGAGCGCGAACGGAATGTCGCGCGGATTCGATTGCAGGGATTCCATGGCGAGTGCGCAAGCGTCGAGCCATTTTCGCGCGCTCCCGGTCCTTCCGGCGAGTTCGCTGAGCAATGCGAGCTGGCGTTCGCCGATGACACGGCGCGTATCTTCGCTGTTGGCGCAGATCAGCCCGCCAGGACCACCCTCGTCATTGGGTACCGGGCTGTATGAGAAGGTGTAGTACGTTTCTTCCTGGTAGCCGTGGCGCTCCATGATGAGCAATTGCGATTCGACGTACGTGCCCTCGTCGCGAATCATCACGGCTTCCGACATCGGTCCGACGACGTCCCAGATTTCCTTCCACACCTCCGAGAACGGGCGGCCGAGCGCTGCGGGATGCTTGCCGCCTATGATGGACTTGTAGGCGTCGTTGTAGAGATAGGTGAGTTCCGTCCCCCAGCCGAGCCAGATCGGTTGTCGGGAAGTCAGCATGATGCGCACCGCCGTCTTCAGGCTGCGCGGCCAGGCGTCCGGCGGTCCCAGTGGCGTTGCCGACCAGTCGTATGCGCGCATGAGGGCGCCCAACTCACCACCGCCTTCGAGAAAGGCGCTCTCCGGGAAAACCTTGATCTGGGACATGTTGGGAAACCCTGTCTGAAGCGCCGCCAGGCCCTCCCTGTCTGCGCAGTTTCTGAGCGCAGATTTTGACCGGTAACGTCAACCCGCGTTCAATCCAATCAGTGAAAGACGTGAAATTTCCGTGAGACCTGCTCGCGCCCGGGATGTGTCCCCCGCCGGGGCCGCTCGATAAAGCGCTATTTCCCGTTGCTCATCAGTCACCGCGCATCGGGCTGGGATCGCTGCTGTTGGCCTCGTTGAGAATGACGCGGCTGCGCCAGTGGCGCCCTCTACCGCTGCCCGCGGCGCTATCCGCCCGCGCGTTTCACCACCAGGGCGCGTCCCTTGAGAAAGGCGATCACGCGGTCGACATGGTCCCCCTGCACTTCGATCACGCCATCCTTCACGGTCCCACCCGAACCGCACGCGCTCTTGATCTCCTTGCCGAGTTGCGTCATTGCGCCGGAATCCAGGGCAAGGCCGCGGATCACGGTCACGCTTTTGCCATTGCGCCCTTTGGTTTCCCGCGAAACCCGCACCACCCCGTCCGTTGCGGGCGCCGGTTTGCTCTTGCCACACACGCACAGGGCGATGCTGCGCCGACATTCGGGACACATTCTCCCGCCCTCGGTGGAATAGACGAGGCCGCGGCTTTTGTTTTCGATGACCATACCCAGATAAATCCAAAGGTTTGCAATCCGACGTCACAATGCGACCAACAACCCGCTGGCCCTGCCGCCAGGCCACAACATTCTAGGTTCAATTCGCGAGCCGTGTCGGGCTCCGCATTCCGCCCGCATGGCAATGTCAAATTTCGATCCCGCCCCAATGGCCTGTTGACTTCCCGCCTCACCCGCGCCATAAACGCGGAACGATCTCGCCCACCAGCGTCCAGGAAGAATGAACAAAACAAAAATTCGTTACGGGATCATTCCCCGCAACCCCGAAGCCCACGTGTTCGAAGTCAGTTGCACCGTCGACGATCCGGATACCGACGGCCAGACGTTCTCACTGCCGACCTGGATCCCCGGCAGTTACCTGATCCGTGAATTCGCCAAGCACGTCGTGCGCGTCCGTGCCCAGACCGGGCGCAGGCAATTGCCCATCGTCAAGCTCGACAAGAACACCTGGCAGGTCGCGCCACATGACGGCCCGATTACGGTGACCATGGAAGTCTATGCGTGGGATCTGTCGGTACGCGGCGCGCACCTCGATGCCACGCACGCTTTCTTCAACGGCCCGTCGGTGTTCCTGAATGTCGACGGCCGCGCAGACGAACCTGTCGAGGTCGACCTGTTGCCGCCGAAAGGCGTGAAGTACCGCAACTGGCGCGTAGCGACTGCGATGCGTACGCGGGGTGCGAAGCGGTATGGCTTCGGTCGATACGAAGCGGCGAACTATGACGAACTGATCGACCACCCGGTGGAGATGGGCACGTTCACCCTGGCGAGCTTCAAGGCGGCCGGCGTGCAGCACGACATAGCGATCACGGGACGCCACCACACCGATACCCGACGCTTGTGCCGCGACGTCAAAAAACTGTGCGAGACCCAGATCGATTTCTTCGGCAAGCCCGCGCCGATGGATCGTTACGTTTTCCTGGTGACGGCGGTCGGTGACGGATACGGCGGGCTCGAGCATCGCGCCTCGACCTCCCTGATCTGCTCGCGCAACGATTTGCCCCAGGCGGGCGCCGACAAGCCGAGCGGCGGCTATCGCACCTTCCTGGGGCTGGTGAGCCACGAGTACTTCCACACCTGGAACGTCAAGCGCATCAAGCCGGCGACGTTCGCGCCTTACGACCTCGACCACGAGAACTACACGACCTTGTTGTGGGCGTTCGAAGGTTTCACTTCCTACTACGACGACCTGCTGCTGGTGCGGGCGGGACTGACCTCTCGCAACACCTATCTGGATACCGTGGGTCGCAACATCACTTCCCTGCTGCGCGTCGCAGGCCGCAAGAAGCAGACCGCGGCCGAGTCGAGCTTCGACGCCTGGATCAAGTATTACCGTGCCGACGAGAATGCCCCCAATGCAGGCGTCAGCTATTACCAGAAGGGCAGCCTGATCGCGCTGTGCCTGGATATGCACATCCGCGCCCAGACCGATGGGCGCCGCACGCTCGATCACGTGATGCGTGCGCTGTGGAAAAAATACGGCATGCGCGGCATCGGCGTGCCGGAGAATGGGATCGAGGAGGTCGCGGAGCGTGCGACCGGCCTCAAGCTCAAACGCTTCTTCGACCTCGCGGTGCGTTCCACCGCCGACCTGCCGCTGCAGAAAATGCTGGCTATCGTCGGCATTGACATGCAGCAGCGTCCCGCGCGTTCGGGCGCCGACCGACGCGATCCGCGATCCAAACGCCAGGCTCCGCGTGGCGTCGCGATCGGGGTGCGCACCGGCAACGAAAGCGGGGATGTAAAACTGGTCCAGGTATTCGACGGTGGCGCGGCGCAAAAAGCCGGACTCGCTGCGGGCGACATCGTGATCGCCATCGACGGGCTGCGAGTCGCGCCGGATAACATCGACTCGATGCTTGCCCGCTATCGGCCGGGCGACACGTTGCCCGTGCACGCATTCCGGCGCGATGAGTTACACCTGATCCAGCTCACCCTGGAAGCGGCGAAGCCCGATGCCTGGGCGCTGACCGTCAATGACGATCCGCTCGGCGCTCGCAATCGCAAGCGGTGGCTGGGCACGGACTAAAGATTACCGATTACACCCAACACGGAGGCACGGAGAAAACGGAGGACACGGAGACAAGCGAATGAAAATGCGAAACAGAGAATGAATTCCCGCGATTGGCAGTTATGTATCGGTGCGGCACGCGCCTTTTAAGTGGAGAACATTTTTTTCCGGTTTTCCTCCGTGTTCTCTGTTTTCTCCGTGCCTCCGTGTTGGGTGTAGTTACTAGATCTTTAGACGCCGGAGCGTAGGCGCCAGATTCAACCCCGTGCGGACCTTCAGGTCTTGCGCCCGCCGCTGCAACTCCTCCCGGCCGATGGCGAGCTTTGACGTTCCCGCTATCGCTACCGTGTTCGCGTCATTTGGTGGCAAGACCAGCACGCGTTCGCCGAACACTTTTCCGATCCGCGCGATGCTTTCCTTCGGTCGTCCACGCCGGCTGACGAGGTTGGTCGCCATCATGCCGCCCGGGCGCAATCGCGAGAGGCAATGCCGGTAGAACCGAACCGAATCGAGATCGCCGGCGACGACTTTCGCATCGAAGCCGTCGACCATGATCAGGTCGTAACGACGGTGGGTCTTCGCGACGAAATGATAGCCGTCGGCAATTTCGATCGAAATGCGCGTGTCGTCGGGTAGTCCGAAAAATTCATAAGCGGTCAGGACGACTTCCGGATCGATTTCCGCAACGTCCAGATTCGCCTGCGGGCGGTAGCGATAGAGGAACTTGGTTAGCGCCGCGGCACCGAGGCCAATCGTCAGGACTCTGCGCGGCCAGTCTCGCGGTTGGAGCAACAGCGGGAACATCATGTCCCGCGCGTATTCGAGCTCCAGCGACCACGGACGATTAAGGCGCATGGCGCCCTGGATCCAGTGCGCGCCGAATTGAAGATAGCGAACGCCATCTTCCTGGTTGATACGAATGGAAGGCATCAGCTGGTGATGGGCGATGGGTGATGGGTGATGGGTGATGGGAAACAGCCTAGCCTAACCGCGAGGCGCGGCGATTCTATCAAACGACGTCGCAGGCGAATTGTCTTTCATCAGGCGCGCTTGGGTTTGCCATCGATCATCAGCCACGCAGCCAGCGCGCTGAGCAACGCAAGTCCGGCGCTTAACCACATGACCATGCGAAAACCGGCTACGAATGCTTCCGAGATGACGCGCCGGAGTGCCGCAGCGTCCGCGCCGCCAACATTGGCGGGAACAGGTGCCCCCGCCAGCTTGTCGCTCTGCGCCGCGAAAAATGAAATGATCTCGCGCGTCGCGCCGACGGACTCCAACCCGGTCTGCAATGCGGTATCGAAGGTCCAGGCCATGACCATGCCGAACACGGCGATCGCAAGCAGCGCTGCCGCTCGCGACACCGCGTTATTCACGCCGGACGCGATGCCTGCGAGGTCGGCGCCGATCGCGTTCATCACGGTCGTCGTCAGGGGCGCAATGGTGACCGCCATGCCGACACCAAGCACAACGACTGCCGGGAAAAAAGTTTGCCAGTAGTTTCCACCGACGCCCGGCCACGTGAACAGCGCAAACCCGCACGCCGCGGTCGCCGGCCCGACCACAAGCGGCAACCTGGCGCCGACACGATCGACCAGCCGGCCGGACCAGCGCGACAGAACGAACAGGATGAGAACGAACGGCAGCAGCGCCGCGCCCGCCGCAGTGGCCGAGTAGCCCTGCACCTGGATGAGGTTCAACGGGAAAAAGTACAGGCCACCTCCCAGAGCGGCATAGAGCCACAGGCTCAACAGGTTCGCGCCCGCGAAATTACGATTGCGGAACAGCGATAGCGGCACCATGGGAGAACGCACGCGCGCTTCCACCACTATGAATGACGCCATGGCGACGCAACCGATCAGCAAGGCGGCAAGGACAGTGCCGGAACGCCAGTGCATGGTCGGCGCCTCGATGAATGCGTAAACGATCCCGGCAAGCCCGACCGTGACGAGCAACGCACCCCACCAATCCAGCTCGCGGGCCGCCTGGCTGCGACTCTCGGGGACATGCTTCCAGCACAGGACCAGGACAACGATTGCAAACGGAATGTTGACCAGGAAGGCCCAGATCCACGAATAGCGGTCGACCAGCCAACCGCCGATCACCGGGCCGACGGCCGCCGTGATGCCGCTGAAGCCGGACCACGTGCCGATGGCGCGGCCGCGCTCCCGTTCCGGGAATGACGCACTGATCAGCGCCAGGCTGCCGGGCACGAGCAGCGCGCCCCCGATGCCTTGCAACGCTCGCGCAAAAATCAGCGTGCTCGCCGTGTTGGCGAGCGCGCAGCCTGCCGAGGCCGCGGCAAACAGCGCGACGCCGATCATGAATATCCTGCGGCGTCCGAAATGATCGCCGAGCGATCCGCCTACCAGCAGCAGCGCCGCGAGGAACAGCGCGTAGGATTCCACGACCCATTGCATGTCGGAGGCCGTTGCATCCAGGTCGCGCTGGATCGCGGGCAATGCGACGTTCACGATCGTGCCGTCGATGAACGCCATGCTGGAGCCGATGATCGTCGCCGCCAGAATCCAGCGCTTTGCCGCCCCGGAAAGCGGGCTCGCCGCCTCGCCATGCTGGATGATCGCGTCGTCGCAGGGCGGCTTTCCGATGTAGCTCAAGATTCGATTTCCCCTGAAGCGCGGAGCACCGCCCCGTTCGCCCGAAGTTTCGCATCATTGGGCCCTGCACGTCTCAATGACTGCCGGCCATGCGGCGCTTCCTTTCGACGATCGCGAATCGGTCCGGACTGGCGTCGCTCGAACCTCGCGACGTCACGTGACGACGGGATCGTCGAAAAAGCGGAACGTATTGCGGCCACCGTCCTTGGCTCGATACATCGCCTCGTCGGCCCGATGGATCAATTGATCCCCTGTCAACGTTTCGCCGTCGAATAGGGCGACCCCGATGCTGGCGCCGATGGTGGCGACTTCGCCGCCCTCGATGGCGACCGGCCGGCCGATGCCGGCGAGGATCTTGCCGATGATGAGTTCGATGACATCCCGCCGAAAAGTGGAGTCCAGCAATACAACGAATTCGTCCCCGCCCAGGCGCGCGACGAAATCCGTCCGCCTGACCACTTTTTCCAGAGTTCCGGCGACTTCGACCAGGACATCGTCGCCGGCCTTGTGACCGAATGCGTCGTTGATCTGCTTGAAGCCGTCGAGGTCGATCATGAGCATCGCGAAGCGGCGCGCACGATCCCGGTAACATTCGTACACCATTTGCTCAAGTCTTCTTTCGAAGCCCAGCCGGTTGCCAAGACCGGTAAGACTGTCGGTGACGGCCAGTGCCAGGGCGGCATCCTCGGCGCGCTTGCGTTCCGTAATGTCGTTGACCACGCCTTGCAGGCGAAGGTCGGCAACCGGACTGAGGACCACATTGACCCATCGGGTGGGCACGCCGGCTTTGCCGCCGAGCTTGATGTCCTGCTCCACGGCCCTGTTTTCCGCCAGCGCCCTGCCGACCAGGGCCGCGCCTGCGTCACGATGTTCGCCCAGCACATCGATGAACATCGGAAACGCGCCGTCTTTGGGCGCGGGTTCCGCCAATCCAAAAAGCTGCGCGCAAGCCCGGTTGAAGGAAACCAGCCGGCCCGGCTCGTCGATCAGAAAAATGCCCGTGTGCGCATGATCGAAAATGGCACGGAATTTCATGCCCTCGATGTCGCGCTGGACCAGCAGGTGGCGACCCTCGTTCAGGGTGTTGACGAGATAGTCGACCATCGAGTTGACGTCGCGCACCAGTTGGCCGATCTCGTCCGTCTCGTTACCACGCGGGACTTCCAGCTTCTGGCCGGTGTCAGCGCGCAGTTCGTGCAGCCGGGCGGAGATCCGCGATATGGGCCGCGTGACGAGGCGCATGACGACCATCACAACGCCAAAGCCGACGAAGCCAGCCTGCACTGCAAGCAGTGCGGCGGTGAACCATGTCGCGCGCCGCACGTTGGCGCGGATTTCCGCCGCATCCGGCACCAGCGCGATTTCACCGACGACATCGCCTGGATTGAAGGGCGACAGGACTTTGCGCACCAGCACGCCCGGTAGCGAAGCAGCCGGCGCGACGGCGGCGGTTGTGGACGTCGCAGTCTTGCTGCGGAACGCGAGCTGGGCGCTGCCGACACTGATGGCAACCTCGCTTACCGTGCGGTTGCCGAGCAGGCCGACGGCCACCTCGTTAGCGAGCTCCTTGTCCGAAAGAAAACAGGCAATGCTCACCGTGCGTTCGACGGTGTCGAGCAGTTCGTGAAGCCGTTCCTGCTGGCGCGCGCTTTCCCCGCGTTCGATGAGCGGAACGGCGAGAAACAGGAAACCGAATCCGACTGCGCCGGCGATCATCAGCACGGCCGCGGTGCTGCGTGCGGTGAGGCTGGTTCGGAGGAACTTCGTCATCGCAGCGCCAGCAACCGGTTCTACTGCGCCAGGTCGAGCACGATTCTCACGCGGGGGCTGAGCTTTTTCCGGTCGACATAACCGATCGCGCCCTTGTTGTTTGCGACGATATCGATGACCTCGCCGGCATTCTCCATCTGCCGCGGCGGCGAGCCTTGGCCCGAGAACACCAGGCGCGCCCAGTAGGACTGGATTTCAGGCAGCTCCTTTCCGACCAGCGCACGGTAGAACGCCGCCTTCTCGCCTTCCTCGTCAATGGGCAGTGCGGCCATGCCAGAGGGAAGTTTTTTATAGCGCCCCATGAAAATGTTGACGGCTTCGGCGCGCGTGAGTTTGTCGACGCCGCTGGCGATATTCGTGACCACGACCAGGTCGGCCGCAGCGCTTGCCGAGGCCAGTAGCAGCAGGCTCGCGAGAAGGAGGGACGCAACGCGACGCATGGTGGCCCCTAGAAAACGAAATCCAGCGTCATGCTGAATATCGTCGCGTGCCCGTTCCAGTCGGGCTGGGCATTGCGCCACAGGAAGGTCGCGCCGTCGTATACGCGAATCCGATCCACCTGGATTTTCACGTCGGCATTGCGCATGAAGTCGTAGCGCGCGCCAAGAGATTGCGTTCGTTGGCGGCTCTGCGCGCCGGCAAGCGCCGTCATGACCGCCGTGTCGAGCGCGTTGGGCGTCGGCAACCCGGTCCCACGCTGGTCGTTCGTGGATCGGATGGCCGACAGCGTGACGAACGGTGTCCATTTTCCGGCGCGATAGCCGAGCAGGAAATAGCCGGAATCCCTCTGGGAGGAGGCAAGGGACTTCGAGGTGAGGCGATTGAACATGAGTTGCGCCTGCCACGGTCCGTGTTCATAGACTCCGCCGAACGACACGATTTCGAGTGTCTTGCCGGCGAGCGCCATATCGTCGGCCAATCCCGCGGCCGTCGGGCTGCCGGTGGCGCGAAGCGCGGCGAGCAGCGGTACGAAGCCTGGCAGTTCGTCTTTTATTTTTATGGCGGTATAGCCGCTGCGAATCTGCCAGTCGCCTTTCTGGTAGTTGAGATTGGCGCCGAGGACCCGGGTACCATCAAGGTCGAAATCCGCACCGGGCGGCGACGGAATCTTCTGGCTGGCGCGACCGCCGTAGAGCTTGAGCGACGCAATGCCCTCGCCCAGTTGGCGCTCGAAAACGACGTCGGCGCCATCTATGTGCGAGATCTGCAGCTGTCCAAAATAGTCCACCGGGGGCCTGGCCCAGAGGTAGGAATAGCCCACGTTGCGCGAATCGGAGAGCATGTAAACATCCCGACCGAGGCGGCCGAGGCGCACTTTCAGGTCTGGATCGGGCGCATAACTGATGAAGGCCCAGGTCAGTTCCGGGTTGTAGTTGCCCGCGTAGTTGTAGTAGCTGACGGCCTGGACCACGCCCTCGATCTCGCTCGTCAGCCGGGCATTGACCTGAACGCCGATCCGGGAATCGACGTCGCCGCTCCAGCCGTCTCCCACGCCGCGTGGCTGGAGGATATCGCGGACGAATTCCGCCTTGTCGGTACTGCCATGGGTCAGGCCCGCGGTACCAAAGCCACTGAACGAAACCGGGTGTTCCGCCTTGATCTCATCGGCGAGCGCGCGTGAGGTGGGGACAAACGAGGAAAAACAGAGCGCGACACAAATGCCGCCCGCAACCGTGGTGAAGGCAGATCCTTGCGGTGAGTCTGGTTTCGCGATACGGCCTCCGAAGGAAAATTTTCAGGCGGAACTCGAGGCGGTTCGCGTGCTTGGACCTTTGCGGTCTGATTCTTGACCAACTATTCCCGGAGCCGATACGGACAATATGTCCTTTGTCTGTACGGCGTCTGTGCGCTAGCGGACGTAAGGTCCGCGAAATCGCCCGCTCGAATCCAGGGAGCGCGACCTCGATAACGCAACGCCCGCGAAACAACGCACCTCGGGGTTACGCCATAATCGCGCATCGCCAATTGAACCCGGATCGTTATCGCATGAACCAGGAAAAGCTCGCGCAGGCCGTGCAGTATTCGATCGACCACGAAACACCGTGGACACGCAATATCCACGACAAATGGGGCATCCACCACGAAGACCCGCCGCCGTGGAACCGGTTGCTCGGCCCCTTGCAGGATCGCGGACCGGTGTCCGGCACACTCTTGCTGGACGGCAAGAGGGTGACCTCGTGGGGCGAGCCCGATCGCGCGGACGTCACCTTCAGCATCGCCAAGACCTACCTCGCCCTGCTCGCAGGGGTCGCCCACGATCGCGGCCTGCTACCGGATGTGCAGGAGCCCGTCGGTGCGCGAGTGCACGGCATCGGCTTCGACAACGGTCGCAACGCACAGGTCACCTGGGAGCACCTCCTGCAGCAGACCAGCGAATGGGAGGGGGAAGTCTTCGGTGTGCCCGACCAGGTGGAGCGCTACCGCTTTCTCTCGTTCCAGGGTGGCAAGGCCACTGGCAAGAAAGGCGACGCGCGGCCGCTGCAGACGCCGGGCACTTATTGGGAATACAACGACGTCCGCATCAATGTGTTGTCGCTGGCGTTACTGCACTTGTTCCGCCGCCCGCTGCCGGACGTGTTTCGAGACGCCATCATGCAGCCGATCGGCGCAAGCGACGGATGGCGCTGGGTCGGTTACGAAAACTCCTGGGTGGAGATCGATGGGCGCAAGGTTCAATCGGTTCCCGGTGGCACCCATTGGGGCGGCGGCATGTCGATCGGCAGCCATGACCAGGCGCGCGTCGGTCAATTGTTTCTGGACGACGGCAAGGCCAACGGACGACAGGTCGTCTCCGCCGACTGGATCCGTCGCATGCGCACGCCGTGCAAAATCGCGCCCTTCTACGGCTATCTGGTCTGGATCAACGACGCGCAACGCATTTTTCGCAATGTCCCAGCATCGAGCTACTTCGGCATCGGCGCGGGCAGTTCATTCACCTGGATGGAGCCGGAGCGACGCATGGTGCTCGTCGTGCGCTGGATAGACGCCGAGCGTGCCAATGATTTTTTCGGTCGCGTGCTCGAGGCGCTGGACGCCTGAGCGCATGGACCTGCCGCCGTCTCGCTTCCGCGTCATCCTCGCCGCGATATTAATCGTCGGCTTCGGCGCGGCGCTGACGATTTTCGCGTTCGCCGAACTCGCCCCTGACAATCCGCTCGGCGAATCGAAAATGTACGTGCACGACATGGTGCTGTACGGCGGCAAGACCAACATGGTGCTGGGCGAATTCGCGGAGTGGCTCGGCAGCCTGTGGCATGGCACGCGGCTCGCGTTTACGGTCGCCGCGTTGACGCTGATCGTGGCCGGTACGTTCTGGTATTTTTTCGCGCCGGTGCCTGACGACTCCAGCGACTAGACCTCTACACCCAAGGTGGAACCACGGAGAACACGGAGGACACGGAGAAAGACAAGAAAAATAAATGGGAACAGCGCAGTGAGTGATGTCGCAATGGTAATACCCGCCGCACTCCGATGGATTGATTCATCTCCCAGGTTCTTCTCCGTGTTCTCCGTGTTCTCGGTGGTTCCATGTTGGGTGTAAAGGCCTTAAACACGCACCAGCCTGAAATCGAATTCCGCAGTCGTGAATGGCACCGAAGAGTGTTTTCCGTCAGGTGTCGGTCCGGGAGCGCGCTCCTTGAAATCCACAATCAGCGATGGCTTGACCCCGAACACCGCATCCGAATCCAGATACTCGTCGCCCTCGACAAACAAATGCGTGGCGACCCGCTCGTAACCCGGCGCCGTTGCGATGATATGCACGTGTGCCGGCCGATACGGATGCCGGCCCATGCCTAGCAGCATCTTGCCGACCGGGCCATCGGTGGGGACTGGGTAGCTAACCGGTTTCAGTGTTCTGAACCCGTAACGACCGTCGGCACCTGTTACGAATTTCCAGCGCGCATATTGCTCATCGCCCGGCCGCTGCGCGTCGTAAAACCCTTCGCCATCGGTCTGCCACACATCCAGCATCGCCCCGGCAATCGGTCCGCCGCTTACGTCGAGCACGCGACCCGAAACGTACGCGGGCTCGCCGGGCGCAGCGCCGGCAATGTCGGCCCACATCGGGAATTCCTTTGCGCCCGATACATAGAAAGGCCCGAGCACGGTGTTCTCCGTCGCGCCGCGCGGCTTGCGATGGTTGATCGCATCCACCAGCATCGACACGCCGAGCGTGTCCGACAGAAGGATGAACTCCTGGCGCTTGTCGTCGCACTTCTGTCCCGTGGCGGTCAGGAACTCGATCGCACCAACCCATTCCTTTTCTGTCAGTTCAGTCTCGCGGATAAATGCGTGCAGGTGACGGATCAGGCCGGCCATGACTTCACTGAAGCGCGCATTTTTCGCACCTTCCAGCCTGGCGAGTACCGCCTCGGTCAATGCAGCTTCGTTAGCGTTTTGCATCCGCGCCTCCTGATGAAACGAGTTCCCTATTCGCTGGCGTCGGTTGCAGGTGTTTCCCGGCCCATCGAAGAATGCAGAAATGCGTGATCAATGAAAGACACAGTGCCAGTAAAAAGCCCCATGCCACACCGACGACCGGCACTGCCAGCGCGACGGTCACGCAATACGCAGTGAATGCGTAGAAGCCCGACACCATGCCGCGAAGCAGGCGGGCCGCGAACGCGCCGCCGCTCGCGCGATGCGAGAAAGCCGCGAGCACGATGCCCATGACCGGAAATACGGACAGCAGGCCGCTGAATTTCGGCCCGAGCATGGGAGACAGGCGCGTAACAGCAACGGTCATCACGCCGCCGGCAATCATGCGCACGTAAATCTCCACGGGAGCTGAGGCTACCGCCCGTACCGAGGGCGCCGGGCGCGGCAGCAATCGCGGCGCCAGCAGCACGGCTACCACGATCGTCACGATCACCAAAGCGAACGGCGGCGCAACATAAACCAGTGCCACGCCGAGTGAAAAATAAGCTGCGAGTCCCAGGGCGAGGGCCAACAGCCAGGACAGGTGCATCGCGGCCCAGGAGTAGGCAATGGCAAAGGCCAGCCACGCGATGCCGCCCGTCAATGCGCCGGCTGCTGTCATCGATGCGAATTGGGGCCCCTGCTCCAAACCCACGAACAACAGGATAGGACCGGTGACCACGGGAAAGCCCGACAGCCAGCCAGCAATGCCCGGGCCCCAGCGCCGACCGGCGAGCGTGATGCCACCGATCAGCGCGGGAACCAGGGTCAGCTTGAATGCGAGTATCGCGTCGATGATCGAAACACCGTCGAGGAATCAGTGAATAAGTTAAAAATGAAAGGATCTTTCACCGGGGAGGTAAGGATCGAGAAAAGGTCAAGAGCGTTAACGCAATGGACGCAAAGGAAAAACGAAGGTACGCAAGGGACTCCTGACAATTTCGATAGGTGTTCCATCGGTGCGATTCAGTTCGTTCTTCCTTCGCGTCCTTTGCGTCCTTTGCGTTGAAAGGTCCAGTGCGCCTCTGCGGTAAACGCTTTTCATCGCACACTTGATCAAAGATTTCCTACGCCGGACGCACCGGCACGCGCTGCGCGGGATCGTAGAAAAATTGTTCTTCCGCGATGCGTTCGCCTTCCCAGCGCTGCCAGGCGAGTTCCTCCATGCGGGTCACGCTACCATCGAGCCATTCGAAGCGAAAGATCCAGCGGATGACCACGTGGTCGCCATGGGCGAATACCGGTCGCACGCATTGCGAAAACACCGACTTCGCCCTGCCCATGACCTTGCGCTCGGCATTTGCGTGGACGTCACGGCCTGTGCGTGGCGCGGCGTTGTTTTCACGCATGGTCGAATCCGGGGCGTAGAACTCCTCGACCGCTTCCACGTGTGCGTTCTGCTCGACGCGCGCGATGAACCGCTCGAGTGTTTCGGTGGTGGGCATGCGCGCTCCCGCGTTGTGAATACGCCCATGCGTATCCGTGCGTTTCATTACTCAAGCACTGGATTCCCGCCTGCGCGGGAATGACGGGCACCGTGTGCCAGGCACGAGGCACGAGGTACTAGGTGCGAGACCTTTGACACCTCGGGCCCAGTGCCTCGCGCCTCGCGCCGGGCGCGGCTCCACGCGCCCGTCATTCCCGCGCAGGCGGGAATCCAGCAATCACGCGCAGTTTACGCAGATTCGACCAGTGCGCGCGTCGCGCGCCGTACAAGCGGCAGCACCAGCA
The DNA here is from genome assembly GCA_039930785.1 of Betaproteobacteria bacterium. Classification (GTDB taxonomy): domain Bacteria; phylum Pseudomonadota; class Gammaproteobacteria; order Burkholderiales; family JACQAP01; genus JACQAP01. The sequence goes on along the minus strand of JBDTTE010000012.1, from coordinate 11,495 downwards.
GCAAGGTAGGAAAAGCCACGATCCAGGACAGGCCCCATGCGCCCATCCACACGTGAACGAGGTTGGCGGCCAGGCCGATGCTGCGCAACGTGCTGATCAGCGAAACGATGAACGTCATCAGGATGGACAGCATCAACGGCAGAACGAGCGCGGCGTAGCGCGCAGGCAACTTGCGCAATCCGAGGAAAGTGCGGGAAGGTTTTTCGAAGGGATTCATACACGCTCCATAAGCCGGTCGATCGAAGGCGCCCGGTTTCCACTGGCAGAGTACGCCTGTAGACAACCGGCCCCCGAATGAATCCGGTGGCTGTTGGCGCGTTGATTGACGTAAACGGTTACGGCAACTCGAAGTGGACTTGCAGTTCGATCTTAAGTCGCGCGAGTTGTGGATGTAAAGCCTCGCAGCCCGTTCAGCGCTCGCGCACGACTATGCCGACCTTGGTGACCTGTCCTACCGTGAGTTCGCGCACGACGAGGTTCAGCTTGCCAAAGCGCACATAGTCGCCGACCGATGGGCGGTGGCGGAACTGGCGGTCGATGTATTGCGCAAGTGTCATGGCGCCGACTTCCGCGGACACGGTGCCGCCGTACATTTCCACGACCTCACCCAGTGGTGCGTCGCCGTTCAGGGTAAAGGTACCGAAGAAGCGTTGCTGCTCGGTCTCCTCGAGATCGTCCGCCGGTACGAACAGCAGGTCGAGCGCCCCCATGTGTTCTTCAGGCGTGATCACGTAAACCAGATCGCCCGCCGCGACTTCCATGCGGCCGATGGCCTCCACGGACTCGCCGTTGCGAAACGCGGCGACGACGCGCACTTCCGACGGTAACGCGAGTTGAGACACGGCATGGCCGATCGCCGCACTGAGTTCGTTCACGCGATAGCCGAGAAGTTGCAGGCCTTCCCTGCCCGGCACCCCGACGAATTCCGAGTAGTGCGGCGCGTGTTCCTTGGGCAGCTTGAGGCCCAGCCATTGCGCGAGGGGCGCGACCGTCCATCCCTGCACCAGCAGAGAAGCGAGCACAACGAAGAACGCGACGTTGAAATACACCGCCGATTGCGGCAGCCCGGCCAATGCCGGGAACAGCGCGAGCACGATCGGCACCGCACCACGCAACCCGGTCCATGAAATGAAGATCTGTTCCTTGAACGGGAAGCGGAACGGGAGCAGCGAGATCATCACCGCGAGCGGGCGCGCGACCAGCATCAGCAGCAGCGCCACGCCAAGCGAAGCCAGGGCCACTTCGAAAAGTGCGCTGGGGGTCACCAGCAGGCCGAGCATGATGAACAGCGCAATCTGCGACAGCCAGGCGAGCCCGTCGTGTACGCGCAGGATGTTGCCCACGGCCGGCGCGCGGCTGTTGCCAAGCACGAGCCCGGCCAGATAAATCGCCAGGAAGCCGCTGCCGTCGAGGACCGTGGCGCAGGCGTAAATCGCCAGGCCACCGGCCATGGCCAATAGGGGGTAGAGCCCGCTCGCCAGCGTTACGCGATTGATCAACCATACGAGCAGCTTTCCACCGCCAACGCCGAGCACAGCGCCGAGGCCGAGCTGTTGCACCAGGTGTCCCGCGACCTGCCAGCCGGGCGCACTGTCGCCCGCAGCTACCACGTGCAGCAGCGACAAGGTCAGGAAGACGGCCATCGGATCGTTGCAGCCGGATTCGATTTCGAGCGTCGCGCCGACCCGCTCCTTCAGGCGCATGCCGGCTGCGTGCAACAGCGAAAACACGGCGGCGGCGTCCGTCGAACCGATGATGGCGCCGATCAGCATGCCCTGCATGAGGGTGAGGCCGAGCAGCCGCGATGCGCCAAAACCCACAATGACCGTCGTCAGCAGAACGCCAACCGTGGCGAGCGATACCGCCGGCCAGAGGCCTACGCGAAACGTGCTGTAGCGCGTGCGCATGCCGCCGTCGAACAGGATGACGGCCAGCGCCATCGTGCCGACCAGGTAGGCGATCTGATAGTCGCCGAAACGGATGTGCCCGGGACCTTCCTCGCCCGCGAGCATGCCGATGCCAAGGAAGACGAACAGCAGCGGCGCGCCCGTGCGGGCCGACAGGGTGCTGGCCATGATGCTCAGGAGCAATAGCACCGCGCCGATCAGGATGGCGTGATTGGAGAAATCCAAGGGCGTCTTCCTGCGATTGGGCTAAACCCGTTTCTAGCACGGACGGGCGGTTTTGCTCAAGAAGATTAGGGCAACTCTCACCGCAGAGGCGCAGAGGCGCGGAGAAAACGCAGAGGAAAGCAAAGATTTGACAACGGAGACTCGTGCGGAGAATGCCGGGCTGGTGGGCGCTCCGTCTTTTCAAGTTTGCGTTCCAGTTTTTCTCCGCGTGCTTTTCTCCGCGCCTCTGCGCCTCTGCGGTGAGTAAAGGCCTCGGGGTTCACGAGGCATTGATCGTTACGCGGCCGGGCCGCCAGCGCAGGAGGCGCCGCTCGGCCAGCGTGACCAGATAGTCGAGTGCGAGGGCACAGGCGGTCAGGACCAGCACACCGGCAAAAACGGTATTGATGTCGAACACGCCCTCGGCCTGCAGGATCAGGTACCCCACGCCACGCGCCGAGCCCAGGTATTCGCCGACGACCGCACCGACGAATGCCATGCCGACCGAGGCATGCAGGCTGGAGAACACCCATGCCGTCGCGCTCGGCAGGTACACGTGGCGCAGTAACTGGCGGCGGTTCGCGCCCAGCATGCGCGCGTTGGCCAGGATGGTCTGGCTGACTTCGCGCACGCCGTTGTAGACGCTGAAAAACACAATGAAGAACACCAGCGTGATGCCGAGCACGACCTTGGATTTCATGTCCAGACCAAACCAGACGGCAAAAATCGGCGCGAGGATCACGCGCGGCATGGAATTCAGCGCGGTGATGTAGGGGTTGAGCAGCTTCGCGGCCGTATCGGACAGCGCCAGCCACAGGCCAAAGACGAGCCCCAGGACTGTGCCGAGGATGAAAGCGAGAACGGTTTCGATCAGGGTCACGGCGAGATGCGGATAAATTTTCCCGCCGACGAACCAGTCGCGTATGCGCGCGAGCACCACCAGCGGCTCGCCGAAAAAGAATTTCGGCAGGATTTCCGTTGCCGTCAGCACGTGCCAGAGCACGAACAGGCCGACGAGCAGCCCGACCTGGCAGGCGATGAGCGTACGGCTTTTCATTTCGAAATCGACTCAAAGAGCGTTTTTTTCAACGCGAAGGACGCAAAGGTACGCGAAGGAAAGCCAAAGCAAGTGACATACAGTGCTTTCACCGAATTTCTAGCCATTCTGTTTTGCCTTGAGTCATTTGCTTTCCTTTGCGTAACTTCGCGTCCTTTGCGTTTCTGAATTATTTTTCTGAATCAATCAAAAGACTGCGCATAGGCCTTTTGCACTTCGTCGCGCAGCGCTTGCCAGATCAGTCTGTGCAATTCCACGAAGCGCGACGTCAATCTGATTTCTGCAACGTCGCGCGGACGCGGCAGGTCAATGGCGAACTCGCCAATCAGCCGACTGGCAGGTCCGGCGGACATGACAACCACGCGATCGGACAGCGAGATAGCTTCTTCGAGGTCGTGCGTGACGAATACCACGGATTTTCGATCCTGGGCCCAAAGATTCAGCAACTCGTTTTCCATGAGGCTGCGCGTTTGCACATCCAGCGCCGAAAACGGCTCGTCCATCAGCAGGATCTTGGGATCGAGGATCAAGGTCTGCGCGAGCGCTACGCGCTTGCGCATGCCACCGGAAAGCTCGTGCGGATATTTATGCCCGTGCGCGGCGAGCCCCACGCGCCTCAGCCAGTCGGTTGCCAGGGAACCTGTCTCCTCCGCAGCGACACGGCGGAACTCCAGGCCGACCATCACGTTCTGCAGTGCCGTGCGCCACGGCATCAACGCCTCGCTCTGGAACAGGTAGCCGGCGCGCGAATTGATGCCGTGCAATTTCTCGCCGAACACGGTGACGCTGCCTTCTGTGGGCGCGAGCAACCCGGCCGCGACGTTCAGCAACGTGGATTTGCCACAGCCGGTTGGACCGACCACCGAGACGAACTCGCCCTCCGCAACGTCGAGGCTTACACCAGCGACGGCCGTATAGCCCGCGCCGCTTTCGTTAGCGGAGAAGGTGCAGGTCACCCCTTCCAGTCTCAGGGAATTTTGCGCACTCATTTGCCGAACTTCAGCAAAGCTTTTTCCACGAATGCGTTGGTATAGGTCTGGTTGATCCAGACCACCGGCGCGCGTCGCACCGCGTTGTTATGCGCCAGCAGTACCTGGTAGGAATGATCGACGCCCTTTTTCGGAATCAGGCCGTCCTTCGAATACGTCGGACGCAACCGCTCGAACGCGGCTGCATACAGCGCCCTGTCGCCGAGCAGGTATTCCTGCGGCACCATATTGAGGACGTCCTCGGTGGTGCTTTTCTGCAGCCATAGCAGCGCGCGCACCATGGCGTTGGTCAACGCCTGCACGGTCTTCGGATTCTGTTCGATGTAGTCGACCCGCGCATACAGCGTCGCCGCCGGCATGCTGCCGCCAAACACGTCGCGCACGCCCTTGTCGGTAATGGTTTCGACCACGATCTTGATGTCGCCCGAACGCTCAAGCAAGGTCATCACCGGTTCGGCACCGGATAATGCGTCGATCTCGCCACTGCGCATTGCCGCGACGGCGGAAGGACCGGTTCCCACGCCGATGATGGAAACATCCTCCTGCCTCAACCCGACAGAGGCGAGCAGGTGATTGATTAGCATGTGGGTGCTCGACCCCGGCGCGGACACGCCGATCTTCATGCCCTTCAGGTCCTTGGCCCACGTGTAATTGGCCGCCCTGTCCTTGCGAATACCCAGCTCCAGCCCGGGGTTCATGCCTTGCAAGACGAAAGCCTCGACTTTCTGGGCCAGCGTTTGCATCACGATGGTATGTTCGTAAGCGCCGGAGACGACGTCGGCACTGTGGCCGATGAGTGCCTGCAGGGCTTTGGAGCCGCCGGGAAAATCGTTGATCTCGACGTCAAGCCCTTCGTCGCTGAAGTAACCGAGCCGATCGGCCAGGGTCAAGGGCAAGTAATAGAGCGTCGTCCGGCCACCGACGGCGAGCACGACTTTGGTTTTATCGGGTGCCGCGGCTACGACTTGGCCGGACCACGGCGCAAGAACGAGCGCGACGAGCAGGATACCGAGCGTCCCGATGCGACTGCCCTTCATGCGACTCTCCCCTTACGTTGCGCCTGTTTCAGACGGCGCCTGCTTTATGCAGCAGGTCGGCCAGCGCTTGTGCAAAGCGCCGGTATCCCGCGGCGTTCGGGTGAATCATGTCCGATTTCAGGCTGCGATCAAACAGGATATCGTTCAATGTCTTCTTGTCGAGCGGTAGCGAAAATTCCTTGGCGATCCGATCATAGAATTCCGGCGGGCCGCCAAACAGTTCCGGCGTCGGTACGCCGATCAGCACGACCTCTACCTCGCGCGCCTTCGCGAGCTGGATCATCGCGCGCAGGTTCGCTTCGATACCCGGGAAATCCATCTTGCGCAGCATGTCATTGCCGCCCATGCACAGCAGGATCAGCTTCGGCTTGACCTCGTCCAGCACCGCGGGCAAGCGTTCGAGGCCTTCGCCCGTGGTTTCACCGGGAACCCCGGCGCCCACCACTTTGCGGCCGATGAGTTGCGCGAGGACGACCGGATAACTTTCCGCCGGCCCCGCACCGGTGCCGTAGGTCAGGCTGTCACCGAACGCCAGCACCACATCATCGGGGCCGAGTCGCGGCAACTGCTGCGGCTTCTCGCCGCAGGCAGCGACGGCGCTGAGCAAGAGCGCGACTGTCAGAGTTCGAAGGCGCGTCGCAGTCGTTTGCATTCCGCTCTCCAGGTTTCCTCGCGCCAGGGACGAGGGACGAGGGGCGAGGGACGAGGGAACTGCCGCGAAACCTTTAAGCTTTAGTGCCTTCCCTCGGCCCTCGCCCCTCTTCCCTCGCCCCTCCGCTATTCACCGGCAACCGTCATCCCCTCGACCAGGATCGAGCCGGACTGGCGCGAACCGCGCACTATTGCATCGGATCCGATTGCGACGATGTTTTTGTACATCTCTTTCAGGTTACCGGCGACCGTGATTTCCTCCACCGGGCGCGTGATCTCGCCGTTTTCCACCCAGAAGCCGCCAGCCCCGCGCGAATAATCGCCCGTGACCATGTTGACGCCCTGGCCGAGCAAATCGGTTACGAACAATCCGCGCCCCATTTTCTTGAGCAGTACCGCCAGATCGCCATCGGTGGAATCGATTCCGAGGTTATGGTTGCCGCCGGCGTTCCCGGTGGAGCGCAGGCCGAGCTTGCGCGCGGAGTAGCTGCCGAGAAAGTAACCCTGCAGCACGCCGTCGCGCACGATGTCGCGCGACCGGGTCGCCACGCCTTCGTCGTCGAACGGGCTGCTGGCCAGCCCCTTCGGAACATGCGGTCGGTCGTGGATCTGCACGTTTCGCGAAAACACCGGCTTGCCGAGGCTGTCGAGCAGGAAAGAGGATTTGCGATACAAGCTGCCGCCGCTGACCGCAGCCACGAAATGGCCGAGCAGGCCGCAGGCCACCGGCGCTTCGAACAGGACGGGCACGCGCGCGGTCGCCACCTTGCGGGCTCCGACACGACGTGCCGCGCGGCTTCCGGCGCGCGCGCCAACCGCGGCGGCTGAGTCCAGATCGACCGCCGAACGGGCGGTCGTGTACCAGTCGTCGCGCTGCATGGTGTCGTCCACGCCGGCAATCGCCGAACAGGAAATACTGTGCCGCGAGCTCGGATAGCCGCCCAGGAAACCGTTGGAATTGCCATAGGCAAAGTGCGACTGTTGCACCGATACCGACGCCCCTTCGGAATTCGATACCCGGGAATCGGCCGCGAACGCGGCGTCTTCGCAGACGCGAGCCAGTTCGATGGCCTGCTCAACGTCGATGCCCCACGGGTGGTACAGATCGAGTTCGGGAAATTGTGTCGCCAGCAGATCCGCGTCAGCCAGGCCGGAGAATTCGTCCGAAGCGGTCAGCCGCGCAATCGACAACGCCGCGTCGACCGTATCGCGCAAAGCCTGCGCCGAAAAATCCGATGTACTCGCGTGGCCGCGCTGCTTGCCGATGTAGACGCTGACGCCCACGCCTTTGTCGCGGTTGTATTCGATGGTTTCGATTTCGGAGCGCCGGACCGTGACGCTCTGTCCGAACCCTTCGCTGGCCTCCGTCTCGACTGCGGTGGCGCCGCGCTCGCGCGCGTAGTCGAGGACATCGCGTGCAATCTGCTTCAGGACGTCGATCGAATGGGTAAATTCGCTGCTTGCCACAATGTTTTCCGAGAGCTGAATGTAAAACGGCGCGCCACCGGCATCCGGCGACCCGCCGCACGAAGAAATGTTTCGCTATGATAGCAGCTTGCCGCTTCGGCACGCCCCCAGGCTCAGTCAGTGGAAGACCCGCAGGAATACTCAGGACCCAGCAGGACCCAGCGCAAGAACGACGATCGGGCGCTGCAAGCGCTGGGCGAGGAGCTGGTGGCGATCAGCGCAGACAAACTGGCGGAAATGGACCTGCCGGAGCGGCTGAAGGACGCCGTTATAGAAGCCCGCGGTATTTCAAAATTCGGCGCATTGCGCCGCCAGATGCAGTACATCGGCCGGCTCATGCGCGAAGACGCCGACGCCGAAACGATCCGCACCCGGCTGGACGCCTGGAAGGGCGTGTCGATCGAGGAAACCGCCCGCCTCCATCTCATCGAACGCTGGCGCGTAAAGCTGCTGGAAGACGAAAAATCCCTCGACGCGTTGATCGCCGAATACCCCGGGGCGGAAATTCAGCGCCTGCGTACCCTGATGCGCAACGCCAAACGCGAATCCGAGGCCGGCAAGCCGCCGAAGAGCTTTCGCGAACTGTTCCAGGTGCTGCGAGATCTCCTGAATTCAAAACCTGGAGGCGTTGACGCAAAGGGCGCGAAGGAAGAGCCGTGAAAGTATCGCAAAGGAAATAAAAATTGCCGTTCGGCTCCAATTTACTATTTTGCTCACATTGCCAGGGTTCCTTTGTTTGACGTTCTTGAATTCCTTTGCGTACCTTCGCGTCCGTTGCGTTGAAATTTATACCGAGATATGAGCGATAACGAACAAATTACCATCGGCCTGGTTTCGATCAGCGACCGGGCATCCAAGGGCGTCTACAAGGACGAAGGCCTGCCGGCACTGGATGACTGGCTGGGCAAGGCCATCCGCAATTCGCGCCGCGTGATTGAAAAGCTGATCCCCGACGAGCAACCGGTGATTTCGCACACACTCAAGGAACTGTGCGACAAGGAGCACTGCCATCTCATACTGACCACGGGCGGCACCGGGCCAGCGCTGCGAGACGTTACCCCCGAGGCCACGCTCGCCGTGGCGGATCGCGAGATGCCCGGGTTCGGCGAACAGATGCGCCAGATCAGCTTGCACTTCGTGCCCACCGCGATCCTGTCGCGCCAGGTCGCCGTGATCCGCGGCAAGACGCTGATCATCAACCTGCCCGGCCAGCCGAAATCCATCCGCGAAACACTGGAAGGCCTGAAAGACGGCGACGGGAAACAGATCGTGCACGGCATCTTTGCCGCCGTGCCCTACTGCATCGACCTGATCGGCGGGCCTTACATCGAGACGGACGATGCGGTGTGCAAGGCTTTCCGTCCCAAATCCGCAATCCGGCCCAGATCATAGTGACTACACCCAACGCAGAGGCGCGGAGAGAACGGAGAACGCAGAGAAATTCAAAAGCGATATGGATAGGCGAGTTGCGGGCACGAAATACAACATATGGACATCGATTTACCAGATCATTCAGCTTGGTTTTTCTCCGCGTTCTCTCATTTTTCTCCGCGCACTCTGCGTTCCACGATTTTGACTTAGGCCCTTCATGACCGAACCCCTGGAAACCATAGAAATCGAGACGCGCCCGAAACCGAGCCACACCGTCATCTGGCTGCACGGACTCGGCGCCGACGGCAACGACTTCGTTCCGATCGTCCAACAATTGAAGCTGCCCAAGCTGGGCATACGCTTCGTGTTTCCGCACGGGCCCATGCGACCGGTGACGATCAACGGCGGCTTCGTCATGCGCGCCTGGTACGACATCGTGGCGCAGGACCTGGCGCAACGGGAGGATGAAGCGGGAATGCGCCATTCGCAGGCGGCGATCGATGCGCTGATCGCGAAGGAAGCAGCGCGCGGCATGCCGGCCAGTCGCGTCGTGCTGGCGGGATTCTCGCAGGGCGGCGTCATTTCCCTGCAGACCGGATTGCGCTACCCGAAAGCGCTCGCCGGCGTGATGTCGCTTTCGGCCTACCTGCCGCTCGCCTCCACCGTGGCTAAGGAACGCAGTGCGGCAAATCAGGCCACGCCGATTTTCATCGGCCACGGCATGGCCGACAATGTCGTGCCGCTCAAGTCAGGCACCGCGGCCCGCGACCAGCTGATCAAGCTCGGCTACGACGTGGACTGGCACCAGTACCCGATGGCGCATTCCGTCTGTCCCCAGGAACTGGACGATATCGGGGCGTGGCTCACGCGCGTGCTGCTGTAGCGATGGTTGCGGCTGCGGCCGGGGGCGAACGACCTTCGCTCACTCCGATCGTTGCATGACCCGGTAACGCGCCAGGTCGAAATCCTCGCCGCTTTCCACGATCTCGCCGCTCATCAGCACGTAATCGCGCTCCCAGATGCGCATTTGCATGGAATTCGCCGGCGCGAAAATGCCGGGTTTGAGCAGCAGGTTCATATTCGCCGCGCCACCGCTGTCGGGTGCATGCGAAAGCAGCAGCAACGCGCTGTCGACCGGCAGGACCTGCGAATCCGCGACCAGACTGTCTTCCATCAGATTGACCGCGATCGCACCGCGCGTAAGCATCTGGATGCCGATGTGGCGCTGCGTATGATCGAACGCCGCTATCCGGCGCACGACACCCACGCCCCAGCTTGCGCCCTCCTCGCGCTTGATGCCAAGCAGCGTGCCAACACGCAGCCAGTCGCTTTTGGTGAACGGGACCAGCGCGCCATAGCCGCTTTCGCTTTCGTTTTCGGCGGTCCAGACTTCGATGGCATCATCGAACGGCGAACTGTTCGTCTGGTTCGACACCATCGTCGAAATCGCCGTGAAATCGTATACGACACTGATTCGCGCCAGGCCGCCGTGCCTTTCTTCGCTGCGCGCGGGCGGCACCGGCGCCCAGTAACGCGCCAGATGGTGCATCGCGGACAGCACGACCTGCGTGTCGAATGCCCCACCGAGATCGACGCGGGTTGGCAGGAATCCAGATCCCTGCACGGCGGCGATGAGCCTGTCGAGTTCCGCCACGGCCTGGCCGGGACCGAACATGCGCCGGCCAGGCGCCTCGACGGGTACCGACATCGCGCGCGCAGGCGGCGTGTCGGCATCCACGTAAACGTGGAAGTGACAATCGGGTGCGGCGTCGGCATGAACTTCAAAATATTCCGACAGATGCCCGACGACACGCTGGGCAATTTCGAGATTGAGCGGAGCCAGGCTGCCAGGCGATGAAACGGCCAGCATCGCAACCTTCAGGAATTCCCTTTGCACGGTGGATGTACCCGCATTCCCCGGATAGACCTCCACTGCCGAATTGGTGAATCCCTGCTCCTCGGCGTACGCGAACAGCTTGCCCGTCTTGGCCCAGTAACCAGGCTCGACGGGTCCATAGCGGACCAGATGCCATTTCAGTTGTACGGCCATCGCACGCAGCGCACGCGAAACCACCATTGGCATGCGCGCCTTCAGGGCGCTCCAGCCTCCGCTCCCGTCCTGGCAACGATCCGCGCACATTGCGTAAGCGTCAGCCAGCTCTTTCCAGAAACCAACTACCGCATTCCAGATGCGAACCTCACGGACTTTTTGCAGGCGCGCGCTGCCAGCCAGGTAGTCCTGGGCCAGCTTGCGATGGTGTGTCTTTGCCGCCGCATCGACCAGGTCGATGATTTCCAGCACACGCGCGGCCTTCAGGCGCGTAGCGCCGCCAAGCGTGTGCAGCAGGTTCGACAGCTCATCGAGCGATTTATAGGAATCGAGCGCAGGCAGCTGCTCGATGTACTCACGTGCCGCCTTGTCGTCGGCCAGTGGATGCTCGTCATCCGCTCCCTTGATCCATTTCAACATGCGTGCCCTCCACAGGAGTCGCTGCATGAAGCTGAACAGGCTGGGGTGATACGGGTGATACGACGCTGCGGGGATTATAACGGGCGAAACGAGCCATTTCTGAGCTAATTGGATGCCCGCGCGGCGCGGCGATCGGGTATCCACCCCGGAGGTGCAATGGAACGTTTTTTACGCGCCCGCCTCCAAAATATGTGAAGGCGCCGGCCGCACCGGTAAGGAGAATCCGGAGGTGTTCGTGCCCTGAAAACGCCGTAAGGCGAATCGGTGGTGCGCAGATTGCCTGCGAAATTTCGAGGCAGCGGATTGCCGCGATGGTGTAGCCCTGACATTGGCATTACGGAT
>JBDTTE010000011.1:0-30412 GCA_039930785.1 Betaproteobacteria bacterium | reverse complement strand
TCAAAATCCCGCGCCCTCACAGGCGTGCCGGTTCGATTCCGGCTCCCGGCACCAGACCACTTTCAGTTCGCCCGTCACGCCCCACCCTTGTCGGTTCGCGGCGACACTCTCGCGGCATTGGCTCCCGCTACGGATAATCGATCACACCACGAAAACTAATTTTGCATCGAGCCCTCTATAACTTCGGCATAACCGACAATATCCGACACGACCGATTCCGATGGCGGCTACCCTAACCAACCTCATTTTCATTCCTGGGATCTCAATGTTGATCATTCGATGCATCGCGTTTTGTGGCCTCCTTGCGGCCTCCCAACATGCGCTGGCGCAATACGTCTCCGCCGAGGAGCTCTCGCAGTTCACTCCGCTGGAACGGGAGAAGTGGATCGAAGAGGAAAAACCCCTCAAGCTCAGGGTACTGGGCGGGTTTACCTATGACAGCAACGTATTCCGCCTGTCGGATGACGCCCTCTCCCGTTCGTCTTTGAGCAAGGAGGACCTGATCTATCGCCTGGGAGGCGGCGCAAGGTACGAGGCGCGGGAAAGCCGGCAAAGATTTGTTGTCGAGGCGAATGTCGCGGAAAACCTCTATCAGAACGACAGCAACCTCAACAATACGTCGGATGACGCGCGGGGTGAATGGCTCTGGCAGGCAGGCCACGACTGGAACGGCAATCTGGGTGTTGGCCAGCGACGCTATCTCGAAAATTTCGCCAATTTCCAGCAAAACGTCCGGGACATGGTCAATCAGAACCGCATCTTCGGTTCCGCAAACTATCTCCTCTACTCACGTCTTAGGCTGTCGCTCAATTCCATCTATTCCGACACGCAGCACGGAGAGGAAACCAGAAACGTCCTGGATTCAAAAATAGCGAGCAATGCTTTTACCGTTAACTGGGTTACACCCGCCCTGAACACGGTCGGATTGCAATATCGCACGACCTCGGCCCGGTATCCGAACGAAGAGATTGTTGCGGCTACGTCTGTCGAAAATGCCTATCACGAGAACGAATATAGCGTGGTAACGCATTGGGAATTAAGCGGGGTATCGGATTTGAATGCCCGTGTGGGCTACACCGAACGAAAATTCGACCAGCTGCCCAATCGGAATTTCAGCGCGCCGACCTGGCGGCTGGGCTATGTCTGGCAGCCGTCCGGCAAGACCACGCTTGAAATCGCCACGTGGCGTGAAATAGCTTCATTTGAGGATCTCACTTCGAACTATGTCCAGGCAACGGGCGTAAGCATCGTGCCGACCTGGTCGATCACCCAGCAAATCGCTTTGCGGGGCAAGGTTTCCTACGAGGCGCGCAGCTATGTCGGCGACCCGGGAATCATTCCCGTCGCTGAGCGTCGCGAGGATAAGGATCGTATCTACCAGTTTTCCGTCCTTTGGACGCCCCAGAGATTGACGGAACTGGCGCTAACGGTTGAATCGGGCCGCAGAACCTCGAATCAGGCGTTCGCCGAATACACGTATGAATCTGTCAGCTTCGTTGCCACGCATTATTTTTGATGCTTTTCCAACCCACTCGGGTGGAGTGGTGTCGGAAGGATATAGTCGAGGAACGTATACGCGTTGCGCGGGTCGAATGGCACTGAACTTGCTGAAATTGGTCTCGGTGAAATCCTCGAGGTGCGATATGCCAAAACGAACTGGATTACTAATCCCGGGAATATTGATTGTTCTGGCTCACTCGTCACCCGCTGTTTCCGCGTTAATCGAAATCCCCCGCGCAAGGCTCGAAACTGTCCAGCGGGATTCGGGCCTGCACCAGCTCCAGGGTCCGGTGAAAAGCGCCTATCAGGTCATATCCATCGATCGTCGGAACAATATGCCGCCACTGTTGGCGACGAAGGCGGTAACCTTGGATCGTGAAGATTTTCTGTGGACCGCAATAGGCCATGCTGACGTCCCGTTTGTGCACTCCCCGCAGCGTAATTCAGATGGGCGCTTGCACCGAGCAGGTACAACTCGTATCGGCGAAGCAACCCAGGACAGTGCGAACCATGCACCAGAAAGCACTGCGACCGAGGTATGGGCAGCGATCATTATCGCGTTCGGCTTGATCTGGTCGCAGGCGCGACGCAAGGCCCGGCAGCGCCCGATTCGCTTCACCTCCCACTAATCGCGCTGGTGTGTCGTCTGGATGTCGGCCTGCGCCCTGCTCATTCGATTGCGCGCGAAGGCCATCCGGCCGGAGAATTGCAGGCTGTCACCGATCTTTGCCATCCCAGAACACCGATGAATCTGGTAGATCGAAGCAGCACCTTTTCCGAAAAACCGTTCAGTCCGGCTTGCCGATGATCGACTACAAGGCCAATCTGACCCCGGATGGAACGCGCGAAGGGGCAACGGCGGAAAAGACAATCCGCGTCCTGCATGTCATCAAGACGCTCGCTCTCGGCGGAGCGGAAACAAACCTCCTCAATCTCGCACGGGCGTTCGACGCCGGCAAAATAGAAACCCACATTGCGTATTCCTATGGAGGGGAGATAGAGGGGCGCTTCCGCAACTCCGGCGCGAAGCTTTTCAAGTACGCCGATCGCAGCCACCGCATCAAGAGCCTGCATACCGTGCTCATAGTCCTGCGACTCATGCGATACATCGCCAGAAATCGTGTGGACATCGTTCAAACCCACAACTTCAACGCCCACGTTTGGGGAGTGATCGCCGCAAAACTCTGCGGCGCGAAAGTCGTGGAGCACGTCCACGATTTCCGTTACACGTCCGCCGAAGAACTCTCGCGCCGGCACGGCCTCCTCGACCAATACAGGTTCATCCGCTACTTCCGCGATCGATCGGACCGTGTAGTCGTCCTAACGCGTGACAATGCACACGACGTTGTGAAGCAAGGCATCGCACCCACGCACCGCGTTCGTGAGATTCAGAATGGCATCCCGTTTGACGACGCCCCACCCCTCAAGTCCGGCCGCCTGCGCGAGGAATTCGCGATTCCAGACGACGCTGTCGTCATCGCGACGAGCGCAAGGATGGATCCCACCAAAAACATAGAATTGATACTCGCCATTGCCGCTCGAGTCGTGGAACGTGCTCCAAAGGCCGTTTTCGTCGTTGCCGGGAATGGGGCGTTTCTGGAGACCTACCGGAATCACGCCCGACAAGAGGGCCTCGAGAAAAATGTGTTATTCGTTGGTTTTCGGGAAGACATGTACGCGCTTCTCTCCGAGGCGGACATTTTTCTTTTGCCCTCATTCCTGGAACTGCATTCGATAGCGATCCTCGAAGCCCTGAAAATGAAACTTCCAGTGGTGGTTTCAAGTGGCGTGGGTTGCAACGATCAGTTCATCGAACATGGCATCAACGGATTTCTGTGCGATCCCTTCCAGCAGCAATCCTGGATCGACGCGCTCGCGCAACTCGCGAACGACGACTCACTGCGCCAAGCGATGGGCGCCAGGGGTTACGAAATGTGCCGACGTCTTTTCGACATAGAAGACACGGCGACGAGATTCCAGGAGATGTATGCCGAGCTCGTCGCTTAAGGGTCAGAGCATCGTCTGTTTCGCGGGCGAGGACTGGTGGTTTCACAACCCCCATTCCAACCTGCACATCATGCAGACGTTGTCGTCCCACAACCGGATACTGTTCGTCAATTCGCCGGGCATCCGGATGCCCGATTTCAGGAAAGATAAATTCGCTTTCAAGAGGGTTCTGAAAAAACTGCGGAGCTTTTCGAGATTCGTCAGAAAAGCGCAACCGAACATCTGGGTCTTCACACCGTTCGCCATTCCCATCGTCCCGCGCTATCAGAAATTAATATCCCGTTTCAACACAGCGATGCTCCTGTTCCAGGTCCGGATGCTGATGCGATGGCTGAAACTGGACAAACCGATACTTTGGGTCACGGTTTTAGTCGCCAAGGATGTCGCGCTGACGCTACGCAGGAAAGAAGGGAAATGCCTGGTCTACTACTGCGTGGACAATACGCCGCACTATCCTGGAGTCGATCATGGTTACATGATCGAGCTGGAAAACGACCTCCACAGGAATGCCGATCTTGCGCTGTTCGTCAACCACACCCTGCTCGAGGAACGTCGCCATTTCAACACGAGCACGTTTTATACGGGGCATGGCGTTGACTACACCCATTTTTCACAGGCGCAGCATCGTACGCTCCCCGTCCCGCCAGACATCGCCGCCATCAAGGGACCCATCGCCGGGTATATGGGGGAGATCAATAGCCTGGATGTCGACCTCCTCAATTATCTGGCTCGCGAGAATCCGCAGGTTTCCTTTGTCTTCATCGGCGACATATATGCCGACATGACGGCAATCGACAAGCTGGGTAATGTGCACTTCCTCGGCAAGCGGACATACGAGCAGTTACCAGCGTATTTGCAGTGCTTCGACGTGTGCTGCCTGTACTACAAAACGCAGACCACCTTCAACAATTACCGCAATCCAAAGAAACTTCTGGAATACCTTGCGACCGGCAAGCCGGTCGTCTCGGTATCGATCCTCGAGATCGAGCGATTTCGCGACCATGTCGCAATAGCAGGTTCCTATGACGAATACAGCGCGCTACTGCAGCGCGCGATACACGCGGACCCGGCAGAGGATCGCGAACGACGCATCCGCTACGCCGAGCGGCAGACCTGGGAGCACGTTTCGGCGGAAATTTCGGAGCGCATCCGTCAGGTCGTGAATCCATGAGGATCGTGGTGCTGGGTCTACGCGGTTTCCCCAACATCCAGGGCGGCGTGGAAGCCCACTGCGAGGAGTTGTTTACGCGCATCGCAGCCCGGGGACATGAGGTATACGCGCTGGGACGCAAACCCTACATGGCGCCGGCGCTCAAGGAATACAAAGGCGTCCATCTCCTCGCACTGCCATGCCCGAAACAGAAATTTCTGGAGGCCATCGTCCATACCCTCCTCGGAGTATTCGTGGCTCGCCGGTTGAAGCCCGACATACTGCACATTCACGCCGTCGGGCCGTCACTTATGGTGCCGTTGGCGCGCTTGCTCGGAATGAAAGTGGTCAGCACCAACCATGGGCCGGACTATGAGCGAGGGAAATGGGGGGTGGTCGCCCGGATTGTCCTGAAACTCGGGGAATCCCTGGGCAGCCGATTCTCCAACGCTTTGATAGCCATCTCCGAACCCATCTCTGCGCACCTGCAGAAAGCCTTTGATCGCGCACCGGCATTGATTCCCAACGGCGTTGTCATACGACAGGCACCGGCGGCGCAGGACGTGATAAGAAAGTATGGTCTGGTTCCCGACCGTTACATTCTCGCTGTGGGTCGCCTGGTGCCGGAAAAGGGATTCCATGATCTCGTTCAGGCGTTCGTCAAGGCTCGACTTCCCGGCTGGCAACTGGTCATCGTTGGGGCGGCCGACCACGAAGATGCCTATAGCGTGGCTCTGAAGCAAAGCGCGGCCGCAGTCGCGGGGGTGATCATGGCGGGATACATGACGAAGGAGCCGCTTGCGCAACTCTACGCCCATGCCGGATTGTTCGTCCTGCCGTCCTATCACGAAGGCCTGCCGATCGTGTTGCTCGAGGCGATGAGTTACGGCCTGCCCGTGCTGGCATCCGACATCCCCGCGAATCGCCAGGTCGGTCTGCTGGTAGATCGCTTTTTCTCGCCGGGAGCCGTTGACTCGATCGCCGACAAGGTACGCGCACAGACAACGAGGCCTTTCACATCCGGTGAAAAAATATCGCAGCTGGACTTCGTAGCCCGACATTTCGATTGGGATGCAATCGCGGAAAAAACAATCCAGGTCTACGAAAACGTATTGAGCACGACTTCATCGGGATTGCGAACGCCCGGTGTAAACAGCAACTCTCATTGAGGCGAAACAGCCCTCTTCCGCTCGATTCTTTCCGAGAGCCTCTTGCCGAATGCGATCCACCGTTGCTCATAGTAGTAGGTGGAACAATGCGCGAGGACGAATAGCACGACCAGCAACAGCGGCCGCTTCAGGTGTTTTTCGGGATACTCCCCACTCCCCAACCATGTGCCGGTCAGGCCAATGTGCACGACATATAGCGCGTAGGAAACAGCCGCCAGGTAGATCAGCACCCTGACTTGCAGGCCTTTTGCCAGCCTGGTTTGCGGCGTGAGCAGGGTGGCTCCAATGAGCGCGGCCGCCAGATAGGGTCTGAGATAGTTCAACCATCCGGCCTGATGAAAGCACGAGGCAATCAATACAAGCAGAAGCGACCACTGCGGAACCGCCCTTATCTTGTGCAACGCCCACTCGCCGGCCTGCCCAAAACGGCCGTGGAAAATCAGTGCCAGCACACAACCCGCGAGAATTTCGTCAATGCGAAAATACGTGACACTGGAAACAGCTACTACGTGGTAGACGCGAAACAGTGTAAAGAACACGCACAAAAACAATAGGGCGAAGAGTCCATATTTCCTGGAAACAGAGAACAGGATTGCGACCCCGACGTAGAACTGCATCTCCACGCACAGGCTCCAGAAATGGTCGGTCAATGGAACCAGATGCGTTGGCGGCAGATTCGCATAGAAGAACCAGTTTGCGGCCCACTGCGCAATCGTCGCATCGGTGAAGGCCAGTACCACGGCCAGGTATAACCAGGCCAGGGGAAGAATTCTACACAGGCGCCGGATCAGGAAGGCCGCAACGGTGGCCCTCTCACGCAGGAGAAAACTGGTTATCAGGAAGCCTGACAAGTTGAAGAACACCACCATTCCCAGCATCCCGATTGCATCGTTTATGCGCCAGGCCGGGGGATCGATCGCGAAATATGCGGGGGCAATGGAATTGAATGGTCGGGCAAACAGGGCCACCGTTTTTTCCCCGAGAGGAACCAGGTGTGCCACCAGAACCAGCACTATGCTCAAGCCCCGCCATCCGTCGAGCACTTTCAGGTGATTGTCGGTCTGCATCGAAGGCTGCGTGCTTGCTGGTCAGGCCTTCGTTTCAACGAGGGCCGCAACAACGACCGTGTGGACGATCCAACCCCGCATTCGCCGGCACGTCGACGACGCTTTAGCGCTCAAAGCGGTAACCTGATTTTCATTCCATCTTTTCTGACTATATAGGCGGGAACGCCGACCACCGTGACATTCGCCGGGACATCCTTGACCACGACAGCGTTCGCGCCGATCTTCACGTTGCTGCCGATCGTCACTTTGCCGATCACCTTCGCCCCCGCACTGACTGTCACATCGTTTTGCAGGATCGGACAATCCGATGCATTCGAATATCCCAATGTGACCTGCTGATTGATCCAGCAGTTTTCGCCAATCTCGGCGGCAGCGATGATGGTGGAAAATCCGTGCTGGATGAATAGTCCGGCGCCGATCTTCCTGGTGTGGATATACAGCGTGGACATGGGCCGGCATAACAGGGAAAGAGGCAAACCGATCAAGCCTGCCCGATGGTAGAAAAGATTCCGATACTCGGGATTGAAGGTCATCAGTCGGACGAATAGCACGATCCGTCGGCTCCAGGTGCGCGGCTCCCTGCCAGACATGATTCGCCCCCACCGATCAAGATCCTTGCCAATCACCACACGATTGGAGCTCAGCATCAACGCCACAATATGAGGCACTAGGCGTATGCCACTCAGCCAGAGGACCGTACCTACGATGAATTTCATCCCGCCGCGTGTCCTTCGGATCAGGCCCGTTCGATCGGAGAGAACAAAAACTCCGCACAATGCAGCCTGAGTATGCACCGCAACGTTCTGCTTGGAGACAACAAGGTCAGCCTGCGATCGATCTTGCGTTGATGCCCGTATAACAGGAGCAGCAATGCCACGAACGCGCTGCCCACACCCTCCAGGCTGCCCACTTGGAGTTCGATGTCGCCCGGTTCGCGCGTCAAGGTTTCGAACGCTTTCTGCAAAAGGGGCAGATCCGCTTCAAGCCACTTTCCCGACAGGGTCGCACGTGCGGGATGCACCGCGGATTTTTCGACCGGGCGTCCCGGTGTCGTGTTTTTGCGGTCGATGAGAATGCCGGCCGTTGATTGCCTTCGATCAAAAAACCCGATTGCACGCCATACCAGCGCCGCCGGAACGCGCGTGATGACAAGTACCATGAGCGACTTCAGATCGCCCATATAACGCCGCCATAGCCTGGGTTCCTCCTTGATGCGCCACAGCCATTCCATCCCGGAATTCCTCATCCATACAGGCGCGCGCAATATCGTGCCCGCGACGAAATTGATGACGGCGCCGAGATGACTCATTACAGGGACGGTCAGAATGTGCCGATTACGTTCGATCCATGCCTGGCCCTTTTTCGCACCCAGCGCTACGACGAGGAAATCGGCACCGCTCAGGTTAATCTGCTCGATCACCGCGGGATCACTCATTTGCTCGACCGAGCCGTATCCCGGGGACACGAAACCGACGCATACCAGGGGACCCGGCGAGGCATTCAATCGTCTGCAGGCCTTTTCCGCCACGCCATCCGGCCCCCCAAAAAAGAAAACCTTCAGCGCGCCACCTTTACCGGACATGAGGGCGTCGAACAGATCGGAACCGGCGACCCGCTCTTTCACGCGAACCCCCATCAGACGGGCGAGCCAGATCAGGGGTATCCCATCGGTGAGGGAAAGATCGCTTTTTATAACTGTGTCACGAAACTGCCTGTCCTTCCGGGTTTCAACCAGATACTGAACATTGGATGTGCACAGCCAGCACTGCGATCTCGCTGCCAGCGCAGTGCGGATATGGTCGATCGTTTCCGCGCTGCTCAACGTATCGATCGGCAGGCCCAGAACGCAATTGACCCGTCGGCGAAAATCGGTGAGGTCCATCGCGCGTCGCCTCCATACACGGGGGGGATTGGGATCAATCGCCATCGCGCTTGGTCCTCACCCACAACTTCTGGCGGCGCACTAGAAATTGGAAATAGATGGGAAGCTTGCCCACAAAATACGCGATCAGGTAAGGCAGACTGCTGATCCGGACGGTCTGCCTTGCGAATCTCCACCAGGAAAGGCTTATCGCTACCACGAACGCTGCGGCCAACACGCCGGCCCCGTAGAACGGAACATTTGAAACACCCAGCAAGGCGTTCAGTGCGCTTAGCACAACCAATGTCGCGATCAAAAACGCCAGGAGCGCAAGCGGCGGCACGCTAAGGTCGAGGGCCAGCATGATCAGGTTGGCCCTGCGTTTTGCGATTCCCTCAAGAAACAGGCTCGCGGCCTCGCCGAAAATCATGGCCAGATGTCCGTGCTCCCAGCGAATCCGCTGCATCCTCGCGCCCTCGACACTTCCGGCGAAACGACTCACCACCACGGTTTCGGGGCTGAATAACGCGGGTAGCCCGGCTCGGGCGAGATCCAATCCCATTTTCAAGTCTTCAACGATTTGTCCGTTTGCCAGCCCCAGCGAGCGCATTGCCAGCCAGGGCAGGGACATGCCCGTACCCATCAGCTGGCACGGAAAACCCGCATTATGCGCACCAAGCGGGCGCACCTTGTTCTTTATGATCCATGCGAATTCCGCGATCGCCCCCGCAGGACCCGCTGAATCCGGCGCCTCCATCAGGTACAGGCATTGCACCGGTCTGCCGGTCAGCGCCGTCAATCGGGAAATTCGATCCAGGACACCGTCTGCGATAGAACAGTCCGCATCGATAACGACGACCACTTCTGGGTGATCTCCCGGTTGTCCCTGCTCCAGATAGCGCACGCCTCGAGACAATGCATGACCCTTGCCACGCACCGTGGGTTCGTTCCGCTCGACGACTTCGGCTCCGCAAGCCGCGGCAACCTGCGCCGTGTCATCCGAACAATTGTCGGCGATGACGATCATCCGGTCGGATTTGCGCAGTTGCGCACCCACCGAACCAAGCGTGCTTGCGATTCCAGCCGATTCGTTGTGCGCGGGTACCAGCACGGCAACGCGCGGCCGACCCATGTCCGGCATCCCGGCCGGCCGGCGGGGTACGAAAGCGCAGAGCACTTCCAGCATGAGCACCGTGACGGGCAGGGTCAGCAATGCGAGGAACGCAATCAACAGGCCATTGGCCACGATGATCATACATCGTGCCGGCGGCCGACCCGAACAATAGACGCGGACAAATGCCGGTAAACGCATCCGGCCCCATCGCCAAAACGCGCGGTCGGGCCATTTCGCTGCCTTCCCCCGCCACGTTGCGGCCGCACATGGCGCGCGCATTCACCCCTCATGTGTGATCGACCTCCCCTTGATTCAATTTGACCTCATCCGGGATTATTCGCGCCTGCACGCCAACGGCGACCGACCCTTCCGGCATATCCTGCAGTACCACCGACATGGCGCCGACGCGGCAGCGGCTGCCGATTCTTATTCCCCCCAATATCTGGGCGTACGCGCCCAGATCCACATCATCGCCAAGCACGGGTACCGGCCCATTGACATGGCGATTCCCGATTGTGACACCCTGACGCAGGGTGCAGTTCGCGCCAATTACCACGTCAGGATGAATAAAAACGCCCCCAAAATGCCAGATGCGTAGGCCTGGTCCGATTGCAGCCGACTTCGGCAAACTGATGCCCGACAGCGTTTCGACGATCCGGAACACGAGCCAGTAGCAGGCCGTCAGGACGCGCTTGAATCCCCCATCCGCCCTCCGGTCGACCCGCCGCCCGAACCGATAGACCCATACGGCCCAGATCGATTGCTCCTTCAGGAACGGGCGGCGCAATCCATAGCGCGCCAGATCCGCAGCCCAGTCGGGGTCCATGGTCATGGGGCAACCCCCGTCGGACCCGTTTCGGGCCCTGACATGACGCGCATCTCGGGGTTCAGCACACCCATGGAACTCGCGACCTCACAATCATCGATGCAGCCATCCTGTAGCCACCAGATTCGAAAAGAAGAACGCGGCCAGCACTTCATTGCCCTGTGGCGAAAGATGTCCATGTCCTTTTTCCAGAAAAAGTTTACGCGTGGGTGCCGCCGCCGCTTCAAAAGACCCAAGGGGGTTGAAAATATGCAGCGCCTCCCGGGTCTGAACATCATAATCCGGCAGCATTCTGACAAAGGTGGTGCGAGTCTGATTGAAAGGGATTTCGAGAACGCAGAAGCGGGATTGGCTGGATTCGCTGACCTGCCGCGCTTCCTCCAGCAAAAGCAGGTTGAGGCGTTCCTGAAAACCGGCTGCCTGACGATCGCCCGCCTCGCGTTCGGTACCGCCTGTCGAATCCGGTGCCACCTGCTTGCGTTTGTTGTAGCGCAATAGTTGCGCCTTCAGGAAGAACGCGGCGTGCTCCCGCATGGAGGAATACAGCTGGCTGTTCTCCGCGACCCATCGATAGATCCAATACCGGGACAATTCATCGCTCATTTTTATGCCGGGCAGAAACACGGCATTCTTGCGAAGAAGCTTGCCGTGGTCGTCTATGGTGTAAAGAGACGAACGAACGTTGTCATCCAGGTCTGTCACGTGTGAAGAGAAAAGCACCACATCGGGGTGATATTTCAAACCCTCCTCGCGAAGCGTCACCAGCATTTCCGCTGTTCCGAAACCACTCACTGCAAGGTTGATCACTTCACAACGGTATCCCGCTGCGCCGAGTTTTTTCTCAAGCAGATAGACGAAACTGTCCTCCAGATTGACCTCGTAGCCTACCAGCAGGGAATCTCCGAAAACCACGATTCGGCAGGTTCCAGGCGGCTTGGAGTAGGAATATTCGCGATCGGCGCGGATGCCACGGCTATTGGTACGAATCTGGACTCGCGCCTCGGACGTGGTCTGCCAGAACTTCATGTTCGGCATACCCACCCTGACCCCGTAAGCGGCGCCTGTGACATAGCGCGGTATCACTGCAACCGGCGTCAGGAGGCGGACGAAGATTTCGCCGAATAGCAGTGCGTAAAAAGGCACCATGATCCAGAACAACCATTTTTTTCCAGCTACGTGACCCATGCGGTCCATACCGTTTGCATCAGAACGCGAAGTAGATGAATTCCTGCGGCGTGGAGGAAGCCAGCAACAGGAGGCTGCAGAGAATGAACAGCTGGATGTTCAACCGGATGAACCCGGGCAGCACACGCAGAGGTTCGAGATTTTTCGTGCATAGCTGCAAGGCCTGGAATGCGAGCAATGGCGCGATATAGAACAGCGGATCACGGAAGGGTTCGAGCGAAAGCGGGCCATTCATTCCACGCACGAACGAAGCCACGGTGTGCATGTCCCCTGCACGGAAAAGCAGCCATCCCGCACACACGAGGCAGAACATGATTCCCGTCAAAACTACATCCTGCAACCGACGGATAGCGGCATGGCCTTGACGTCGTTCAAGCCACGCATCCACCCCAAGCTTCCTGTACACGACAAGGATCGCTCCGTGAAAGGCTCCCCACAGTATGAATGTCCACGCCGCCCCGTGCCACAGCCCGCCCAGCAGCATCGTAATCATCAGATTGCGATAGGTCAGCAAGGCCCCGCGGCGATTCCCGCCAAGAGAAACGTAAAGGTAGTCCCGCAGCCATGTAGACAGGCTGATGTGCCAGCGCGCCCAAAACTCCGATGGGGTGCGAGCCAGATAGGGAAGGTTGAAATTGAGCAGGATATCAAAGCCCAGCATTCGGGCGATTCCTCTCGCCATGTCGCTATATCCCGAGAAATCACAGTAGATCTGGAAAGCGAACGCAACAACCGCGGCAATCAGTTCAGCGCTGCTTGCGCCTGACGGATTCGAAAATACCGACTGGACGAACGGTGCAAGGTTGTCCGCGATGACAATCTTTTTGTAGAGACCCCAGAGGAAGAGCCAGCCTCCAGCCAGCGTCGGTGAATGAGGTACGGAGAACTGGGGAAGTAGATGTCCACCCCGTTCGATGGGCCCGGCCACCAATTGCGGGAAGAATGCCACGTACGCGGAGAATTGGACGAAATCCTTCGGCGGCAAAGTTTTTCTTCGGTAAACATCGATGCAAAAGCCTATGGTCTGGAAGGTATAAAACGAAATGCCGACGGGCAGGACGATATTCAGCGTGACCGCATCGACATTCCAGCCGAGAGCGGCCGCGCCTTTCGCGAAAGAGTCAGCAAAAAAGTTGAAGTACTTGAATACGCCGAGCACGCCCAAGTCGACGCAGAGTATATAGATCAGTAGAGCCTTCCTGCGCGCCCCTTCACTCAACCGGAAAAGGCATGGATAGATGCACCAGGCCACGGCTACATAGGCCACCACGAACCACAGGGCCCACGCGGTAGCAGACCAACGAGGGATCATCAATGCGATCGAGACGATCACCAGATAAGCCGAAAATGCCAGGCCCCGTCGCAGCGAGAGCCTCCTGTTGTCCAGGCCGAGCATCACCACGTAATCTGTGACCGTCGAAATGATTATCAGGATGAGAAAGCGTTCATCCCACCATCCATAGAAGAAATAGCTACCAAGCAGGATGAGCGCCGTCTGCGGCACGCGCCTGCGACGAAGCAACCAGTACAGGACCAGAAAGATCCCGAAAAAAACGGCAAAGATGTAGCTATTGAAAAGCATGCTGGCTACCGCAGCGGTCGTCGGTTGATGTCTTCGACATTCGCCGCATGGATCGACACAATCGCATCACTCACGAAGAACTTGCAGGATGGCCGCATTCAGGTATTGGTAACCCTGCAGCGTCAGGTGAAGCGTGTCGGCATTCACGTTCTCTCGCCAGCGACCGGTTGAATCCATCAGCGCCGATTCCGTGTCGATCACCCGCAGCATCGGGGTGGCGGAAAGATCGATCCAGTAGCGGTTCAACCGTCCCGCTTCCACCGCAATATCGCGACTCCATACCGGCAGGCGCCAGAATGGGGGCGGGGCGGGCGGAATGACCGTAAGCAAGATGGCCCGGATCTTTCGCGAACTCAGTTCGTCGACGAAATGCCTCATGTTCTCTGCGCATTGGAAAACGATTTCTTCGCGACGTTGCGGCAACACCGCTATCCCGACCAGATCGTTGATTCCCATCTCCAGTACGACGAAATCGGGATCCAGTGCGAGAACGTCTTCCTGAAAGCGCGTTCGCATTTGGGCGGTGGTTTCTCCATCCATTCCCCGGTTGACGACTTCGAAACCCTCCACACGAGGAAAACTCCCCCAGCGCGCGACCCGGGAATCGCCGAACAGGACAATCCTTCTTCCGCTTTTCGCCGGAAGCAAAGCGTTTTGCTTCCGGTAATACGATGAGTTTGAGGGAAACAAAGCGACGGCTTCCGCCCTTGCATAGTATGTCCGCAACAGGCAATAGCCGGCGACGTTGCCCACAATCGAGGCAACCAGCGCGAGGTAGACAATCCCGTTTCGATATTTTGCGAATTTCAGGAACACGATGGCATCGATTACAAAGTCCTGATTGCGCTTTTCCGGTCGGCATGTGCTGGATTCGACATTGCTTCATCCAATCGCATTCGATGCGCCGGACACAACAAGCGTCGGCGCTCGCTCGCGCTGGGAGACATCATGGCTTGCCGTAGTCCTGCGGCAGGAACTGCAGCTTTTCCCAGGGAAATCCTTCCATGACCGCCCAGGCCGGGGCCCCGCCAAAGACTTCGGGATAAGGGTCGGGCTGTCCGAGCGCCGTGTACGATTTTGGATTCTGCGAGCGCACCCCGATCGCGCCCGCCTTGTCCCAGACCACGAATCCGTACTTCTGCGCGGCTCTTGCAATCACCTTACCCGCCGGGCGCATGCGCAGTGCGTCGACATTCACACTGGGGTCAAGTCGGAAGCGCAACCCCTCCGGAATTCGATTGGGCTCCCGCTTGGGATTCAGGCCGTCCGATCTTTTCGCCGGCCATGAGAAGTCATCCATCGATTCAGCTTCCACAAGTGCGATACCGATTGCATGCCGGATTTCTCCCCGGCGCAGTTCCTCGGCCGTTATCTGCCCGCCCAGGAAAGGAAGACCGGTGGCGGTCGTGCCATAAATCGCGGGCCACCTGCCGTCGCTCTTGGAAACGTCCCGCATTCTTCCACCCCAGCAGGCCTCCCATTGACCGTCAGTCTTGCGAGCGCGCCAGAACTCCCACATCGTATCCGTCGAAGGCTGATAGATCGTCATTTCCGCATCGGCGCCGCTTGCCGGTTCTGCATAGGCCGGAATGGGTACTTCGAGCCACTGCCGCGCGAGGCTCATGTCCTTGGCGAATTGCTTCATGCAACGCCACTGGTTCACCAGAACGGTGGGTACGTCGGCGCCCACGACATAGACGGGGCTTGCCCACGATGCAAGATTGATCGAGACCGTGCCATAAAAGGCCTTCTTCTGACGCAGGAAGTCGGCCACGAATCCGGCCGAATTGGCATGCAGTTTCGCATCTGCGGGAATGGGCTGATACCAGAAGCTGGTGGGCGCGAAAATCGAATCCGTCAGCAAGGCGTCGCCCGGTTTCTGCTCAGGCCCGGCTGAAGCCGGCATCGGAAGAAACGCCAGCTGCATTCCCACGACCACGAAGCAGGCGAACCTCGCCCGCAGCGAGCACGTCAGAGCGTTACGCACATCCATCATCCACCTCCTTGCAAGTCCTCCTCCGCGATTAGACGAAGTCGGGTTGATTGCCATTCAGTTTCCGGAACCCATGTTCGAATGTCTTAACGCGGATCCCGACTCCGAAGTGTTTTTCTCTTCATGCGCTTCACGCGTCACGATGATCGAGCAGGCCGTTCCGAGGACGAACCAGAAATACCAATTGAAAGCCAGATAGTCCAGCATATTGTCGGAGTAGGCGATCACGAGATACTCGACGACGACCGTAATCATGATCACGGTGGCCAGCTTGTCATGCTTCAATCCCTTCTTCAGCAGCGCGAGAAGCCGATAGTAGAGCCACGCGGCGCACACCAACCCCACCACCCCTGCTTCGAAAAGCCATTGAACGTAGACATTGTGGGCGCCCCAGCGCGTGCGATTGGCCAGGGAAAAGAATTCAAGCGAGTAGTATGCGAAGGACCCCAGGCCGTAGCCGAACGGAAGCGCGCCAGGTTTCATCCAGTCCCACGCCTCCTCCCAGATCAATTTGCGCCATTCGTAGGAGTTCTGCGGCACACCGTATGTCCAATAAAGGTTCGCGGTGTTCAGATCGAGCAAGCGGTCCTGGATCGAAGGAACGAGCAGCGCCAGCGCGCTTGCAATCGCGATGTAGATGAGGAATTTGCGCTCGAATACCAGGCCGTAAATCAAAAACATGACGTAGCACGCTGCCCACGCGCTGCGCGTCTTGGTCAGACCCAGATCGACAATGAGGACACAAATATAAGCCGCAAGAACCCACCGTCGCGTCGCGGACATTTTGGTGAGCGGACTCTTCAACAGATAGAACGCCATCGAGATCACGATCACCAGGTAAAACGCGAATATGTTGGGATGTGGAAGAGTGCTGCTGACGCGGTCGCCGTACATTCCGCCATAACCACCTTGCGCATAGTCGACGAACGCATAAAACGCAGGCACGAGCGAGGACAGCAAAACGATGTAAATGCTGAATCGCATGTCCTTCTGGCACTGCTTCAAATAGAACGGGATCATGAATATGGCCACATTGGTCAGATAGGCCATTACCGTCCTGGTGGCTTGCGCCACTTCCGGTGACCGGAGCGTTGCCAGCAACATCACCACGACCAATGGCGCCCACATCGGGATGACGGTCTTCGATACGGTGCGTGGCTGTTCGATGAACATCAGAAAAGCTATCAGGATAACCAGCCCGTTCATGGCGGCACCTGCGCTCATGGATCCAAATCTGGTCGCCTCAACAATCGAATCGATGGGAATCCGCACCATGATGATCAGAATGAACAGTGCTTTCTTGTCCAGGATAAAAAGAAATCCGACGAACAATGCTGCCGGCAGCAATACGATCCGCAGCAATTTCTCGTCTACCCACGTGCCGTAGAGGACCGACACGTATCCCATGCAGGTGCAAACCAGGAGCAAACCCAATCCACCCAGAATGTAGGCACGCCGGCCGACGGCACTGTGTTCCGTATCGTGCAGCAGGTGATCGATGCCCCATCTCATCGTGGCAAGAAAATTCCGGGTCATGTTCAGGAGGGTCGGGAATCGTCCGACAGGAAGCGGTTTCGATCGCGCAGCCGCTTTAGCCTCTCCCAGGCGGCGGCGGGGATCAGGCCTCTTGCCGCATTCTTTGCGGCAAGCCTGGCGAGTCTCAGGTAGAGGATCCACCACGCCCTGGAAAAATGCTTGGTGTATACGCGATGCCGCAGGCGTATCGTTTGGCCGGGCGGTAAATTGGAAAAACCTCCGGTGAAGAATTCTGAAATGACAACGTCCGCCCGCCTGAATACCTTTCCATCCTTGTATAAACGCAGGAAGAGATCGTAATCCGCAGCGATGCGTTCCGTGACATCGAATCCATACTGCTTCTGCAATTCCGTGCGCATGAAACTGGACTGGTGTGAAAAGCCGTTGCCATCCGTCAGGGTAATGTGGTCCGGCGCGCGTTCGACAATGCGATAGCCTTCGTGGCAAATGACGCCGTCGCCGTAAATAACGTCGGCCTCCTTCCAGGCCAATCCCGAAAAAGTGCGCGCGATGACATCGGACTTCGCGAACACATCGCCCCCATTCATGAACAGGATCCATTCGCCCGATGCCATGGCCGCGCCCTTGTTCATCGCCTCGTAGATTCCCCCGTCCTTCTCGCTGACCCAACGCGAGATCCGATGTGAATATTGCCCGATCAGTTTTTCCGTACCGTCGGTGGATCCGCCATCCACCACGATGTATTCGAGGTGCGGATAGTCCTGTGACACCACGCTCTGCAAAGTCCGTTCAATCACGGCAACCGCGTTTAACACGACTGTAATCACACTGACTGTCGGAAGTCGCTCCATGGAATTCAAGTTCGTGCTGGGCATAGGGGTTCGGTCCTTCGGGATTTGCGCCTGAACCAGGCGCCACGTCGTCGGCACATTGTCCGGCGGGATGCGGCGCAGTCGTAGGTTCGGGCTCTCTAGTACGTCTCGTGCAGAATCCTCTTCTTCCATTTTCTGAGGAACACGTAACGGAAGAAATACCATGCGAACTCGACCGAGGCAAAGTGCCGGAACTGCATTCGGTGCACTTCTTTGGTCGTAACGGCGGCATGCTGCTGGCTGCGACCCAGGAAATAATAGTTCGCAATATTCCTGTCCAGGAAAAAGAAATCCCTGCCCGCGTCGCGTTTAAAGGCGCGGATTATCCATTCATAGTCCGCCGAATATCTGTATTGGAGATCGAATGGTCCCAGTTGCGCGAACAACTCGCGCCGCACGAATACGGCCTGATGGCAAAAGGAGTTATGCAGGAATTCCGAGACGGAACGCTTCCGGAAAGCCCTCGCCGGAAAATTCAGCACGCCGGGCGGCCCGTCTTTCAGGACCACATTGCCGTAAACGAGCATTCGCGTTGCGTCTTGCTCGAAGGCCCGGGCGACATCTTCGAGTACGCGATCATCGACAAAGGAATCGTCTGCATTCAGAAAATAGACTACGTCCCCTGTAGCCGTGGCGACGCCCTTATTCATTGCATCGAAGATTCCGCGGTCTTTTTCAGAAATCAGATTGTCGATTCTTTCCGAATACTTCGCGACGATCTTCAGCGTTCCATCGGTCGACGCTCCATCCACGACGACGTACTCGACGATCGGATGGCTCTGGGAGACGACCGAGAGGATGGTTTTTTCGATGGTTGCCGCGGCATTGAAGCAGACCGTGACGACGGAAATTTTGGAGGCGCGCGCGTTCATGCCGTTGCCGACTCCCGTTTCGTCGGGTCGGCATGCGGCGTGCCGGCGGCCTCGTGCGCAGCCAGAAATTCTGCGATCGACACGGTGAACCGGTCACGCGCGTCCCGCAGTCGTTCCTCCGGCCAGTCCCACCAGGCGACGCTCAGCATGTGGCGGACTTCGTCTGGCGTGGCCCGGAAGCGCAGGATGCGAGCGGGTACTCCGGTGACAATCGCATAGGGCGGCACGTCCCGGGTCACCACGGCGCCCGCCCCCACAACGGCGCCGTCGCCGACCACGATGCCGCTCATGAGTATTGCACTCGCGCCGATCCACACGTCATTGCCGAGCGTGACGCGGGACTCGTCTGAAAATATCGAGTCCTCGCGCAGCACCAGTCCACATTGCCCGGCATTCGAATAGAAAACCGGGTGCGTCGACACCAGGTCGACGGGATGCCGGCCGAGACCTGCCTTCGCGAACGGTCCGATTGAGCAGAACTTTCCGGTGTCGGTGAAATTCAACTGCGCACCCGGCGCCACGTAGGAATAGGCGCCGATATGACTGTGGAAAAGGTTCGAACGCGCCCCGATCGTAACGCAATCCCCGACTTCGGAGCCGTATACGTCCGCGGTCAGGTCGATGGAAACGGAGCGCGCCGATTTCTCCAGTCTGCGCACGTTGCGCCAGTTGTGCCAGTACAGCGCGATCGGATTGTTCGCGAAGGCGCGCCGCAACTGCGATCGCACGCCCTTTGCCGATCGCACGAGGATCATCTCCGTCCATCCCTTCCGCGTTCCGCTCCAGCGGGCCGACCCGACCTGCCTGCCCAGATGCGACGCAATGCGTTCCTCGCCTTGCGCAGACCTCTCTCGCGCAGGGAGGGCTGCAGGCTGCGGAAATAATTCCTGTGGCTGCGATAGGCGGGCGCCGACACTTCGAGCGGCATACGCACCGGCTGGATCGGCTCTTCGGAAACCTGGACATCGAAGTCGGAGGTCGCGCTGCAATGGACGCCGGTACCGTCCATGCCGATGTTCCTCACCATTGGCTTGCGCGGGAACAATGCCAACCCCTGGCGCAGGAATACACTCGCGTACCAGAAGACGAACCAGGTATTCATCCTGCCGTCACGGTTAGCCTCGAGTTGGCCCCAGTAGTCGTGGGTACCATCGAAATTGAATTCCCGGATCATGGCAGCATCGAAGCGCTGCATGACATCTACATCCTTGCGGAAATGCTGCCAGGCACGCGACCACGTCGCCCATCCCCAGCACAAAGGCACGCGCAAGAAATAGGTGCTGTTCAAGCCGAACTCACGAACAGGGTAGGCGCTACCCGAAACGTGCATGACGCTGTCGTCATCGCAATAAAGATCCAGGCCCGCATTCATGAAGCGAAGGAAGTGCGGTGAACTCTGCAAATCGTCCTCCATGACGATGGCGCGGCCGAACTCCCGGCACAGCATGCCGACGCCGTCCGTGATCGAAGCCGCGAGGCCAAAGTTGGATTCGCGCCTGATGACTTGAACGGACCGGAAGCCGCGGATCGTCGCGACGTACGCCCGGGTTTCCGCCACCGCCGCCGCAGCCTGCTCGTTGCGTGCCGCGTCGGAGAAAATGAAAAGGTCGCTGTCGGAAGCGAGCTCATTCCCGGCCAGTGCCTCGACGGTCAGCCTGGTGTGCCGTGGGCGGTTGTAAACGAACAACGCTATCGGTGCAGGCACGCGATCCCCTTCATGAAGTTCCGGGAAATGGTCGTGGCTCTCATGCAGGCCTTCCTTCCGGCGTCGGGTCCCTGCCGTAGAAATAGAAATCCGCGAAAGACCCTGTGCGATAGTCGCCGCGATACGGGTAGCGGTTGGGCAGGTGCCGCACCAGCCGCCAGCCGGCGACAGACTCGTGCGCGTCGACCCAGTCGCTGAACCTGCGATGCCGGACGTGCTTCACGTCGGGCATTTCCACCTCTGTGGAATTGCTCGCATAGACAATCACGTAGCGCCGCGCCGCGCGGAACAGAGTGCTCATGTATGCCTCGAAAACCGCGTCCTCGACCAGGTGGTAGATCACATCGAGTGACAGCGTCAATTCAGCCGTTTCCCCGGCATAGTCGTCCATGAGCTTGAAAGCCTTGCCATCGTCGCCGGAAAACATAGTGCGGCAATTCGCCAGCGCAGTCTGACTCACGTCGAAACCGGTATAGGACGGGTAGGCGGCGAGCTTGAGCTGGTTGCCGTCGCCGCAACCGAATTCGATGACGCTATCGATGGCCTGCTCGGCAACGAATGCGTTGATCACCTCCGCCTTGAACGCCGCGAAAAGCGCGTAGGACCCCACGCCGGAATCGCCGCCGTGCGCGTAGCGCGTCTCCCAATAGCTCGCCGAGCCCTGGAATTCCGGCAGGCTGACGCTGCCACGACCCAGCATCCGGGAAAATTTTTGTACGAAGCCGCCGATCACCGGCGCCCGCCTGACCATTTCCATCATTCGTGCCATGCGTCGTTTCCCTTCAGGTTCGTATGCGAAGTTTTCGGGCTCCCGGCGCGCGCACGCGCAAGAATGCCGGTTACGGTTTTTGCGCGACCAGGAAGTAGCCATAGGGAAATGTCTCAGCCGTAGAGCGGGAAATCCTTTTGCCAAGCCTGGTCGCGAGGAAAATAGAGGTGATCCACTGCACCAGTCGTGCGGCCGGATCGCCGATGCGCGGGACGCGCAGCATGTTCTTCGCGAGCAAATCCGCCATAATTTCCGGCGCGCCTCCGATCGCATCGAGCTCGACCATCTTCAGTCCCGCCCTGTCCACGAACCGGCGCAACGCGTACTCGGTATACCGGTAGTAGTCGTGCGGCGCCTCGTGGATCCAGTAGAAGAACGGGACGTTGACCAGGACCTTGCCGTTGCTGTTCAGCACGCGCGAGATCTCGCTCCAGAGCAGCTCAGGGTTCGGGATATGCTCCAGCACGTCCGAAAGGATGATGGTGTCGAACTCGTTTGCGACGAACGGCAGTTCCCTGGTCAGGTCACACTCAAGGTCCAGGTGTTCGCTGCGATTCGTCGTATTGGCCCAGTCCGCGCAGATTACCTCGCTGGCATAATCCTTATAGACGATGAACAAAGGTGCCTTGCCGCAGCCGAGATCGAGCAGCCTGCCTCTCGAATGGCGCCTGAGTTGCTGGTCGTAGATCGCCGCGACAATGTCTGCAATCAGGCGCGAGCCTACCCATAGCTCTCGGCCGTCCCGCGAGCCCTTGAGCCTGCGGTCCCGGTAGACGTATTTGCTGGGCATCCATTTATCGCGGTTCTTCATGGTCCGCTCCCCTGCGCGTGCCTTCTTGCGAAGAACCGGCTCATGGCGCCACCCGCAGGAAACGAAACAGGTCGCGGAACTGTTCCCGGGCGAACGCATAGCCGCCCAGTGCGTAGGCAAGCGCACCAGCGAGAACGAGGGAGCAGAATCGTGGCATCAGGGAAATGCCGGCATTGGCCATCGCCTTATCCGCGACCGACAGCAGGATGAAGAGCGCCAGCCCCAACGCCACCGGACGCCAGATAGCACGCAATACGTCGCCCATCCCCAATCCGATCAGCCGGGTGCTGAAATGGAGCACCGGTATGGCTAGGATCACGTTAGCCGTCAGGTACCAGCCCGCTACGCCGTTGATACCCCAGTGAGAGCCGGCGGTGAATGCCGCGATTTGCACTACCGCACCGGCCACACCGAGCCGGAACAGCCCGTCCGTCTTGCCCTTGGCCATGAACAACGTGCCCGACGCACTGACGACGGACTGGATGAAGCCCGCGGGGGCAAGCCACGCGATCACCTGCGCAACCGCGTTCCAGCGTTCGCCGAACACGAGGGTGACGAACGGCTCGCGCAGCGCGGCCAGTCCCGCCATCATCGGCGCCGTCAGGAATGCTATGAACGCGATCGACTTCAAATAAAGCCGGGCGATTTCGGCGTTGGCGTTCTGGTGCCGGCTCATGACCGGGAAAAGCGCTCGCGTCGCCACCCAGGTCATGTTCTGCACTGGGAACAGCATCAGCCGATAGGCCATCGAGTAGATGCCAAGTGGCGCAGTGCCGAGCAGCCGGCCGATGACCATGCTGTCCGCGTTCCTCGACAGGTAGTTCACGCAGTTGAACAACGTGAGGTGTCCGCTGAATCCGAGCAATGCCTTGAACTGTGCGCGTTGCCAGGAGAGCGCCGGCCTGTACCCGGACGCCGCGGCAAACACCGCAGTAAGGACCGCGCTGGCAACGAAAACCTGCGCCACGAGGCTCCAGACTCCCGCCCCGCCCCACGCCAGCACGAGCGCCACGGCCAAGCCGAGGAAGGAAGCGAGCACTTCCGCGAACGCCACCAGGGAGAACTTCGATTCGCGCTCGAACAAGGCCTGCCGGCTGACGCCGAAGCTCGACAGCGGGAAGACGAGGGCGAGCACGCGCAGCAGCGGCTCGAGGTCGGGCGCATGGAAAGCGGCGGCCACGACAGGCGCCGCTAACAGGACAATTGCGCCGATGAGCAGCCCGAGCGCAACGTTGGTCCAGTGCACGGTGTCCACCATGGCGGGCGACAGCCGGTCCTTCTGGATGATGGCAGCGGCGGTGCCCATGTCACGGAACAGGTAGGCACAATTGGAAACGACCATCGCCATTGCCATCAGGCCGTAATCCTCCGGCTGCAGTAGCCGCGACAGCAGCGCTACGCTGGCCAATTGCGAGAGAATGCGGGCAGCCTGCGACAGCGCAACCCAGCGCGCATTGGCCTTCGACGAAGGCGGCGGCACCACCGCGCCACGCTGCTCGTTGTCAGCTTGCATGCGCGCCGGAGCACCCGCCAGCACGGCGATCGGCATTTCGACGTTGGTGGTTCCGGATGTGTTCATTGTCGGGTGGCCAGCAGAATGAGGCGTTCCACGTCCTGGCGCAGGTAGGTCTTCCCGATCTGCAAGTCGTTTCCTGTACCGAACAGGTTGGTGTTAGCCAGCGCCACGTCCTGCGTGTCGGGGATCGACGGATACTCGGTCCAGATGCTGGTGACCTGCTTGATCATGACTCCCGAGCGTAGTGCCGCGGCGTGTAGCCACACGTCGTCCGCGCGGGGGCAGCATTCCAGGAAACCATTGCCCTGTCGCTTCAGATACGCCAGGAATTCCGGCGGATAAAGTATCCCCGACACGCCGGTGGCGAAATTCAGGAAGCTCTCGCCGGTATCGCTGCAGCGTCCCCAGGTGCGATAAGGCGCGAAACCGTCTCCATCCATCTTTACGACATTCGCGCGATAGCAATGGATGAGGTCTCCGCGGGCATCGTATGCCCGCTGCAAGCCTTCCAGCCAGTCCTGCGGATAGATTACGTCGTCATCGGCCGTCACCAGCGGCCGATCAAAGGCATTGCTCGCTTGCACATAGGGGAAGTACTTCTTGTGCGGACCGAAATTGGAGGTAGGCAGGATTTCCAGTCCCCTCTCCTGCAGCCTGCGCAGCGGCAACGGCAGTCGGGCGAGGACATCGGTCTCGTCAATCCACAGGATGAGGCGGGAAGGCAGCAGGCTGCCGCGGGCGATTGACTCGATGGCAAAGAATGCCGTCTCCAGCCTCTTGCCGTAAGTGGTCATGGACACAACCGGGCCGCCGCCGCCCGCCGCGGGACGGCGCGAAAAAAGGCTCCTTCCGCGCAGCGGCAACAGGGCAAGCTTGACTGGAACCGACTCCAATCCGGCGCGATGAATCCCCGGAAAATTCATACCCGGATTGCTCCGGGCCAAATGGCCCGCCTAAGCTGCATTGATTACGGCACCCGTGAGCGTCACTCCGTTATCGCGGAGCTGCGCGGAAAAATCCCTGACGAGGCGTGCAGGAGAATGATTGCGCCGGGCGACTACGAACGCCCCGCCGGCGCAAGCCGCGATAATTTGTGCGTCCGCATTCGCCTCTCCGGACGGAGTGTCGAGAATAATGACGTCATATTCCCCGGCAAGATCGGAAAGGAGCTTGGAAAACAACGAACGACCGAGGAGTTCCTGCGGATTGGGCGGAACCGGACCGGCCGGCAGAATGGATAGATCGACCAGTGGAACGATGTGTTCGATCACGTCTGGCTGCGCCCGCCCGGACAACAGTGTGGAAAGTCCCGCCCGGTTCTGGAGATTGAACAAGGTGTGCTGGCGGGGATTGCGCAGGTCCGCGTCTATGAGCAAAGTGCGCTCGCCGAGCTGGGAGAACACTATCGCCAGATTCGCCGCGAAATAACTGCGCCCTTCTTTCCGGCATGCGCTCACGACCGCAAGATGTTTGGAACCGAGATCGATATTGAACCAGCGCAGCATCAGCTGACTGCGGACGACTTTGAACACCTCCACCTTCTTGTCAAAAGGCGAATAGGCCGTAACGAGATCACCACTGAGGCTGCTGGTGCCCGGAACAAGATAGGGAAAATCGAATTGACGGGAGAGCGCCTGCTCGACATCCATCGGCGAGACGAGGCCGAGCTTGACCGCCGCGTCGCCGAAGCGCATGCCCTTCTCGCGTTGCAGGCTCATCACGCGATCCGCGTCTTCCTTGGTGATCTTGCCGGAATCCACCAGCAGAGCACCGATATGTCCATTCGCACGCGCGGGGCGCGACGGCACGGAATAGATGGTGACCTTCTCTCCCGGAATACTCATACGACGGATTTCATAGCGTGGGTTCGTTCAGCGGTTTAAGAAATCGACTGCGCTTGAGCATTTTCCGTTGCTTGCGACTTACTTCTTTCGACAACGGAGACGTATCCTGGAGGACCCCCCACACCTGCGTACCAATCGCCGCCATCAGATCTTCCGCGCCGCGGATCCGCCGATCGACCATTTCGACCGCCAGCGCGAAACCGATTCCCAACAAGGTGCCGATAATGACGGCCACACCCAGAATCAGCGGTAATTTTGGAAAGTTCGGAAGTATCGGAGCGACTGCAGGAGCAAGCACGGTGACGTTGCTCTGGTCCATTCGGCTTTCAAGGCTGGTCTGGTTATGCCGCGTCGAAGCGGCGTCGTAGGCTTTCTGGGCGTTTTCGACTTCTTTCGTCAATACACCCAGCTCGTCGCGATGGCGGTTGAGTTCCAGAAGCCTGGCCTTTTGCGCGGACGCGGAATCCCTCAGTTCCTGCTCGCGACCCTGCACAACCCGCAGATTGTTGCCGATCACCGCGGCCGCGGTATTGACCTCGTCGCGCAATTTTTTTCGCAGACCCGTGACTTCGGACTGGGCCCGCTGGTAATCCGGGTGATTGGCACCAAGGTTGTTGGAGGCTTGACTGAGTTTGGTTTCCGCAATGCTGAGACGCGCTTTCAATTCCTGG
This sequence comes from Betaproteobacteria bacterium, assembly GCA_039930785.1. Taxonomy (GTDB): domain Bacteria; phylum Pseudomonadota; class Gammaproteobacteria; order Burkholderiales; family JACQAP01; genus JACQAP01. The sequence goes on along the minus strand of JBDTTE010000011.1, from coordinate 4,401 downwards.
ATAACCGGACTGGAAAGAACTTCGGGCAGGGAATCTACGGGACGATCCTTGGACATGAATTCCTGCAGTTGCTTCTGTCTCGATGAGAACTCATAGGATTGAGCCTCTGCCTGGACAAGTTGCGTGGAGATTTCTCCCAGCTTCGATGTCTCCACGTCGAGCCGTTGATCCGTCGACGTGATGCCTTTATCGGTCTGGTATTTTGTAAGGCGGCCCTGCGCATCCTCCACGCGCGTACGTAGCTGCTTCAACTGATCGTCGAACCACACGGCCGATTCGCGGGCTGGCGCAACTTTCATCTCGAGGTTGGTCCGAACGTAGGCCTGTGCGTAGGCATTCGCGACCTTTGCGGCGAATTCCGGATCTGTATTCGTAAAATTTATGTCTATGATCCGGCTTTCCTTGGACGGTTTGACCTCAAGCTTTCCGCGGAGACCCGTTGCGAGCCAGTCTTCGATGGTTCCTTTTCCCTCCGTGGCATCCAGAAATCTGGCCTTTGTCTTTTCGTTTTCCGCCAGGTGCAGCGCCTCCACAACCTTTAGCGCCACCGGCTGGCTTTCGAGAATGTCCACCTCCGTAGCCATATAGCTTGCGAGCAGCGCCTGAATCGGAAGTACAAATCCCGTAACGGTATCGATAACCTTGAAATCTATAACCAGCTTCGTCGTCGCCTTGTATCGCGGCGCCATGGTCCAGGCGAAAGCAACGGCCGAGATCACGGTCGCTACAAGCGCGAACAGAATCAGCTTGTAGCGCGCACGTAGTATCAGAAACATCTGCAGGGAATCCATTGGGCGGCCTCGATCAGAACAGACTTTCCTTGAGATAAATGACGTCGTCCTGGAGGACGAAATCCTCCATGCTCGCGCCGAACGCCTTCGAGGCGCCCGCCGCATTACGACGCACGATTCGCAACCCTTTCTCGCTTCCCCTCTGGGTCAGACCGCTTGCAAGCGAGACGGCCTGCATCACGGTCATCCTGCGCTCCAGGCGATAAGCGCCGGGCCTCTGCACTTCGCCATAAATGTAAAAAACAGGAATGCGAGGCACGAAGACGGTATCGCCGTTTCCCAATTCTATGTTCTTGGACTGATTTGGTGCATCGAACAATCCAAGCAGTTCGATCTCGAGCCGTTGATCGCCGCTTTCGCCTCCACGAATGACCGTCACTGTCTCCGCACCGGTTGCAGCGATCCCCCCCGCAATGGCGAGCGCGTCGGTCAATCGTATTGAAGGTTCCTCAATTGCGTACCTGCCGGGATTTTTCACCTGCCCCAGAATCGACACCTGACGACTGCGGAACTGCATTACAAAAACGTTTACCTGCGCACGAGGCACAAATCCACCGGATTTCAGGAGCGCCGCAATCCTTATTTCCGCCTGGGCGGAGGTCAGCCCGCCAACTTCCACCGGTCCCAGAAGCGGAAAAGTGATCGACCCCACTTCCGAGATACGCGTCTCGATCAACATTTCGGGGTTTTGATAGACGGATATTTTGACCGTGTCACCGGGGCCCAGTACATAGCCTTTTGGTGCGGCAAACCCTTCGGCGCACACGAGGGTCAGAATAAGCCATGTGCATGTTCGAATAATGTTGATCATCTGGTAGACCGGCGTCCCTCTATAGTTTTGCGCTTTATCGACTACGAACCATCTCTGCGTCATCTGCTTTCGTAGATTATGGTCGCAGGAGTTATTTCTTCAAACCCGCGCGAAGGTGACGCCAGATGGTCGGCTGGTTCGCCTGGGGCCTGTGGGTCGTTGATGGGGGTCGGGTATTCGATTTTTGCGGACGCACGCAGCTCGCCAAGGACCTTCCGTGCAGTTCGCTTCTTTTTACCATCCAGCAGATGGGAGCGAATCGGAGGTGCCGCGCGCGCAAGATCCATCGGCTCGCGAATTTCGCCCACCAGTTGCAGGAGCAAAGGCTGCTTTGCTTCCGAGAATATCAGTATGTCTCCGCGTCGCATGAGTGCTGCCTGCCGCAGCACATCCCCCGGCATCATCTCTGCAGTCCGGATCTCGGTCTGTTCGCCAAACTTTATCTTTGCGTGACTTAGTACGGAACCCACCTCGCCCGGCGAATCTGCCTTTTCGAGGGCCGTCCTCACTGACGCTGGGAGGCGGTCGGCAAAAACATCAAAGCGCTGGAATACATAGGTCTTGCGCCGTTCGAACAAATCCGGGTGGTTGTCGAAAAACGTTTTGATCTCCCTTTGATTTACGGTTCGACCATCCATTGCATGGTCGATGGCGGCCAACGCCAGTACCCGCCTCTTCATCCGGTCGAGCGCAATGCGTGTTTCGGGCGCTCTATCGAGACCACCTTCGATTGCCATTTGTGCAAGCAACTCTTCATTCACAAGCGCGTCGATCGCCAGTTGCTTCGCATTTATTCCAGTCAGCGTGGAACGCCCTTCGATGGCGCCTGCCTTGTCGTTCAGTTCGCGCAGGGAAATTATCTGGCCATTGACCGTGGCCGCGACCTGCCGCTGCGCTTCGTAGTGGGAATCCAGTCCATAACCGGCTATCGAAACAGCCATCATGCCCCCGGCCAGCCAGAAATAGCGGCCGCGGACATTATATTTTCTCTTGGCTCGCAATGCTGTCATTCCAGATACTGCCCGCCAGGAACTGTCCTTTGCTACGTTGCCCCCCCGTTCTGCCATTTTAATAAGCGCTATGGTCCTTGAATACGATGGTCACCGTCTTGAGCATGATCAAAAAGTCCAGCGATACAGACCAGTTGCGAAGATAGTCGAGGTCGTAGGCAACGCGTGAGCGCATCTTCTCGACTGTTTCGGTTTCTCCCCGATACCCGTTGACCTGGGCCCAGCCGGTAATCCCCGGTTTTACCTTATGGCGGATCATGTATCGCTTGATCAGCTTTCGATATTGTTCATTGTGAGCAACCGCGTGCGGCCTCGGTCCGACGATGCTCATGGTTCCCTGGAGCACATTGATAAACTGCGGCAGTTCATCAAGCGAGGAACGCCGGAGAATCATTCCGAAACGCGTTATCCGATCATCGCCCCTGCTTGCCTGGCGTATGACATCACCATCCTCGAGAACGTTCATCGACCGAAACTTGTAAACCATGATTTCCGCGCCGTCCAGCCCATAGCGGCGTTGCTTGAAAAGGACGGGGCCGGGAGAGGTCCACTTTATTCCAATCGCGATAGCGAGCATGACAGGCCATATCAGCAGCAGCGCAAGGCTCGCAAACACAATGTCGGAAAGACGTTTGAGTACGCTGTTAACCCCGGCAAAGGGCGATTCGCAAATGGCTACGACCGGGATACCCTCCATTTCATCGAAGCGAGCCTGGATGAGATCGAACGCGAAGATGTCGGGCACGAAATAAACCGAGGCCGTCGTGTCCCCGAGTTCGTCCAGCATTTTCATGATGCGCGGCTGCGCCACCATGGGCAGGGTGATATATATGGTTCCGATCGAATGCTCGCGGACCCATGCGGGCAAGTCCTGGACGCTGCCCAATAGCGGTCCGTTGGTCAGATCCAGTCGCGTCGGGTTCCGGTCGTCGAAGAATCCTTTAACTTTTACGCCACAATACGGGTCGTCGAGGATGCGCTGCGCAAGCCTGAAACCAAGCGGGTTGGCGCCAACGATCACCATCGAACGGGCATCGCTTCGAATGGCCAGGGCCCGTACGACATACCGGGCAAAAGCATGCGCGAACACCAGGACAAACGGCGTCACCAGAAACCACGAAATCATGACCTTGCGCGAGAATAGCGCCGAAAGCTTGGTCGCGAATCCCAGAAACAGGAGGATCCCGATCACAATTACCCAGTCGAACAGTACTCTTCGATCTTCCGATGTAAGGTGCATTCCGCGCCATGAACGGAACACATCCACGTCGTCGAACACCTGCGTGGAAATAAGGAAAACGAGCACACCCAAAATTACATAGTGGCCGGCAAATTGTTCCTGGTAAAAGAGGGTGCACCCGAAGAGCGCAATGACAATCGCTAAAGGATTTATGAGGCTCTTGACGAGCGCCAGTGCTGGCGGATCGCTTAGGACCATGGACGTCGACTCCTGCAAATCACAGTTGTTCTTTTAGGAAGAGCTTGCTCCGCTGGCACAACACGGAACTCGGTGACGCCCTCCCCAAGACGTCCGGCCGAACCCTCACGAATACTACAAATTGCTGCGATGCAAATTCCGGACCAACAACTTTTCCCGTCTCCTATTGGCGACAATTTATGTTTTGCCAACTTTCCCGGCGCACGGTCCGGCCTTAGACTGCGCGACGGAAATAGGAATAAAGCATTAGAAGTCGGGCATTTGATAGAGATTCCAAAAGAAGATCAATGACAGATGAAATTATTGACAAGATTAAACGAAGTGAGGTTCAACAATTTAAACTGGTTGAGC
>JBDTTE010000010.1:0-31182 GCA_039930785.1 Betaproteobacteria bacterium | reverse complement strand
CGGGCATCACGCTGCTGAACCAGTCCGGCGAAAACATCACGGTCGCCAACAATGCAGCTTCCACCGCTGCCGTCACCGTCGGCGGTTTCGTTACGGCCGCTGCCGCAACGGCTGTCGGCACCGGACAGCTCGTGCTGGATTCGAGCAAGACCTTCAACGTTGCCGCCGCCAACACGACGGACTTTTTCACCGCGGCTGCATCGTCGGGCCAGTTGCAAAAAGTCAGCGACCTGGATGTGAGCAGCGTGGCCGGTGCCAACCGCTCGTTGTCCATCGTCGACTCGGCGCTCGCCAGCATCAACGGCCAGCGCGCCCGCTTCGGCGCGTTGCAATCGCGCTTCCAAAGCACGATTACCAGCCTGCAAACGACTTCCGAGAACCTCTCCGCCGCTCGTAGCCGGATCACCGACGCGGACTTCGCTTCGGAAACTGCGTCGCTGACCCGCGGCCAGATCCTGCAACAAGCCGGTGTGGCGATTCTCGCGCAGGCCAACGCGTTGCCGAACAACGTGCTGGCGCTGTTGCGCGGCTAAACGGAGAAATCAGGAAACGTAAGCAGGACAGTTTCGACGTCGCGGGACCCGGCCGGGGTAAATCCGGCCGGGTTTCATGACCGTCGAAGAATGCAGGAGGCACCATGCAACCTATTTCATCGGTGGCCGGCGGCTCGTTCCAGATCGAGTCCAAGCCCCAAGCGGTTCAGCGGCCGGTTGTCGCAGACGTTGTACGCCCGGCTCCCGTTGCAGCGCCAACCGTCAAAGTCGACCCGAGCAACGTCGAGCTCAAGCAGGCGATTGCCGCGGCCAACTCGGCCCTCAAGCAGGTCAGCAACGACCTGGAATTCGCGGTGGACACTTCGTCCGGCCGCACCGTACTCCGTGTCATCGACGCATCGACGCAGCAGGTCATCCGCCAATTCCCTTCCGAAGAAGTGCTGGCGATCACGCGTGCCATCGACCGCTTCCAGGGATTGCTGCTCAAGGAAAAGGCGTGAAATGCAGCCGTTTTCCGCACCAGTTCGCGTCTAAAGTTCGCAGCCCCTGCTCCGATAATTCGGGCAGGCACGAACGAGCACGACACAGGTAACGCACACGCGGCAATCGCTGCCGCAACAGGAAAGAGGCAATGGCCACATCGACCGGAACCATATCATCGAGCGGAATCGGTTCCGGCCTGAATGTGGACGATATCGTCACCAAGCTCATGCAGGTCGAGCAGCAGCCGCTCGTTGCCCTGCAGAACCGTGAAGCCCAGTACACCTCGCAACTCACCACGCTCGGCACGATCAAGGGCACGCTCTCCAGTTTCCAGACCGCCGCAGACGCGCTGAAAGCATCGGGCGCTACCGCTGCTTATAAAGTCAGCTCTTCGGACGCCTCGATCACAGGTTCCGCAAATTCGACTTCCGCCGCGGGCGTCTACAACGTTTCGGTGACCCAGCTTGCGAAGGCGCAGCGCCTCGCGACCGCAGGACAATCCACGCTGGGCACCATCATCGGCGACGGCACGCCGACCACGCTTTCCTTGAGTTTCGGCAGCATCACCGGCGGCACGCTGGACAACGTCGCCGGCACCTATACCGGCGCAACGTTCACTGCCGACCCAGCTCGCACGCCGGTGCAGATCCAGCTGGACAACACGGACAACACGCTCGAAGGCATTCGCGACGCCATCAACGCGGCCAATGCCGGTGTTACCGCTGCCATCGTCAACGACGGCAGCGCGTCCCCCTACCGGCTGACCATCACATCGAATTCAGCCGGCCTGCAAAATAGCGTCAAGATCGGCGTGACCGGCAGCGCCGGCATCGCGACCCTTCTCGCCAACGACCCGGCGGGCACCCAGAACCTGCAGCAGACCCAGGCCGGCGCCGACGCGAAGCTGACGATCAGCGGCCTCGCCATCAGCAGCCCGACCAACAGCATTTCGGGCGCCATCCAGGGCGTGACCCTGAAGCTCACGGCACTCACGACAGACGCCACGATCAGCATCGACAGCGACACCACGCCGATCACGAAGGCGTTGCAGGGCATTGTCGATGCCTATAACGACGTCAATACCGCCATCAAAGGCGCAACCGGTCTGCAGCAGATCCTGCAGGGCGACTCCACCACGGTCGGCATCCTGAATCGCCTGCGCTCCTCGCTGGGTGCGATTCTGGGCAACAGCACCGGGTCCATTACTTCGCTATCACAGCTGGGCGTGACGTTCGAGAAAGACGGCTCGCTATCCTTCGACAGCACGGTCGCCCAGGGCGCAATACAGGCCGGCCCGGATGCCGTGGCAAAAGCGGTGGCCTCGTTCGGTACTTCTCTGTCGACGCTGACCAACAGCCTGGCGGGATCGGGAGGCGCGCTCAACAGCCGCACCGATGGCATCAACGCGAGTATCAAAAGGCTGTCGGACCAGGGCGATGCGCTTTCCGTGCACCTGACCCAGATCGAGGCACGTTACCGCGCCCAGTACACGGCGCTGGACGTGCTCATGGCGAGCATGCAGACCACGAGCAATTTCCTGACGCAGCAACTGGCGAACCTGCCCAAGACTTCCAACAGCGGCAATTAAAAGTCCGCCTCTAAAAAAGACCCGACATGTTCTCGAACCCTGCAAACGCCGCAAGAAACTATTCGAACGTCAATGTCACCACGGGTGTCATGTCAGCCAACCCGCACCGCCTCGTGGTCATGCTGTTTGAAGGCGCCATGATCGCGGTCGCCGCGGCGCGCATGCACCTGGGGCTGAACCAGACACCGGAAAAAGCCAAGTCCATCTCCAAGGCGGTTTCCATCATCCAGGACGGCTTGATGGCCAGCCTGGATCGCGACAGCGGCGGCGAGCTCGCCGATCGCCTGTTCAGCCTGTATGAATACATGGTGACCCGCCTCACCGAAGCAAATGTGCACAACCGGGCGGAACCGCTCGAAGAGACCGGCCGTCTGCTGGCGGAACTCAGCGACGCATGGAAGAGCATAGGCGATACCGATACGCCCGGCGCGACTGGCGCGAGCGGAGAATGAACATGACCAGCGACGAAATGATCAGGACATACGAGGACATCCTCAGCGTCACGGCGCAGATGCTCGACGCGGCGCGGGCGGCGGACTGGGAGGGCCTGGTCACGCGCGAACAGCAATGCCGCGAACTCGTCGAGCACCTGATGCGGGTGCGCGGGGAAAACGAAATCGCGCTGGAACCGACGATCCGCAAGCGCAAGGTCGAAATCATCCGCCAGGTCCTGGCCGACGACGCCGAGATTCGCAACCTGACCGAGCCCTGGATGCAGAAGCTGCAAGGCCTTCTGAGCAGCGTCAAACACGAACGCAAGCTGCACGCCGCCTACGGCGCGGGCGCGGGCGAGTAAACCCCTCGGCGCCGCGTAACGCGGTGCCATCCCGGCCATGATCCGACCGGAGGCTCTCACCCGATTGCGCCTGCTGGTGGGCGCTGTACGCCCGCCGCTGGTTGCGGGCGATTCCTCGCGTGAACTCCCGCCGCTGTCCCCCGGCCAACCCGTCGACGGCACCGTCGAACAGCAGACGCGCGCCGGATTCATCGTCTCGATCAGCGGCCGTCATTTCGAGATCAAGCTCCCCGTCGGCACCCGGCCCGGCGACCTGCTGCGCATGGTCTATGTAAACGACGATCCCCGGCCGACCTTTGCCTTGCTGCGCATGGAGCGCGGCGGCGAACCGCCCGCCTCCCGGCTGAGCGACGCCGGCAAGCTGCTGGCGATGCTGCAGGAAGTCGAAGGTGCGGCGCCCGACGGGCCGGCCGCAACGGAAACCGCCCCGATCTATCCGGCACGCATCCCCGAAACACCGGCCGCGGCAAACCTGTTGCGCGAAGCGCTGGCGTTGAGCGGGCTGTTCTACGAATCGCACCAGGCGCAGTGGGTGCTGGGCACGCGCACGACGGCGCAATTGCAGCGCGAGCCGCAGGGCAGGCTCATGCCGCTGCCCCAGCGAAATCCCGATGACGCGCTGGAATACCCAGGCGCATTGCAAACTGACAATCCGGTAGCGGGCGACGCGACCGCGCGCCGAGCGGATGCGGCGCCAGCGGACCTGACCCTGTCCGACCGCGATGCCGCGCGGCGCATGTCGCCCGCGCAATCATTGTCGACATCGACCGACCCGACCGAGTCCGTTGAGGCCAACCCCGCGGCGCGCTCGCCGGCCCATCCCGATACCTACCCCATCATTCGCCAGCAGCTCAGTACCCTGGAATCCGGCCTGGTGGAATGGCGCGGCACGGTCTGGCCAGGTCAAAGCATGGCGTGGCAGGTCAGCGAGCGTCGCGACGAACCCGGCGGCAACGGCGAACCCGCCCCGCAAGACGGAGAAACACCGCGAACATGGCGCACGGAAATGCGCCTGACCCTGCCCAACATCGGACACCTGGTTGCCCGAATCGAACTCGACGCGAACGGTGCGCGCGTGCGCCTGGTGTCGGATTCCGCCCAGCAGGCGCGAGTCCTGCGCGCCGAAGCGCCGGTGCTCGCGAATCGCCTCGGTGCCGCCGGCATCGCCATGCATGCCTTCGAAACGGGCGTCAGCGATGAAGCAGCCTAATCCGCCCACACGCGCGCCTGCCCGCATGCCGCCCGCCCAGGCCGCCGTCGCGCTCGCCTATCGAGCGGGCCAATCCGCGCCTCAGGTTGTCGCCAAAGGCAGCGGCCTGATCGCCGACGCGATCATTGCCCGCGCCCGCGAGGCCGGCGTCTACGTCCACGAGTCCCCTGAGTTGGTCAACCTGCTGATGCGGGTGGATCTCGACCAGCACATTCCGCCCCAGCTCTACGTGGCAGTGGCGGAATTGCTGGCGTGGCTATATCGTATCGAACACGGGCTTACCGCCAAGGAACTGGCAGAGAAATAGCCAGGCAGCGCACGCGTGTGCGCGCTGCAGTTTTGCGTAAGCCGTGCTTCCAACGGAATCCATGAATCCAGAAAATCCAGTCCGCGTCGAGCCCCGGATCGACGACGAACAGTCTGACGAAGACACCCGCTTCGCCGTGACCCAGCCGGCGGAAATCGTGTTCGTGCTGAAGAAAATCATGCAGAACCGGCAGATGGTCACCGCCTATCTGAACGGCGGCACGGAGTTCGCCCTGACCTCGCTGCTGGATGTCCGCCCGGAAGACGGGGAGTTGGTTCTCGACATGGCTTCGGATGCGGCGCTGAACAAGAAATTGCTGGTGGCCGAGAAGGTGTTGTTCGTGACGTCGCACGACCAGGTCAAGGTCAAGCTGCGCGCAAACGAAGTCAGCGAAGTGCGCCATGAGGGCCGCCCGGCGCTGCGCATCCCGATGCCACGCACGCTGGTGCGCATCCAGCGGCGCGAACACTATCGCATCGCCACGCCCATCACCAAGCCGTTGATCTGCGCCCTGCCGATGCCCGATCGCGGCCCCGGTGCGCAAGCCGAAACCATCTTGCTGGACATCAGCATCGGCGGCATCGCGCTGATGGACAACCACGGCGAGGCCAGCTTCGAGATCGGGAGCAAATTCGACAACTGCCGCATCGGTCTACCCGAGGTCGGCACGCTCGTCGTGACCCTCGAGGTATGCAATTCGCACGAAACGCCGCTGAAAAACGGCCTGACCTTCCGTCGCTGCGGATGCCGCTTCGTGAACCTCCAGCCGCAGGCGGAAAACCTGGTGCAGCGCTACATCATGTACCTGGAACGTTCCCGCCATTTCAAGGCAAAAAAATAACACCGGCGCGTTCGTGAACACGCAAACGGGCGACCGCGAGGCCGCCCGTTTGCGTTGCTGCACCTCCCGACGGGGAGGATCCCTTCCCGGGAAAACTGTTGTTCAGGTGAACGGTAAACGGTGATCGGTGATCGGTAAACGCAGAACAGTTGATGCAGGCCTTTGACTTCGACCCGGATTCCCGCCTTCGCGGGAAGGACAGAGACACCGTTCACCGATTACCGTTTACCGATTACCGTTTACCGTCCTCACATCTGCATGTTCATCATGTCCTGGTAGGCCGCGACGACGCGATTGCGCACCTGCACGACCGTCTGGAAGGAGATGTTGGCCTTCTGCATCGAGATCATCACGTCCTGCAGGTTGACGTTCGGATCGCCCTTCTCAAAAGCCTGGGAAAGGGTCCCCGCCTGCTGTTCGTTGCTGTTGACCTGTTCGAGCGAGCTGCGCAGCATCTGCGCAAAGTCGGCTTTGCCCGCCGCCTCTGCCGCCGGCGGTTTCTGGGTGCCGCCGACCATATCCTGCATCGCGCGGATCTGGCTCAGCACGCTCTCGACTGAAATCCTGTCCATGCACTCTCCCTGCAGCGACGGCGGTTCGCGCCCGGGACAAAGCCCGGGCGTGTGCTACCGACGCGTGGTGTGGGGGGCCGCGGTCAGTTGACTGCGGCTAACCGGTACTGCTGCAATTTGTTGCGCAAGGTGCGCTCGCTGATGCCGAGTCGCTGTACGGCTGCACGGCGCGAACCGTTTACCGTCGCCAGGGTCTGCAGGATGTACATGCGCTCAAGTGAGCGCAGGTCCAGCTTGCCCGCCAACACCCTGACGGCGTCCGCCAGCTCTTCCCCTTGAACAGCTGCTTCCGGGCCGGCGGCAGCGATACGCATGTCGTGCATTTCGTTCTGATCCATGTTTCCGTCCTCGTGACAAGATGGCGGCACGATAGCGCGCCCCGACCGGCAACCCTCGCCGGATTAGGCCCCAAAAACCCCCTCTTTTCACCCGTTTGATTTGCAGGGTGCCAACCATAATCGCCGTCATTCGGAATCCGCCCGCGCACGACCTATTCGGTCGCCCTGGCGGAGCCGAAAAAACCGAGGTGATTCAATGGCTGGAACGGCAGTACAAACCATGCAACGGCTCGGCGGTCCGGGGGGCAGGCAGATCGTTGCCCTGATGCTGGCGGCAGCCAGCGCGGTGGCCCTCGCGGTAGGCGCATGGACGTGGAGCCAGTCTCCCGATTATCGCGTGCTGTATTCGAACGTAAGCGACCGCGACGGCGGCGCCATCATCGCGGCGCTCACCCAGATGAACGTGCCGTACAAGTTCGCGGAAGGCGGTAGTGCGGTACTGGTGCCCGCAACGCAAGTGCATGAAGCCCGGTTGCGATTGGCCAGCCAGGGCCTGCCCAAGGGCAGCCTGGTCGGCTTCGAACTCATGGAAAGCCCCAAGCTGGGCACCAGCCAGTTCCTCGAACAGGTCAATTTCCAGCGCGCGCTCGAAGGCGAACTCGCGCGCTCGATCCAGTCCATCTCCGCAGTCGGCGCGGCTCGCGTACACCTGGCGATTCCGAAGCCGAGCGTGTTCATGCGCGAACAGCAAAAGCCCAGCGCGTCCGTGCTGGTCAATCTCAATTCGGGTCGCACGCTCGATGCCGGACAGGTCAGCGCGATCGTGCACATGATCTCCAGCAGCGTGCCGGACATGACGATCAGCAACGTCACGGTCATCGACCAGAACGGGAATTTGCTGTCCGCGCAAAACGATAACCAGCAGCAGACCGGGCTGGATCCCGGCCAGCTGAACTACATCAAGGCGCTCGAACAGGATTATGCGCAGCGCATCGAGTCGATCGTGCTGCCGGTGGTCGGGGCCGAAAACGTGCACGCGCAAATCGCCGCGGACATCGACTTCTCGCAAACCGAGCAAGCCGAGGAAACCTATCGCCCTAACCAGAACGCGGCCGCCGCGGCCATCCGCAGCCAGGTTTCGAGCGAATCGAGCAACGGTGGCAGCGGCGGCGCACAGAACGGTGGCATACCAGGCGCGCTGTCGAACCAGCCGCCGAATCCGGCGACCGCGCCGATCAACGGCCAGCCCGCCGCCACGCCCCCCGCCGCGAATGCGACACCGGCGCCTGGCGCACCGGGCGCGCCCGCGGCGACGGCCGGCGCGACTGCGGCGAATCCGGCCCCGACGATTTCCAACAGCAACAAGAATTCGTCGATCAACTACGAAGTCGACAAATCGCTGAAGCACGTGCGCCACAGCACCGGCAACATCAAGCGCCTGTCGGCCGCCGTCGTGGTGAATTTCCGCAAGATCACCTCCAAGGATGGCAAGGTTTCCTACAAGCCGCGCAGCGAAGAGGACATGGCGCAGATCAACAAGCTCGTGCGCGAAGCGATGGGTTTCACGGAAACACGCGGCGACACCGTGACCGTGGCCAATACCGCGTTCAGCCTGCCCGACGCCGAGACGCTGCAGGTCATCCCCTTCTGGAAGCAACCCGCGACCTGGGCGCTCGCACAGGAAATCGGGCGCCACTTGCTGATCGCCGGCATCGTGCTGGTGCTGTTCTTCAAGGTGCTGAAGCCAATGTTCCGCACCGCGATGACGCCGCCGCCCGCCGAATCGAACGCAATGGGCGATGCAGGCATGGCAGGCGCGCCCGGCATGCTGCCCGGTGCCGCGGCTTACCAGGGTAATCTCGACAGCGCGAAGCAGTTGGCACGACAGGAACCCAAGCTGGTAGCCAACATCGTTAAAACCTGGGTATCAGGCGATGAGCGCTGATGGCATCGAAAAAAGCGCCATCCTGCTGATGTCCCTTGGGGAAGAGGCAGCCGCGTCTGTTTTCAAACATCTCGGTCCGCGCGAAGTGCAGAAACTCGGCGCCGCGATGGCCGCGATCAAGAATGTCACCCGCGAAAGCATCGACGGGGTGGTCGGCGACCTGCACAAGGCGGCGTCCGAACGCTCGTCGGTAGGCATGGACGCCGACGAATACGTGCGCACCGTGCTGATCAAGGCGCTCGGCGACGACAAGGCCGCCGGGCTCATCGACCGCATCCTGCAGGCGAGCGACAACAGCGGCATCGAGGGCCTGAAGTGGATGGACTCGATGTCCGTCGCCGAGCTCATCAAGAACGAACATCCGCAGATCATCGCCACGATCCTGGTGCACCTGGATCGTGACCAGGCCAGCGAAGTGCTCGGCCAGTTTCCGGAAGGCGTGCGCAACGACGTGATCCTGCGCATCGCGACGCTCGACGGCATCCAGCCCGCGGCGCTCAAGGAACTCAATGACGTGCTGAGCAAGCTGCTCTCGGGCGGCAACACCGTGAAAAAGACGTCGATGGGCGGCGCCAAGACGGCGGCGGAGATCATGAACTTCCTGTCCGGCAGCGTAGAGGGCGAAGTCATCGAGAACATCCGCGAATACGACGGCGACCTTGCGCAAAGGATCCTCGACGAAATGTTCGTGTTCGACAACCTGCTCGGCATCGACGATCGCGGCATCCAGCTGATCCTGCGCGAAGTGCAATCCGAATCACTGATCGTTGCGCTGAAAGGCGCGAGCGAAGAACTGCGCGAGAAGATCTTCAAGAACATGTCCAGCCGCGCCGCGGAAATGCTGCGCGAAGACCTCGAGTCCAAAGGCCCCGTGCGCCTCTCCGAAGTCGAAAGCGAACAGAAGGAAATCCTCAAGCTGGTGCGTCGCCTGGCAGACGAAGGGCAGATCGCACTGGGCGGCAAGGGGGGGGATGACGCGTTCGTTTGAGGCGCGAGGCACTAGGCACTAGGCACTAGGCGCGAGGGAAAGACCGACCCCTTCCAATTTGAAAATTTAATTTAATGAATAAAGAAACCGAAATGATCGGGACCTCAACCAAGTGCTTCCGCGTTCGCGCGCCGCGCTTCTCCCCTCGCGCCTCGCGCCTCGCGCCTCGCGCCTGATTCGATGGCCGCCCCCACCCTGATCCCGAAAGAACAGCTCTCCGCGTACGAACGCTGGGAGATGAGCAGTTTCGACAAGCCCGCCGCGCGCAAGGCGCCGGTGTCGCTGACGACGGCTGCGCAGGTGGAGAAGATCCATCTGGAGGGCTATCAGGCCGGCTTGACCGAAGGACGGCAACACGCAAAAGCAGAGGCTGCCAATTTCACGGCACTCGCGGTAGCGCTTGCGCGCGAAGTCGGCGAACTCGACCAGGCGATTGGGCAGCAGGTTCTCGACGTCGCGCTCGAAGTTGCGCGCCAGATGTTGCGCACGGTGCTGGCGACACGACATGAACTCGTGCTGCCGGTCGTCCAGGAAGCCATTCGCAGCCTGCCCGTGCTTGGCGAAGACCGCCGGCTGCGCCTCCATCCCCAGGATGCAACCCTCGTGCGCGAACTCGCCGGCGAAGCATTGCGCGCGTCGGCCTGGAACATCGTTGAGGACCCAACGATCGCACGTGGCGGCTGCGTGGTGTCGAGTTCGCACGGCGAAGTCGATGCAACGCTCGATGCCCGCTGGCGCCGCATCGTCGGCGCCCTGGGCCGGGACGAAGGCTGGCTCAATGACGGATCCGAAAGAACGCCCGTCGAGGATGGCAAGGACGGTGCGGCGTGAACGCACAAACCCAAACGACGCCGTCCGCCCGCGCCACACGCATCGGTGACTTCCTCAAGGACTGCTGCACGCGCATCGACGCGAGCCAGTCGTTCGCGCCGAGCGGCTATCTCACGCGCGCGGCGGGACTGGTCATGGAAGCAGTCGGGTTGAAGCTGGCGGTCGGCAGCACCTGCACCCTGATCCTGCCCAATGGCAACAACGCCGAAGCCGAAGTAGTCGGTTTCTCAGGCGACCGCCTGTTCCTGATGCCTTCGCAGGACGTGTACGGCCTGACACCGGGCGCGCGCGTGGTGCCTCACGAACCGCCGGTGACGCAATTGCGCGTCGGCGATCGGGAAATTCCGCGCCGACGTGCCGCCGATCGCGGCAAGCACGTTCCCGTCGGACCGGAATTGCTCGGGCGCGTGCTCGACGGCGCGGGCAAGCCCCTGGACCGATTGGGCGTGCCGAATACCAGCCACATGCAGCCGCTATACAGTCGACCATTCAATCCGCTGGAACGCGCACCCATCGATGCCGCACTCGACGTCGGCGTACGTGCGATCAATTCACTGCTGACCGTCGGACGCGGCCAGCGCATGGGCCTGTTCGCCGGCTCGGGCGTGGGCAAGAGCGTACTGCTGGGCATGATGGCGCGCTACACCACTGCCGACGTCACGGTTGTCGGCCTGATCGGCGAGCGCGGACGCGAAGTCAAGGAATTCATCGAGCAGATCCTCGGCACGGAGGGCATGGCGCGCTCCGTGGTCGTCGCGACGCCGGCGGATACCTCGCCGCTGATGCGATTGCAGGGGGCGTCCTACGCCACCGCCATCGCGGAGTATTTCCGCGACCAGGGCAAGAACGTGCTGCTGATCATGGATTCGCTCACGCGCGTGGCGATGGCCCAGCGCGAGATTGCACTGGCGATCGGCGAACCCCCGGCGACGAAGGGGTACCCGCCGTCCGTGTTCGCCAAGCTGCCCGCGCTCGTCGAACGCGCCGGCAACGGAACCTCCGGGGGCGGGTCGATCACGGCCTTCTATACGGTGCTGACCGAGGGCGACGATCCGGCCGATCCGATCGCGGACGCCGCGCGCGCCATCCTCGACGGACATATCGTGCTCTCGCGCCAGCTCGCCGAGGCCGGCCACTACCCCGCCATCGACGTGGAGCAATCGATCAGTCGCGCGATGACGTCACTGGTGGACAACACCCAACTCGAAAACGTGCGCCGGTTGAAATCGCTGTATTCGCGCTACCAGCGCAGCCGCGACCTCATCAACGTCGGCGCGTACGTGGTGGGCAGCGATCCGCAACTCGACCAGGCGATCGCGCTGATGCCGCGCATAGACGCATTCCTGCGCCAGGACATGAATACGCGCGAGTCGTTCGCGCCGTCAGTGGCGCAATTGCAGGGACTGTTCGCGGAGCATGCGGACGGAAAAAAGATTTAGGCACGCCCCGGACGAAGTTGCATAGACCGCAGCCACGTCGAACCGAGCGATGACAAAGAGAGCCGAAATGTCGAAACGTTTTCCCCTGGAAGTCGTCATGGATGTCACGCGCAAGCAGGCCGATGCGGCCGCCGCCTTGCTCGGACAATTGCGCGTCAAGGAGCGCACGGCTTCCGAAACCCTGCAGATGCTGGAGACCTGCCGCCAGGAATACGAGGCGCGCTTTGCGCGCACCAGCCAGAGCGGCCTGGGCAATGAGCAATGGCGCAACTATCGCGAGTTCCTGGCGAAGCTCGACCAGGCCATCATGCAGCAGAACGACGTGCTGACGAAATGCAGCGCGGCGTGCGTCGCAGCCAGCCAGGAATGGCAGCAGGCGCGCATGAAACTCAAATCCTTCGACGTTCTCTTTGAACGCCACCAGCGCGGCGAAGCCAAGCGCGAATCCCGGAGCGAACAACGCGACCAGGACGAGCGCAGCGCCGCCACCCACCAGCGCGACCGCAAACCTTCCTGAACCGGAGCAATCGATCCATGATCACGCCCTCCCTCGCAATGCCAGTCCAACCCGCGCCTTCCGGCCAAGCCCCCGGTCCCGGCGCGTCGAACGATTCCAGCGGCGCGGCTGAAGTAGATTTCGCCACGCTGATCGGCGCCGGCATCGCTGTAAAGGCCGGAGCAACGGATCTCGGCGACACCCCGGGGGTTGTCAAAAAATTGCACGCGAGCGAGGACGACAAGGACGCGACGTCGGTTGATCCGCTCGCGCTGCTCGACGCGATTGCATCGGGACAGGTCACGCTCGATCCGAAGGCCGCTGCGGCTGCCGCAGCAGCCGCTGCAGCAGCAGCCGGCGCAACCACAGCAACGGGAGCAGCGGCTACGGCCAAGCCGACCGCGCTGCCACCCCAGGCGAACAAATCCGGCGACGGCCGCAGCACGCCACAAACCGGCGCGATCGCCCTGCCCGGTGCGCGCGACACAACAGTAGCGGCAAAGGCCTCGACAAATCCCGCGAAAGCTTCGCCGCTGTCCGACGCACAGCAATCGCAGGACCTGCCGCGCGACAAACAGGCAGTGCGCGACGAAGGGACGCTGCCGGTCGCCACCACCGCCGCAACCGCCCCGTCTATCCAGCCGCAGGCCGGGCTGAACGCTGCCGCGAAAATCGAAATCCCCGAGCGCGCCCCCGAAATTACGCTGAGCGCGGCGACCGCGGCCGCCGCGTCCGCGCAGGGCATGAGCGCCCCGACACCCGCAGCCAACCGCAACATGGCCGCCGCAGTCACGCAACTCGAACGGCTCATGCAACCGCTGGGCACGCCGGCCTGGAACGACGGCCTGGCGAATCGCGTGGTGTGGATGGCGAAGAACGACGTGCAAACTGCTTCGATCCAGCTGAATCCCCCCAACCTTGGGCCGGTCGAAGTCAGGGTCACGATCGTCAGCGATCCGGGTTCGCCCACGTCAGCCACCGTGCAGTTCAGCGCGGCGCATTCGGCCACGCGCGATGCCATCGAATCGTCCATGCCGCGCCTGCACGACGCGCTGCGCGAAAGCGGCATTACGCTCGGCAACACGAGCGTGGATTCGGGCAATGCGGGCCACGCCAGGAATCAGTCGGAATCAGGTCGCCACTCGTCCGGTGGCGCGCGCGCAGACCTTGGCGGCGAAGCCTTCACGGATACCGGCATGCAGCCCCGGTCCACACCGCTGGTTCGCGGCGGTACCGGGCTGGTTGATACGTTTGCCTAGGCCTTACGGCGACTCAAGAAAGTTCACCGCAGAGGAGAGCGAAAACGTGACGACCTTGAATGAATTTCTGATCGATTTTGAATCGACCTTCTGTCCGCGATCGGTGCGCCTGCGCATTGAAATTGTTGTGCTCTGCTTTGGGCTCTGCGCTATTGCGGAAATGCGCAATTTTTGCCGCTCTATTCGGGCGATGGGCCGCCACCCCCGCCATGAATAATGGCTGCACTCCAATGTGAAGGCGTGTCATGGCAAAAAGCCCGAAAGCCGAGGCGGAAGCCGCCCCTGAAGTCGCTGCTCCAAAAGCCGGGAGCAAAAAGAAACTGATCCTGATTGGCGCGGGCGCGCTGCTGCTGGTTGCAAGCGCCGCTGGCGGCACCTGGTTTGCCATGAGGGGTTCGCATGAGCCCGCAACGGCAGATGGTGCGCCCGTCAAGGCTGCGAAAAAGGAACCGAAGCATGCGGACAAGGGTGCACCGCCCGTGTTCCTGCCGCTCGAATCCTTCGTGGTCAACCTGCACAGCACCACCCCGCAAGCCGGCGACCAGTTCCTGCAGACCGAGATGACGTTGCGCCTGGCCGATGAAAGCGTGGTGATGGACGTCAAGCAGAACATGCCGGAAGTGCGCAACCGCGTGCTGATGCTGCTGTCGAGCAAGACAGCGCAGGAACTGCTGACGGCGGAAGGCAAGGCCAAACTCGCGGAAGCCGTTCGGGTGGAGATCACATCGGTAGTGGACCCGGACGCACCCAGACCCGCCGAAAAGCCGGCGGAAAAAACGGCTATCAAAAAGGTCGCAGGCGAAGGCGAGAAGAACGGCGTCGAGAAAACGGCCGCGCAGGAAGAAGAACCTGCGGAAGCCGCCGAGGGCGAAGAAGCCCAATCGCCAGAAGACTACAAGGTGAAGCGCGTGCTATTCACCTCGTTCATCATCCAGTAAGGCGGCATCGTCGGATGACCAAGGAATTCCTGACCCAGGACGAAGTCGACGCGCTGCTAAAAGGCGTGTCGGGCGAGCCGGAAGCCGCTGAAGCCGCCGCACCCGCCGCTGCGCAGGGCGTGCGTCCGTACAACCTCGCCACGCAGGAACGCATCGTGCGCGGGCGCATGCCCACGCTCGAGGTCATCAACGAGCGTTTCGCGCGCCTCATGCGCGTAGGGTTGTTCAATTTCATCCGGCGCACGGCGGAGATATCGGTCGGCCCGGTGCGCATGCAAAAATACAAGGAGTTCATCCGCGGCCTCGTTGTACCGACCAGCCTGAACGTGGTGCAGGTTAAGCCGCTGCGCGGTAACGCGCTGTTCGTCTTCGACCCGAACCTCGTATTTCTCGTGGTCGACAACGTGTTCGGCGGCGACGGGCGCTTCCAGACGCGCGTCGAGGGCCGCGAGTTCACGCAGACCGAGATACGCATCGTCCAGAAGCTGCTGGAAGTGGTGTTCGAGAATTTCGAAAAATGCTGGGCGCCGATCTATCCGCTCAAGTTCGAGACCCTGCGTTCGGAAATGCACGCGCAATTCGCCAGCATCGCCACGGAGAATGAGCTGGTCGTCAGCACGACTTTCACGATCGACCTGGGTGCGGTCAACGGCGATTTCCACGTCTGCATGCCCTACGCGATGATCGAGCCGATCCGCGAGATCCTGTACTCCAGCCAGCAGGGCAACCGCGTCGAAGTGGACAAGCGCTGGCTGCGATTGTTGTCGCGCCAGGTGCAATCCGCGGATGTCGAACTCGTCGCGAACCTGGGCAGCGCGCAGCTGACGCTCAGGCAAGTCAACGGGCTGAAGGTCGGCGATGTGATTCCACTCGAGATTCCCGGCGAACTGACGGCGGAGATTGATGGCATACCGGTCATGGAATGCAACTACGGCGTATTCAACGGCCAGTACGCACTGCGCGTGCAACGCATGATCAACCAGGGCGGCGAACAGGCCGGGCAAGAAGATGCCTGATCAAGATTCGCTCGACGCACCTTCCCAACTTCAACCGACGGAGGCAGCGATGCCCGAAACCACCACGACAGAACCGAAGAACGGCGAATGGGCGTCCGCGCTGGCCGAACCGGGCGCAATCGAAGCGGCCGCGACCCCGGTATTCCAGAAACTGGCGCCCGGCGGCACGGCCGACGCGAAGAACGACATCGACCTCATCCTCAACATTCCGGTCCAGCTCACCGTCGAACTGGGACGCACGAAAATCACCATCAAGAACCTGCTGCAGCTCGCGCAGGGTTCGGTGGTCGAACTCGACGGCGTGGCCGGCGAGCCGATGGATGTGCTGGTGAACGGCTGCCTCATCGCCCAGGGCGAAGTCGTGGTCGTCAACGAAAAGTTCGGCATCCGGCTGACCGACATCGTCACGCCGTCCGAGCGCATGCGCCAGCTCAACCGGTAATGCTCGCAAATCGCACCTCTGCCACGATCGCCTGCGCGCTGCTTGCGCCCTGCGTCGCATTGGCCGCGGAGCCTCCCGCGGCGGTCGGCACGGGCAGCGTCCTGCAAGTCCTGCTCGGACTGGTGATCGTGCTCGGCATGGTCTTCGCGGCGGCCTGGGCAATGCGCCGCTTCAATCCGAACGCGACGACGGCAAACAGCGCGCTGCGCATCGTGGCCGGCACCGCCGTGGGAAACCGTGAACGTGTGCTGCTGCTGGAGATCGACGACACCTGGCTGGTCGTTGGCGTAGCGCCCGGTCGCGTCTCGCAGATTCACAGCATGCCCCGCCCCGAGAACTTCCAGGCCGGCACCGCGCCGGTCATGCAGAACGCATTTGCGAACTGGCTCAAGCAAACCATCGAAAAGCGCAAAAATGGCTAGAAGTTTGCGCTGGACCCTCGCCCTGATATTGCTGACCTGCGCGCTGCCCGCCGTGGCGCAACAGGCCGGACTGCCCGCCTTCACCAGCACGCCCGGCCCCGGCGGCAGCCAGACCTATTCGCTGCCGATCCAGACGCTGCTGTTCCTGACGGCGCTGACCTTCCTGCCCGCGCTGCTGCTGATGATGACGGGCTTCACGCGCATCGTCATCGTGCTGTCGCTGATGCGCCAGGCCATCGGCACGCCGACCGCTCCGCCCAACCAGGTGCTGCTCGGCCTGGCCCTGTTCCTGAATTTCTTCGTCATGGCGCCGACCCTCGACGTCATCTACAAAGACGCCTACCAGCCGTTTTCGCAGAACAAGATCGACGGCATGAAAGCCCTCGAAAAGGCCTCCGAGCCGCTGCGCAAGTTCATGATGAAGCAGACGCGTGAATCCGACCTCGGCCTGTTCATGCGCCTGTCCGAGAGCGACGCCGCGACGCCGGATCAGGTGCCATTGAAAGCGCTGATTCCCGCGTTCGTGACTTCGGAACTCAAGACCGCGTTCCAGATCGGCTTCCTGATTTTCATCCCGTTCCTGATCATCGACATGGTGGTCTCCAGCGTGCTCATGTCCATGGGCATGATGATGCTCTCGCCGGTCATGATCTCGCTGCCGTTCAAGATCATGCTGTTCGTATTGGCCGACGGCTGGAACCTGCTGATCGGCTCGCTCGTCAGGAGTTTTTCGCCATGACGCCGGAAACCGTCCTGACCATCGGCCGCCAGGCCCTGGAGATGACCTTGCTCGTGTCCGCGCCGCTGCTGCTCGCCGCGCTCGGCGTGGGCCTGCTGGTCAGCGTGTTCCAGGCCGCAACGCAGATCAACGAAATGACGCTCTCGTTCATCCCCAAGCTCGTCGCCATCCTGGTGATGCTCGTCCTCGCCGGGCCGTGGATGATCACCATGATGGTCGACTACATGCGCCGGCTGTTCGAGAGTTTGCCGTTCATGATTGGGTGAGCAAAAGCAGGCGCGAGGCACTAGGCGCTGGGCACGAGGCAAGTGCCACAGCTTTAGAACCTAGCGCCTAGTGCCTCGCGCCTCGCGCCTATGTTTTCCTTCACCTCCATCCAGCTCACCGCCCTGCTCGCTACGTACATATTTCCGGCGGCGCGCATCCTGGCATTGATGTCGGTGGCGCCGGTGTTCGGCAACCGCGGAGTGCCGCGGCGCACGCGTTTGCTGATCGGCATCGCGCTCTCCATCGTGATCGCTCCGCTGGCCGGCCCTCCCCCGGACGTTTCGCCTTCTTCGTTCGAAGGCCTGCTGGTGCTGATGCAGCAGATCGTCATCGGTACCGCGATGGGCCTGACGATGCGCGTGGCCTTCGCGGCGATCGACACCGCCGGCGAACTCATTGGCTTGCAGATGGGGTTGGGCTTCGCGACGTTCTTCGACCCGCAGCACGGCAACAACGCGCCGGTGGTGGCGCAGCTCATGGGCTTGCTCGCGGTGCTCTTCTTCCTCGCGCTGAACGGGCACCTGCTGATGATCTCGACCCTCGCGCACAGCTTCGAAGTGATGCCGGTTGGCGCAACCCTGTTCGGGCCACGCGCCGCCTACAATGTGGTGACCTGGGGCAGCGAAATGTTCGTTGCGGGCCTGACCCTGGCGTTGCCCGTGGTTGCGGCGCTGCTCATCACGAACCTGGCGCTCGGCGTGCTGACGCGCACGGCGCCGCAGCTGAATATCTTCGCGGTCGGTTTCCCGATTACGCTGCTGCTGGGGTTTTTCATGCTGGCGCTGGTGCTGCCCCACCTGACCGCGCCGATGGAGAACCTGATGATGCAGGGCTTGACGACGTCGCTGGAGATCCTGCGCAAGTAAACGGGCGGCTGCGCGCCCGCGTGCGCGACAACGTCAGAGGTAGTTGAAGATCGACAGCTGTGCCGTCTGCAGGAAGGTCTTCTGCGCGGCGGTCAGGCTATTCTGCTGCTGGATCAGGTCGCTGACAGCCTGGGCATAATCCAGATCCTGCAGGTCCGACAAATTCGTCTTGAACTGGACCGACAGCGAATCGCTGGTGGCCTTGAGATCGTCGCTTTCGCGCTCGCGTGTGCCCACGCCCGCACGAACGGCGTTGACGTTGTTCAATCCCTGGTCGAGATTCGCGATGGCGTCGTTCAGCGAATTCTGCAGGCGCGCGGTCGATGCCGCATCCGTCGCCGGGGCGCGCAGCGCCGCGATCAGGTTCGAAATCGTCTTGAAAATATCCTGGTTGGTGCTCGGGTCGATCTGCACCACGTCGCCGTTAGCGGGATCGCCATCCACCTGCAGGCTCATGCCATCGAACGCTATGGCACCGTCTTTCGTGTACGGCTGGGCGGTCGCCACGGTGGTACCGGCGGTCACATCGAGCACGTCATAGGTTGTCACGGCGCTGGTGCCCGTACCGGTTACCGTAAATGCAATGCGGTACTGATGGCCAGTGATCGCGGCGGGATTGGTGACCGTGCCCTGCGTGTAAACGCCCGAGCCGGTGTTCGTAGTCGGAGCGGAGACGGTGAAGGTGCCGTTGCTGGCGCGCACGCGCGTGAAGATGTCGGCGCCCGATTCGCTGACGCCGATCTGGCGTCCGCTGGAAATCTGCACGAGCCGCTGGCCGTCATCACCCTGGTATTGCACGCCCGTCGCGGTGGTCACGAAAGGCTTGACGTTCACCTGGTACCCGGAAAACAGATAATTGCCCTCGCCATCCGTGCTGTTGGCGATGCCCATCAACTGGTCGTACGACGACTGGACATCGTTTGCGACCGTTGCCCGATCCGCGGCGGTGAAGCTGCCGTTGCCGGCCGTGATTGCGTTCTGGCGCAGCGATTGCAGCAGGTCCCCGATGCTGCCGAGGGCCTGGTCGGTCTGGGCCAGCCGGCTGGAAGCGGTCTGGGCATTCAGGCCGTATTGCGTATTGATCGAATCGGCCTGGCTGACTTCGAGCGCGCGCGCCGAGGCGATCGGGTCGTCCGAGGGCGTCAGCACGCGACGGTTGGCCGAAATCTGCTGCTGCGTCTTCAGCATCTGCACTTGCTGCCGGTTCATGGCGTCGACGCTCTGGTCGAAGATGGTGCTCGTGGCGATGCGCATGGAAGGCCTTTCAGTTGTTGCCGAGTGCGAGCAACGTATCGAACAGCGTGGAAGCGATCTGCAAAACTTTTCCCGAAGCCTGGTAGGCCTGCTGGAAGCGTATGAGGTTGGCCGCTTCCTCGTCGAGGTTCACGCCGGACTGGGATTGCTGCGCCGTGGTGGCCTGCGTCAGGACGGTAGCCTGCGCCTGGCTGGTGACCTGCAACTGGCGCGTCTGCGTGCCCACATCGCTGACGAAAGCCGCGTAGGCGCTCTGGTAGGACGTAGTGCCGCCATCCAGCGTCTTGTCGGTTTGCAAACTGGCCAGCAGCAGCGCGTTGCGGTTGTCGCCGGTGCCGCCGGTATTCGGACCCACGGTGAAGGCATCGCCGGTGGCCGGTGCGCCGGTGACCTGGATCGTCCAGCCGTTGTAAGTGATGTCCTGGCCAGCGGTGTACGCGACGCCGGTCGGATTGCCCGTGCCCGTGCCCGTCACATTGAATGTCGTCGGGCTGGTGAATGTGATCGTCACCGGTTGCTGCAGGTTGGCGCCTGCGGTATCGACCGAGCCGGCGCTGACCTTTCCGGTACCCGTATTCGCGGCAGCCTGCGCGGTGCGAATCGGCGCGGCCGCAGCAACTTTCGACGGATCGCTGATCAGCACGTCGAAGGCTTGTGCACCGTCGGCAGTCGGGCGAATCAGGAAGCTGTCGCCGGCCGCAGCGGTACCCGAGGCAACCGTCAACGTGAAGCCATCGACGGTCTGCGGCAGCGTCGCGAACGTGCGCACATTGCCATCCTTCAGGCGCAACAACGTGTAGTTGGTGCCGTCATAGCCAAGCTGGTAATCGCTGGTGGTCAAACCGGCGACATTGGCCGGGTCGAACGTACCGGAAATGATCGCGTTGCCGGTGTTCTTCAAGCTGCCGGATACGCGCGGCGTGCCAAGCGAAAAGAAGTCACCGCCCAGCTGGCCGTTCAGATCCTGCCCCAGTGCGTGCTGCGCATTGAACGTCTCGGTCAGGGCGATCGCAACGCGACCGAGCGCGTTTTGCGCCGGATCGAGCGTCTGCGAACGGAACGACAGCAGGCCGCCTAGCTTGCCACCCGTCAGTGTTGCTTCCGGGAGCTGCACCGTGCCGGTGGGCGTCTTGTAGCCGATCGTGATTTTCGAGGAATCCAGCGGATCGGTCAGCGTGCCCAGCGAATACGAAAGCACGCCGGCCACGAGCGGCTGGCCGCTGCCGATGAAGACGTTGTAAGCGCCATCGTCCTGCGTCACGACGGTCGCGCGGATATCCTTGTTGAGCAACGCAACCAGCTGGTCGCGCTGGTCCATGAGATCGTTCGGGGGCTGGCCGCCCGAGGCGCCTCGCGCGACGATGATGCGCTGGTTCAGGTCGGCGATCTGCGTCGCGTAGTTCGAAATTTCCGTGGCGGTCGCGCCAATGTCGTCATTGACGCCGTCGCGCAGGTCGCGGAGCCGCTGATCGATGACATCGAATCGCGATTTCAGGGACTCCGCCGAGGATATCAGCGCCTGGCGAGACGAAGCCACGTTGGGCGTCGTCGCCAGGCCCTGGACCGCCGTGAAAAAATCCTGCAGCGCGGGCGAAAGCCCTGCTGTCGGATCCGCAACGATGTTGTCCAGTTGCTGGATCTGCGAATAGTAGGCGTCCAGCGCGCTCGACTGCGTGCCCGCCGACAACACTTCGGTGTTCAGGAACTGGCTATAGAGGCGGCGCACCGTGACGATGCTCACGCCGCTGCCGTAGAAGCCGCTGCCGGTCGCCTGCGGCGTGGCGTTGGTGAAATCTACTTCCTGGCGCGTGTACCCGGGCGTGTTGGCATTGGCGATGTTGTGACCGGTCGTGACCAGCCCGGCCTGTGCCGCCTGGAGTCCGGATATGCCAATGTTGAAGATACTGCTTGCCACGGTCGTTCCCTCCTGATCACAGCTTCGATAACGACCGCGCGCCGCCGGACTTGATGCCGCCGGCAGCCCTCAATCCCGCCTCAACCCTCATCCCGGTTTCGCCGTGCGGACCGCCTGGCTGTCGATGACACTGCCCAGCTTGTCCGCGTAATGCGGGTCGGTCGCGTAGCCGGCGTCCTGCAACCCACGCGCAAACGCGCGCACATCGCCGCTGTTGTTCTGCGCGGAATTCACGACCGCCGAGTAGCGTGGATTGGTCGCCAGGAAATCGGCGTAATCGCGGAAGGCATCGCGATAGGAATCGTAAGCGCGGAAGCTCTGTGTTTTTTTCTGTGCAACGCCATTTTCGAATTCCGTGGTCGTCGTTTCGACGGTGCGACCCTTCCAGTCCGCGCCAGCCTTGATGCCGAATAAATTATGGCTGGCCGCACCATCCCTGGAGCGGATCTCGGCAGCGCCCCAACCCGATTCGAGCGCCGCCTGGCCAAGCATGAAGCGCGCGGGAATGCCGGACGTCTGGCTTGCCGCCCGCGCATCCGCCGCATGTTGCTCGACGAAAGCGCGCGCGCGACGGGCCGCGTCGCTTGTTGCGGCTGGCGCGGCAGCGGGAATCGCGGCGCCCGTAATCGCCGCATCCGGCGCTGCGCCGGTCGTGGACGGTCTGGGAACCACCTGCGCGCCCGCGTTCGGCGTCGCCGCCTCGGGATTGCCCGTCTGCACCGCCATCAACTGGCGCTCGAGCACCGCCGCCAGGCCAAGGCCACGCTTGGACATGGCCTGCGACAGATGCTGGTCGAGCATCGAGGTATAGAGCTTGGTCTGCTCGCTGTCGAACAGGCCATCCGAGGCCACCGTTTCGCGCATGCTCTTGAGCATCACGTTCATGAGCAGGCCTTCGAACTGGCGCGCGGTTTCCTTGATCGCCCCTTTCGGATCGGTCTTCGCCTTCAGCCGCAGCGCATCCAGGCTGACCGTGTCGGTGGCGAGGATGATCGCGGACGGGTCGTTACCGATCGCCATGCGGACCGCGCTTCAGATGACTTCCAGGTCGGCGCGCAGCACACCCGCCGACTTCATCGCCTGCAGGATGGCCAGCAGGTCCTGCGGCGTGGCACCGATCGAATTCAGCGCCTTGACGACTTCCGCCAGCGAAACACCGGCCGGCATGGTGACGAGACCGCCCTTATCCTCGCGAATTTCGATGTTCGACTTTGCCGCTTGTACCGTGGTGCCTCCCAACGACAGCGCGTTAGGCTGGCTGATGACCGGCTCGGTGGTGATGATCACCGAGAGATTGCCGTGTGCGACCGCGCAGGGTTCGATCGTCACCGTCTGGTTCATGACGACGGAGCCGGTGCGCGCGTTAACGATGACTTTCGCGAGGGCCCTGGGCCGCACAACGTCGAGGTTCTCCAGTCGCGCCAGGAATTCGACGCGCTTGTCTTGCTCCACCGGTGCGACAACGCGCACGACCCGGCCGTCGACGGCATTCGCCACTCCCATGCCGATCGCGGAATTGATCGCCCATACAATCTGCCGGGTGGTATCGAAATCCGATGTGTTGGACTCAAGGAAAATATAGTCGCCGCGACCGATGACGGTGGCGACTTCGCGCTCTACGGTGCCGCCGCCGGGAACACGTCCGACCGCGAGATGGTTGACTTGTACCTTGCTGCCATTGGCGGATGCGCCGACCCCGCCAACCAGCACGTTACCCTGCCCGATCGCGTACACCTGGCCGTCCACGCCTTTCAACGGCGACATCAGCAGGGTTCCACCGCGCAGGCTTTTCGCGTTGCCCAGCGACGAAACGGTCAGGTCGATCTCCTGCCCGGCACGCGTGAACGGCGGAAGCGTGGCGGTGATCATGACCGCCGCAACGTTCTTCAGTTGCAGGGTGCTCGCGCTGCCGGCAGGCAGCTGCACGCCGAGTTGCGACAACATCGCCTGCAGGCTCTGCACCGTAAACGGTGTCTGTGTGGTCTGGTCGCCGGTTCCGTCGAGGCCGACAACGAGGCCATAGCCGATCAACTGGTTGTCGCGAACGCCCTGGACCCTGGTCAGCTCCTTGAGCCGTTCGGCATGGGCAGAGCGAGCCAGCGGCCCGCCGATCAGCGCGCCAACCAGCAGGAGGATCCAGGCCAGCGTCTTGAATTTATCGGGATCGTTCATCAGGTTTCTGTGGACGCGTAGACGTCGAAAATTTCGTCGATACGGGAAAAAAACACCGCGCCCGCGATCGATTCGCGGCCTGCACGGCATTCAGCCTGTTTGCCATCTTCAAAATGGCATCACGTTGTTGAAGAAGCGCGCCAGCCAGCCCATGGTCTGCGCCTCGTCGATGTAACCGTTCGCGCGGTACTCGATGCGCGCGTCCGCGACCTGCGTGGAAACGACGGTATTGCTCGGATCGACCATGACCGGATTGACGACACCGGAGAAGCGGATGAACTCCGTGCCCTGGCTCATGGCGACCTGCTTTTCGCCGCTGACCATCATGTTGCCGTTGGCGAAGACCTCGGTCACCGTCACGGTGATCGTGCCGGTGAAATCGTTGCTGGCCGCCGCCTGACCGCTGCCGTCAAACTTGTTCGACGTGCTCGCGTCGAGGCCCAGGCCCTGGAATGATTTTCCCGGCAGTCCCTTGACGAGCGGAACGGAGGCCGAGAGCGCACCGGTGCGCGCCGCACTGGCACCCGATTTCTTGGTGGCCGCGGTTTTTTCCGTGATCAGGATAACCAGCGTGTCGCCAACGAAGCGCGCGCGCCGGTCTTCGAACAACGGGCGGAAATTCGATTGTTTGTAGATCGAGCCATCCGCCTGGGCCTTGATCTGGGCGTCGGGAAGCGGCCGCGCGGTCATCGGCTGGTGCACGATCGGCGGCTGGTTGACGGCGCATGCGCAAAGGAACGCGCACGCTGGAATCGAAATTGTTCTGATAAGGGTCACTATTATTTCCGTTCGAATGTTGGCGCGCATGCTGTGACTGTCGTGACTGCGTGACTGTCGGGTTCGGAGCCTCAGTCTGTTCGCGATAGTCACGTAGTCACGAGAGTCACGGCTTCACTCACATCTGCGTCAGGCGCTGCAGCATCTGGTCGGACGTCTGCACCGCCTTGGAATTCATTTCGTACGCACGTTGGGTCTGGATCATGTTCACCAGTTCCTCGGCAACGTTGACGTTCGAGGTTTCAACGTAGGATTGGTTGAGCAGGCCCGCACCGTTCGCGCCTGGCGCGTTCGGTTGCGGCGGGCCGGACGAAGCGGTCTCCTGGTAAAGGTTCTCGCCGCGCGACTGCAATCCACCGGTGTTCACGAAGGTGGCGAGCTGCATCTGGCCAACCTGGGTGGGCGTAGTCGAACCGGCTTGCGTGACCGAAACAATGCCGTCCTTGGAAATCGTGATGGTCGTCACGTTCGCAGGCAACGTGATCGCGGGCTGGACCTGGTAGCCGCTGGACGTGACCAGCTGGTTTTGGCTGTTCAACTGGAACGAGCCGTCACGCGTGTAGGCCGTGGTGCCATCGGGTAGCAGCACCTGGAAAAAGCCGTTGCCGTTGATCGCCACGTCGAGCGTGTTACCGGTCTGCTGGATGTTGCCCTGCGTGAAAATGCGTTCGGTTGCGATGGGCTGGACGCCGGTGCCGATCTGCAGGCCCGACGGAACCTCGGTTTGTTGCGAGGATTGCGCACCGGGCTGGCGCAAGGTCTGGTACAGCAGGTCTTCGAACACGGCGCGCTGGCGCTTGAAGCCGTTGGTACTGACGTTGGCCAGGTTGTTGGCGATCACGTCCATCTGCGTCTGTTGCGCTTCCAGGCCGGTCTTGGCAATCCAAAGCGAGCGGATCATGGTTTAACTCTCCCGTCTTTCTCTTGAATCGGTATCGCGCAGGGTCCGCTAGCGCGCGGTCAGGACTGAAGTGGCCTGCGCGGAATTGCTTTCCGCGCTTTGCAGCATCTTCATCTGCATGTCGAACTGGCGCGCGTTCTCGATCAGGCGAACCATCGCGTCGACAACATTGACGTTGCTGCCTTCGAGCATGCCGGATGCGACAGTGACGTTGGCATCGGTCTCGGCCGGAATGGCGCTTTTCATGCGGAACAATCCGTCTCCGCCCCGTACGATCTCGTTCTCCGCCGGGTTGACGAGCTTGATCCTGCCGACGATGGAAACGGCATTCGGAATGCCGATGGTCGGGATCACGGAAACCGTGCCGTCCGGCGCGATCGTGATGGTGGAATCCGGCGGAATGGCCAGAGGCCCGCCATCGCCGAGCACGGCATTGCCGGCCCGGGTTTGAAGCAACCCGTTTACACCGACCTCAAAATCTCCCGAACGCGTGTAAGCCTCGGTCCCGTCGTTCGCCTGCACCGCGACAAAGCCAGGACCCTGCACCGCCACGTCGAGCGAACGCCCGGTCTGCTGCATCGTCCCCGGCGTCAGGTCCGTGCCTATGGTCGAGTCGATGACGAAGGTGCGCGTATTCAAGCCATCGCCGACGATCGGCACGGCACGAAACGCACTGAGTTCCGCGCGAAACCCCGTCGTGTTGACGTTCGCCAGATTGTGGGCGACCACCGCCTGCTGGTTCAGCAGGTGTTCCGCGCCCGTCATGGCGGTGTAGATGAGTCGATCCATGTTCTTATTCCGTGACGACGTGACTATCGTGACGACGTGACTGCCGTGCCGAAAGGGCCTTCAGTCCTGGCTCCTTGCGAGTCACGACCGTCACGATAGTCACGCAGTCACGGCTATTCATCAACGCAAGTTGACCAGGGTCTGCAACAACGAATCCTGCGTCTTGATGGTCTGTGCATTGGCCTGGTAGGCGCGCTGCATGGTGATCATGTTGACGAGCTCGGCCGTCAAGTCGACATTGGAGTCTTCCACCGCGGAAGCCTGGATGACGCCGAGCGATCCGGTATTGGGCGCACCGATCGTGGCCGGTCCGGAATCCGAAGACTCCGACCACAGGTTGTTGCCCAGCGGCTTCAGGCCCTGGGGGTTGTTGAAGCTCGCGAGCACGACCTGGCCGATGTTGCGCGATTGTCCGTTGCTGTAACGACCCTGGATGACGCCGTCGGCGCCGACCGCGAGGCCGGACAGGCGGCCGGAGGTGTAACCGTTTTGGGCCAGCGAACTCACACCGAAATTCGAACCGAACTGCGACGTGCCCTTGTAGTTCAGGGAGAAGGCCAGCGGCGACGTCGCGCCGTTGACGAGCCCCAGGTCGGTCGCGACCTGCGTAAGGTCGATCGAGCCGCTGATCGGCATCGCGGTGTTCAGCGCGCCACCGGTCGTGAAATTCAACGCCGTGGCCACGCCAGCGCCGTTGCCGAGGTTCACGTTGGTTGCAGCCGTACCGTCGACCGTCGCAAAGGTATTCCACTGGTTCGCCGTGGCGGTTTTCACAAAGTACAGCGACAACAGATGGGGATTGCCCAGCGTGTCGTACAGCGTGACGGACGTCGAATTGTTATAGCTCGTGGGATCCGCGGGGTTAAACAGAGCCGTGGCCGGCGCGACCAATCTCGAATCGAGGTTGATGGTGGCATCGAGTTCCGACGTCTGCTTCGGCGAGATGTCGCCGGTCGGAATCTGCAGGGGCTGCGGCGAAGACGGCACGATCAGGCCATTGGCGTCGACCGGGTAACCGGTGACGTCCTGGCCGTTGTTATTGACGATGAAGCCGGATTTGTCGAGCTGGAACTGGCCGTTGCGCGTATAGGTCACCGCGCCGGCGTCGCTCATCCGGAAAAAGCCGTTGCCGTTGATCGCCACGTCGAGCGGATTGCTCGACGAGGTGATGTTGCCCTGGGCAAACTGTTGCGACACGCTGCTGACTTGCGTGCCGATGCCGACGAGGTTGCCCGCGCCGACAAGGGAGTTGGCGTAGACGTCCGAGAACTGCGCCTCGGAGGCCTTGAAGCCCACCGTGTTGGAGTTGGCGATGTTGTTGCCGATGACGTCGAGTCCTTTCGCCGCCGCATTCAGACCGCTCAGTCCCTGCTGGAATGCCATGCCTGTCTCCTGACTGGATTACAAGAATCGTTTGATGTCGTTGATGCCGACGGTGCCGGCACCGATTAGTTGCAACTGGATGCTTCCGTCCTTGGCCGTGCCCACCGACTGCACGGTGGCGGTCTCGAGCGGCGTAGCCGTAACCGAACCGCTGGCCGTGCCAGCCGTGGCCGCCACGGTGTAGGTGCCGGACGGCAACGCCTTGCCGGACGAATCGAGGCCGTCCCACTCGAATGTGGTCGAACCCTGGAATTGCGCGCCGGTCTGGAAATTCTCGACGACGTTGCCTTTGCTGTCCGTGATGGTGATATTCATGTTGTCCACCGCGCTCGGCACGTCGATGCCGAAATGCACCGGCTGTCCGCTGAATTTCAGCTGGTCACCCGTCACCAGTACATCGCGCCCGATCAGCATCGCCGCCTGCAGCGCCTGTTGCGCGCTGCTCGATGCCGCCATCTGCGTGAGCGTCGTGTTGAGCTTGTCGATGCCGGTCACGGTGTTCAGCTGCGCGAGCTGCGTCGTGACCTCGGCGTTGTCCATCGGATTGAGCGGGTCCTGGTTCTGCATCTGCGTCACCAGCAGCTTGAGGAACCGGTCCTGCGCATCGTCCGCGGTGCTCGTCTGCGTTTTCGGCTGCGTGGTGGTGAGGATGTTCTGCAGTTCTGCAATCGTCGTCATGTATGTTCTCCGCTCTACTGGCCGATGGTCAGCGTCTTGGCCAGCAGGGTTTTCGTGGTGTTGATCGCTTCGACGTTGTTCTGGTAGGCACGCGAGGCGGAGATCATGTTGACCATTTCCTCGACGACGCTGACATTGGGCATCGTGACGTAGCCGGTTTCGTCCGCCATCGGATGATTCGGCTGGTACAGCCGCTTCATCGGTGACGGATCGTCGACCACGCCGGACACGCGCACGCCGGAATTCTCGGCGCCACCCATGGCCTGCGTGGAGAAGATGACCTGGCGGGCCTTGTAGGCTTTGCCATCCGGACCGGTGGCGCTGTCCGCGTTGGCCAGGTTGCTGGCGACGACATTGAGGCGCTGCGCCTGCGCCGTCATCGCCGAAGCGGCGACGTCGAATACTTTCAGCAAGGAGGTCATGGTCGATTACCCCTGTATGGCCGCGAGCATCATGCGGATATGGTGCGTGAGCGCTGCTATGTTGGATTCGTAGTGCACGGTGTTCTCGGCGAACTGCGCGCGCTCCACGTCCATGTCGACGGTGTTGCCGTCAATAGACGGCTGCAGCACGTTGCGAAACAGGAGATCGGGATCGGCGGCCGCGGCATTTTTCTGCGACGCTGTCGCGGAAGGATCACCCGCTGCTGTCGGCTGCGCTGTCGCGGCAGCGAGCGCCGATTTGAAATCGATGTCGCGCGCCTTGTAGCCGGGCGTGTCCCCGTTGGCGATGTTCGACGCGAGCACCTGTTGCCGGTACGCGCGCAGGTTCAGCGCCTGGTGGTTGAAGTTCAGCAACTCGTCGAGCTTGTTCACGCTTTGGGCTCCCGCGGACCATTGCCCGCTTTTTCACGGAGCCCATGCTAGGCCGTACCCTGTCATCACAAATTTTCGAATAGAGATGGAAAGCCCCCTCAATTCGAACGACGGCCCACTTTCGTTTGCGAGGATCATGCTCGCAACGGCAAGTATTTCCCGATCAATGCATCGGCGGCATCACATCCCTCTCGCGGAGAAACAACGTGAAACTTTTCGCAACGCTCGCCCTGCTCCTTATATATGCGACCGCGCACGCCGCGCCGCCGCGCGAGGAACCCGCACAGATCGGACGCACCGCCGAACAGTTCCTGCAACAGGAAATCATCGGCCTGCCCGGCACCGTGACGATCGAGATCGGAAAAATAGATGAGCGCATCGCGCTGCCCGCGTGCGCGCAATCGCATGCATTTTTTCCGGTCGGCAGTCGCGCGTGGGGGAAAACGAGCGTCGGCGTGCGCTGTTCCGCGCCGACGGCGTGGACGATTTATGTTCCAGCCAATATAAAGGTGTCGGCGGATTATCTGATTGCCGCGAGGCCGCTCGCGCTTGGCCAGGAAATTACAGCGGGCGATTTTTCGACCCGGCACGGCGAACTCACACAGCTACCCGCCGGGGTGCTCACCGACGCCTCCCAGGCTCTCGGCCGGCGGCTGGCCAATAGCGTGCAGGCCGGGCAACCGTTGCGGCGCGACGCGGTTCGCTCCCCGCCGCTGGTGCAACAGGGTCAGGCCGTAGCCCTCGTCCTGAACGGCAATGGATTCAAGGTCAGTTCCGAAGGTCAGGCGCTCGGCAAGGCCCCGGAAGGCGAAATCGTGCAGGTCAAAACCGCGAACGGCAACGTCGTCAGCGGCATTGTCCGGGCTGGACCGGTCGTCGAAATCGTCAAATAGGTCGTTGTCTTACGGGGACTTTGCGGGGAATCTGTGGAGCAGATCGGCAAATTCGGCCGCAGTGGAGTGGGTCCGGGCCGGGCAATATTGGGAGCGGATGCAACTAAAGGTTGGTGTCCCAGCCTCCGATAACCCTGCTACAAAGCTCCGCATGAAGGACGATTGACCATGAAGATCGATAACTCGCTGAAATCCGTGGGTAGTGTGAATTCGGATTCATCCACCAGTAAAAGCGGCAAGACGGAATCCCCCAAACCCCAGGCGGGCGTAAGCGTTGCACTAAGCGATCTGTCCTCGCAGTTGCAGGCACTCGATGCACACGTAGCCAGCGGCGGCGTCATCGACGCCGCGCGCGTCTCGGAAATCAAGCAGGCCATCAGTGAGGGCCGCTTCAAGGTCAACCCCGATGTCGTGGCCGACCGCCTGCTGCAGACCGTCCAGGAACTCATTTCCGCATACAAGCAATAAGGTGAAATGATGCAGACTCCGCCCCGTCCCTTCGCTTCCGGCAGCACGATCCCCACAGGCGGCTTCGCCGCCACAGCCGCCGAGGAACTCGTGGCGATGCGGGCTTTCGTCACGCTGCTCGAGCGGGAACGCGGCGTTCTCGGCGAGGGTGCGGCCGATGCGCTGCCGGCACTGACCGCCGAAAAGTCGGACCTCATGAATATCCTGGCGCGCTGTGCGGAACAACGCGCCCAGATGCTGGGCCAGGCCGGCGTGCGGACCGATGCATCCGGCGTTCGGCAATTGCTTGCCGCCGATGCCCAAGCGCAGGACATCTGGAACACCCTGCTGGATGTGGCCCGACGCGCCGCCGACCTGAACGCCGGAAACGGTTATCTGATGAGCCAGAACCTGGCCCGCCTCGATCGCGCGCTGGACACCATCAGCGGCGGCGATCGCGGCTTCTACAGCACCGAAGGGCTGGCGCATCGCCGCGCGGGTTCTTCGCGCAGCCTCGCACTGGGCTGACGGTCAGTTTCCTTAAAGTAAAACGCCGGCAAGTGCCGGCGTTTTGTTTTTAAATCCGCCATCTCGACGCAAAGGCGCAAAGGACGCGAAGGGACGCAAAGGAAAACAGAAGAAGAGATTCGCCGTTATCCAGCAGGGACGGGAATTGCCGGCGACATGTCATGGTCGAAGTTCGCATTCCTTCCTCTCTCTTTGTCTTTCGCTCTCCTTTGCGTCCCTTCGCGTCCTTTGCGCCTTTGCGTCGAGGTGTGCTCCAGGTTTACGCCTTGGTGCCCCGCTCCACCGCACCCGCCATTTTTTCCAGATTCGCGTCGCCCGATTCGCGTAACCCCGCGATCACGCCTTTGCGATCAGCTTCGTTGCGGTTCTGCGAGACCTTCCATTTTCCGACGAGCCGGGTCAGTTTGATTTCG
>JBDTTE010000009.1:0-33838 GCA_039930785.1 Betaproteobacteria bacterium | reverse complement strand
GCATCCAGGAATACTTCGAAAACCGACTCCGGCCTGCGTTTGAGCGCAGCGGTCACGGCATGCAAGCCGTAAATCACTCGTCGCTCGCTCATCGCCGCGTCTTCGCGCCCTCGTCGATCACGAAATCAATCTTTGCGGTTTCGAGATCGACCTTAACCAGCTTGACCGCGATCGGATCTCCCAGGCGATAACGCTTGCTGGTGCGCTCGCCCAGCAGCTGGTGCTTGGTCGCGTCGTAGTGAAAATAATCCGAACCGAGTTCAGAGATATGCACCAGGCCTTCCACATAGACCTCGTGCAGGGCGACGAACACCCCGAAACTCGCCACGCCGCTGACTGTGGCCGTAAAGTGCTCGCCGATGCGATCGCGCATGTAGTAGCACTTCAGCCAGGCTTCGACGTCGCGGGTCGCATCGTCCGCGCGTCGCTCCGTTTCAGAACAATGCGCGCCCAGATCCTGCCAGTTGCCGGGTTCGTAATGCGTGTGTGCGAGGACGGCTTTTATGCAACGGTGGATCAGCAGATCCGGATAGCGTCGGATGGGCGAGGTGAAATGCGTGTAGGCATCGTAGGCCAGGCCGAAATGCCCGACATTCTCCGGGCTGTATACCGCCTGGCGCAGCGAGCGCAGCATCACCGTCTGCAGCAACTGCACATCCGGGCGCGGCTTGACCTTCTCAAGCAACCGGGCATAGTCCTTCGCGCTCGGCGTTTCGCCGCCGGTCAGCTGCAATCCGAATTCGCGAAGAAACTCACGCAATGAGGCGAGCTTTTCCGGCGTCGGGCCTTCATGCACTCGGTACAGCGCAGGCTGCTCGTGGCTCGACAAATAACCCGATGCGCAGACATTCGCCGCGAGCATGCATTCTTCGATGAGACGGTGCGCGTCATTGCGCTGCGTTGGCGCGATGCGTTCGATCTTGCCCTTCTCGTCGAAGTGCATCACCGTCTCGGTCGTTTCGAAATCGATTGCGCCGCGAACCTCGCGCGCCTTGATCAGCGCCTGGTAAAGCGCATGCAAAGACTGCAGGTGCACGACCAGGTCAGGTATCTCGCGCGCCGTCTCGCCCTGCGGATCTTCGAGCACCGCGGCCACGCGCGTATAGGTCAGTCGCGCGCGCGAATGCATGACCGCGGAGTAGAAACGGTAATTGGCGATTTCGCCACGACCCGAGATATCCATCTCGCAGACCATGCACAGGCGATCGGTATTCGGCAGCAGCGAACATAACCCGTTCGACAGCGCCTCGGGGAGCATTGGAATGACCCTGCGCGGGAAATAAACGGAGTTGCCGCGCTCGCGCGCTTCGATGTCTATCGGATCGCCGGGCCGCACATAGTGACTGACGTCCGCTATCGCGACCCACAGCTTGAATCCCTTGCCGCGGCGTTCGCAGTACACCGCGTCGTCGAAATCCTTCGCGGTTTCGCCATCGATTGTGACCAGCGGCAGCTTGCGCAGGTCCTCGCGCCCGGCGAGATCCTTGTCGGTGACGCCCGACGGGAATTTCGCGGCAGTCTTCTCCACCTCCGCGGAAAACTCGTGCGGCAGATCGTGCTTGCGCAGCGCGATCTCGATTTCCATACCCGGATCGGCATAGTTTCCGAGTACTTCGACGATACGACCGACCGGTCGCGAATGCCGTTGCGGTTGTTCAATGATCTCGACCATGACGACCTGGCCCGCCTTGGCACCTTTGTTCGCGCCGGCGGGTATCAGGATGTCCTGGCTGATGCGGCGGTCTTCCGGCGCCACGACACCGATGCCGTGCTCGTCCAGGTAGCGGCCGACGACTTTAAGATTGGCGCGTTCGATGACTTCGACGATATGGCCTTCGCGCCGCCCGCGCGCATTCAGTCCGCCTTCGCGCGCAACCACGCGATCGCCATGCAGGACCTTCGACATTTCGCCGGGATGCAGGAACAGGTCCTCGCCGCCGTCGTCGCGAATCAGGAAGCCGAAGCCGTCCGCGTGTCCTTGCACGCGGCCCTTGATCAGGTCGAGCTTTTCCACCACGCAGATCGCATTCTTGCGGTTGCGCATGATCTGGCCGTCACGCTCCATGGCACCGAGGCGACGATCGAAGTGTTCCGCTTCGTCGGGGGCGATGGACAACAGCTGCGCCAGCGTATCCACCGATACGGGAACGCCCTGTTCGAGAAGGATGTCGAGGATGTGTTCGCGGCTCGGCAGCGGATTTTCGTAGCGCGAGCGCTCGCGTTCGATAAAAGGATCGCGTTCGCGGATGTCCGCGCCGCGTGTACGGCCCGTGCTTCTCGCGGCCGTTACGTTACCGGTGCTTTTTGCACCTGTGGGTTTATTGGTTTTTTTCGTAGGTTTCATTCAGGTAACTGATAGATTTGCGGGCGCCGTTTCGTTGACAAAATACAGCTTTCCCATTACATTCTGCGCCCTTCCGTGCCGAGATGGCGGAATTGGTAGACGCACCAGGTTCAGGTCCTGGCGGTGGCAACACTGTGGAGGTTCGAGTCCTCTTCTCGGCACCAGAACCATTTCCCTCGTCGTTCTGTTTCCAGCTTTTCACTCGTCGCGCTTCATTGCGTGCTGGTCCAACGCAGAATCGCAAAGTTCATTGGCGACTGGTCCTGCTTCGCCATGCACCCGCGTTATACCAAGTGGATGCGCGTCCCACAATCGCAGAAGTCCCGAAGCCAGGCGTTATCGGTGCAGGGCGTTCACGGCAGAGTGGGGAAACTCGCGGACAGGCGGGCCCACGAATCAAGGCGCGAAGTATAACACCCGCTACCCGGCCCCCAACCTCTCGCAGCAATCTCGTGCATGGCGCGGAGGGAAGCGGGACCGGCTCAACCAATATCGCGATCCACACTTCCACAATTCAGCGTGGCACCGGATTTCGATTGGAAACACCATCGCGGAAAAAGACCGGTCCCGGCCCGTCAACGCACCTTGCCTCAACGCTAGTCGAACGCCTTCGCCCCGTGCTCGGGATTCCCCAAAACCGATTCCAGCGCGGAAACCAGGTGCGCCGGAATTTCCGTCATGGCAGGCGGCTTCGCGCGCAACCAGTCATTGAGCAGCGGATCGGTGATTTCCACGGGGGTATCGAAGTAGGAGCCTTCCGCAATCGTGACGGGGCGTCCGGCATTCTTGAACTTGTAATCACCGGGCCAGAGGGCGCCACCCGCGCGCATGTGTTTCTCATAGGCGCGGTACTTATAGCCCAGCCAAAAGGAACGATTGCGCTTGGTTTCGTCACGCACCTCGATCACATAGATGTCGCCCCCGAAGGCGGCCTGGGATGCTTCGGGTTCCTTGGACGTGTATGAGTAAGGCGCCTTGCGTACAATTTTCAGGATGCCCGTCAACGGTCCATGCTCCTGCGCACTATGCTTCACGGCGTATGCAGCCATTCGGAATTTCCTCCTGGTCAAGGTGTTCTTGTGATTTAACTTGGGCCGTCGGTGCCTGGGTGCAAACCGGCGGATCATGAAATCCTGACGCCCCCCCAGGGGCCATCCGCCTCCGGGAGGTGATACAGGTAACTGGCTGCAGTCGTAACGACTCCATTCGTCCGGGCAGGAACACGCACCGGGCGAATTCAGGCGGGGAAAGCTACACGAAATCCGGACGAATCACTATCTGCCCGGTTTCCGGCGCGAAGCCGGTAACCTGGCGCCCGCCAAGGTTCGGGGCAGGGCGACGTCGGGCTAACGCTCGAAAGGATGGCGCAATACAATGGTCTCATCCCGGTCGGGCCCGGTCGAGATCATGTCAATCGGCACGCCGCAGGCCTGTTCAATGCGCTTCAAATAGCGACGCGCGTTCGCGGGCAGGTCTTCATACCGCGTGATGCCTACCGTACTTTGCGTCCAACCCGGGATTACCTCGTAGATCGGTTCGCAGTTCGCGGACGCATCGGCACCGGACGGCAGGATGTCGATGGTTTCGTTGCCCAACTTGTAACCGACACCAACCTGCAGCGCCTCGACACCGTCGAGCACATCGAGTTTCGTGATGCACAGTCCCGACACGCCATTGATCTGCACGGCACGCTTGAGCGCAGCGCCATCGAACCATCCACAGCGGCGCGGGCGCCCGGTTACCGAGCCGAACTCCTTGCCGCGGGCGCGAAGTTGCTCGCCGATGTCGTCGTCGAGCTCGGTCGGAAACGGCCCGGAACCCACGCGCGTGGTGTAGGCCTTGGTGATGCCAAGAACATAGTGCAGCATCTGCGGTCCGACCCCTGCCCCGGCGGCAGCGGCACCGGCCACGCAATTGCTCGACGTAACGTAGGGGTAAGTTCCGTGATCGATGTCGAGCAACGTCCCCTGCGCACCTTCGAATAACAGGTTCTTCCCGGCCGCGTGCGCGTCATACAGCGCGCGCGGAACATCCGCCAGCATCGGCGCAAGCTGGTCGCGCATCGCCAGCGTTTCGTCGCGCGTCCTGGCGAAATCCACCGGCGCGACCTTGAAGTAGTGTTGCAGCACGAAATTGTGAAAGTCCAGAACCTCGCGCAATTTCTCCTCGAACCGTCCCGGAACGAACAAGTCCTGCAGGCGGATTGCGCGCCTCGCCACCTTGTCCTCATACGCCGGGCCGATTCCACGCCCGGTCGTGCCGATTTTCTCGGCGCCTTTCGCGGTTTCGCGCGCCTGGTCGATTGCCACGTGATAGGCGAGGATAAGCGGACAGGCATCGCTGATCTTGAGGCGCGAGCGCACATTCACGCCAACCGCTTCGAGTTCGGCGATTTCCTGCAGCAAAGCCGTGGGAGAAAGCACCACGCCGTTGCCGATGTAGCAGTTGACGCCTTCGCGCAGGATGCCAGACGGAATCAGACGCAGGATCTGCTTGCGCCCGCCGATGACCAGCGTGTGTCCCGCGTTGTGTCCACCCTGGAAGCGAACCACGCCCTGCGCGTGGTCGGTCAGCCAGTCGACAATCTTGCCCTTGCCTTCGTCACCCCATTGGGTGCCTATGACGACTACGTTGCCTGCCATCAAGACCTCTGGTTACGCTGCATTGATTTCGCCTGTCGTGCCGGGTCCAGTGCCTCGATCCGCCACGTTCCATTGTTTCCAACCAGCTCCTGGGTACAGTCGAGCTCTGCTCGATGCGCCTCGTGCCCCGGCAGGTCGGGAACCACGACCATGCCCTGTTCGCGCAACTTCGCGATTGCCGCCTGCAACGCGGCATCGTCGGGACGATGTGGTGCCAGCACCCGCACCGGCTGTTCGCGCGAATTGCCAATCTGCGCGAGCTCGCGCAAATCCATCGTGAAACCCGTTGCGGCGCGCGCGCGCCCGAAAGCGCGCCCGACTTCGTCGTAGCGGCCTCCGCGAGCAATCGCCTCGGGCTGATTGCCCGCA
The DNA here is from genome assembly GCA_039930785.1 of Betaproteobacteria bacterium. Lineage (GTDB taxonomy): Bacteria > Pseudomonadota > Gammaproteobacteria > Burkholderiales > JACQAP01 > JACQAP01. The sequence continues at coordinate 28,483 of JBDTTE010000009.1, read as the reverse complement.
TAGGCGGCAAACACGACACCGCTGTGATAGTGGTAACCGCGCAGCTCGGCGAGGTCGAAACACAGCTCGTTCACATCCCCGCGCAACTCCCGGCCAAGGCGCGCCAGCGCGTCCAGACAGGCGGTCAGTTCAGGATAGCGCGGCAGGCGTTCGCGCGCCGTCGCCAGCACTTCCTCTCCGCCATACAAATCGGGGAGCAGTTGCAAGGCGGCGCGCGTTGGTTCGTCGAGGCCCTTCGACAATTCACGCAAGGCCGGAACATCCTTGGCCTGCAAGACCTGGAACAGATCTGCCTCCAGCTGCTCGGCCAATCCCGCGCGCCTGATCAGCGAGCGAAACACCGAGACATGGCCGATGTCGAGATGCACGCCCTCCACGCCCGCGGCCCGCAAGGCACGCAGCATCAGCATCTGGATCTCGATGTCGCTCTCCAGGCCCGCGTGGCCATACAACTCCGCGCCAATCTGCATGGGCTCGCGCGTACGCAAGAGCCCCGAAGGCTGCGTGTGCAGCACGGTCCCCGCATAACACAGGCGCGTTACGCCCTGGCGATTCAGCAGGTGCGCGTCGATTCGCGCGACCTGCGGCGTAATGTCCGCCCTCAGACCCAGCAACCGGCCTGACAACTGGTCAACGAGCTTGAACGTCTTCAGATCGAGGTCGTGGCCCGTGCCGGTCAGCAGCGATTCGACATACTCCAGCATGGGTGGTACCACGAGCTCGTATCCGTGTGCGAAAAACAGATCGAGAATACGACGGCGTAACCGTTCCACCCTCGCTGCCTCGCCGGGCAGGAGATCCTCAATGTATTCCGGCAACAGCCATTTCTGCATGGTCATTTCGACGCGCGGATTCGAACCGCGCAAAGGAGCGCGGCAGGGATGTTCCAACGAACCGACATGTTGGGCTATTTCGACAGGAAAAGCAGCAGCAACCCCGCCAGCATGGACGACAGGCCCACGAAACGGATCTGGCCGTCCGACATTTCCGTCAGCCTGAGAAAAGTCTGGCGCCAGATGGTGGGCAGCAGGAAAGGTAACAGGCCCTCGATGACGAGCATCAGCGCAACCGCCGTCATGAGGATATTCGTGTACGAGCCCATGTTGCCCTCCCGTGGCTCGCGCAACCCGAGCCCTGCGCCGCCGCACGCGACTATTTTGCGTGCCCGGCCGGGTTCTTCAGGTATTTGAAAAAATCCGAGGACGGCTCGAGTATCAGCATGTCCGATTTGCTCTTGAAGCTCTGACGGTAGGCTTCGAGGCTGCGGTAGAACGCGTAGAACTCGGGATTGCGCTCGAAGGCACGCGCATAGATGGCCGATGCCTTGGCGTCGCCGTCGCCCTTGAGGCGCTGCGCATCGCGATAGGCATTCGCGATCACGACCTGGCGCTGCTTGTCTGCGTCAGCGCGAATTTTTTCCGCTTCGGCGAAGCCGGTCGAACGCAATTCGTTGGCAACGCGCTTGCGCTCGGCCTGCATGCGGCCGTAGACGGATTCGCTGATCTCGGGCGTAAAGTCGACACGCTTCAGGCGCACATCGAGTACCTGGACGCCGATTTCCCGGGCGATCTGGTCAGCCCGCTCGCGCATCAGGTCCATGATATTTTCGCGCTCGCCCGAAACGACCTCGTGGATCGTCCGCTTGCCGAATTCCTCACGCAGGCTGCCGTTGACGGCCTGTGTCAACCGTACGCGCGCCAGGCCTTCGTCGCCCTGCACGCTCACGTAATACTGTTTGACGTCAACGATGCGCCATTTGACGAATGAATCGACCAGTACCGGCTTGTTCTCGGCCGTCACGAAGCGCTGTGCTTCCTCCGCGTCGAGGGTCAGGATTCGCGCATCGAAGAAACGCACGTTATCGACCAGCGGCACCTTGAAGTAAAGGCCCGGTGAGGTTTTCACGGCGACGATCTCGCCGAGGCGGAAGACAATCGCGTTCTGGCGCTGGTCGACAGTGAACAGGCTCAGGCTTGCAATGACGAGCACGACCACGACGGCGATCAGCGCCGTGCTGATGTTGAGTTTCATCGTGCCTCCCTGTCGCGACTGCGGAAGGCATCGCGCGAGCGCGGCGAGACCTCGGCCGGCGCGGGCGCCGGCGATGGACTCTCCGGCGCCTTGCCGGCGGAGTCCGCGGGCGTGGCCGGCGTCGTGGAGCCGTTCATCTGGATCAGCTTGTCGAGCGGAAGGTAAAGCAGATTGCCGCCATTTTTCTGGTCCACCAAGATCTTGGTCGAATTCGACAGCACCTGCTGCATGGCGTCCAGGTACAGACGCTCGCGCGTGACGACCGGCGCCTTGCTGTACTCGGTCACGATCTGGCTGAAGCGGGAGGCCTCGCCTTCCGCGTTCGCGATGACGCTCTGGCGATAACCTTCCCCTTCCTGCATCAGGCGGGATGCCGTACCCGTGGCCTTGGGTACGACGTCGTTGAAATAGGACTGGCCTTCGTTGATCTGGCGTTCGCGATCCTGCCCGGCCTTGACCGCGTCCGCAAACGCGGCCTGCACTTCCTCCGGCGCCTGCGCGTCCTGCATGGTCACGCGGGTGATCGTGATGCCCGTCTTGTAGCGATCGAGGATTCGCTGCAGCAGGACCTGCACGGTCTCGACGATTTTTTCCTTGCCGCCCGAGAGCAGGAAATCCATCTTGTTCTTGCCGACGACTTCGCGGATCGCGGACTCGGACGCCTGCATCACCGACTTGTCCGCGTCCCGGTTGTTGAACAGGTAGTCGGTGGGGTCCTTCAGGATGTATTGCACGGCAAACTGGATGTCGATGATGTTCTCATCGTCCGTGATCATGAGCGACTCGTTCTGCATCTTGCTCTTGACGTTGTTGCGATAACCGATCTCGATGGTGCGCACGCCCGTGACGTTCACGACCTCGGCTGACTCAATCGGCCAGGGCCAATGCCACCGCGGACCCGGCTCCGTCACACTGCCGACATAGCTGCCGAAACGCAGCACTACACCGCGCTGGCTGGCATCGACAATGTAGAAACCGCTGGCGAGCCACACCAGCACGACAAGAACCACGAGCAACCCGAAGCCGCCACCAAACTGGCGCTTGGCGCCGGGGCCGGGTGGCGGGCTTGCCCCGCCCTTGCCACCAAACAGGGAGTTGAGCCGCTGGTTAAGGCGGCGCCATATCTCATCTAGGTCGGGGGGGCCGTCGTTGCCGCGCTTTCCCCACTGCGGATCATTCAATGCCATTCGTGCTTGCTTTCAGTTTGACGGGAGACCCGGTGCCGGATGGAGGCGTTCATTGGACTGCAACGACGCCCCGGTGCGTATCGTGCAATTCCGACAGCATGGCGCGCAAAAATTCGAAACCCGCACCGGTCATCGCGCTGACGCGAATCGCCACGATCTTACCATATTGATCGCGTTCAACACCCGGTTGCAGGCCCGCCGCGTCGATCTTGTTATAGATGACAACCTCGCGGTCTGCGTCCGCGCCGATTTCCGCCAGGACCTTGCGGACCTCCGCCATCTGGTCGTCTCGCGCCGGGCTCGCGGCATCGACGACATGCAGCAGCAGGTCCGCGCGAACGGTTTCTTCCAGCGTCGCGCCGAACGCGGCGACCAGGCTGTGGGGAAGGTCACGGATGAAGCCGACCGTGTCCGAAACGATTATCGTGCCGCCGGGACCACTTATCCGGCGCGAAGTCGTATCGAGGGTTGCGAACAGCTGGTCTGCTGCGTATGCATCGGCGCGTGTAAGCCGGTTGAACAAGGTGGATTTGCCTGCGTTGGTGTAGCCCACCAGCGAAACGGACAGGGCGTGCCCTCGCTCCCTGGAGCGACGTTGCGTCTGCCGCTGCCGGCGCACCGTCTCGAGCTTGTCCTTCAGTACCTTGACTCGCTTGCGAAGGAGCTGGCGATCGGTCTCGAGCTGGGTTTCGCCTGGACCGCGCAGGCCGATGCCGCCTTTCTGGCGTTCAAGGTGGGTCCAGCCGCGCACAAGCCGCGTCGCGAGGTGCTCGAGCTGGGCGAGTTCCACCTGCAGCTTGCCGTCGTGCGAGCGGGCGCGCTGCGCGAAAATATCCAGGATCAGGCTGGTCCGGTCGACCACGCGGCACTCGAATTGTTTTTCCAGATTGCGCTGCTGCGCCGGGGACAGGTCATGGTTGAACAGAACGAGGCCCGCCCCGCTGTCGCGCACGGTCGCGGCGATCTCCTCGACCTTGCCCGAGCCGGCGAAAGTTGCCGCGTCCGGCCGGTGTCGCTTGCCCTTTACGACGGCGACGGGTTCGACCCCCGCGCTTTGCGCGAGGCGGCGTATCTCGTCCTGGGACTCCGCGAAATCGAGGTTACCGAAATCGAGGTTGACGAGCACGGCCCTGTCACCGCCGTCCGGGCGATCGAACATCAAGCTGGGGAGTATCCCGCGAAAAAGAAATCCAGGGTGTTCCGGCGGTGCGAATTCGAAAGTCGCACCCCGGAAGCTGTGACCACGACAACGGCATTTCCTGTGAAACGGATATTAGACAACTCTCAGCTTTCGGACCCGTGCTCCAACGCCAGATTTACCGGCCGGGCCGGTACGACAGTCGAAATCGCGTGCTTGTAAACCATCTGCGTCACGGTGTTTTTCAGCAACACCACGTACTGGTCGAACGACTCTATCTGCCCCTGCAACTTGATGCCGTTGACGAGATAAATCGACACTGGTACATGTTCCTTGCGCAGAGCATTCAGAAACGGGTCTTGCAACAACTGGCCTTTCGCGCTCATGGCTGCTCCTTATATTTTATTTTTCGACCCGTATTTACTGTACTGGATTTTGACTGGCAACACCAACCCGCCAAAATAACCTGCAGGAATATGGTCAACCCTTCCTGGCGTTGGCGAACGGATTGCGCCCCTGTTTGAAAAGCACTTTCACCGGCGTACCCCGCAGTTCGAAGGCCGCCATGAACGCGCGTTCGAGGTAACGACGGTAGCTGTCCGGTACCTGGTTCAGGGCATTGCCGTGAATCAGGATCAGCGGCGGATTCATGCCCCCCTGATGTGCATAGCGCAGCTTGGGCCGCGACGCCCCGCCCCGTGGCGGCGATTGTTTTTGCACGGCTGCAAGCAGGACGCGGGTCAGTTTCGGCGTGGACAGCTTGGCCATGGCCGCCGCATAGGCCGCATCCGCGGATGCCAGCACGGCCGGAACACCCGTGCCGGTGCGCGCCGAGATGTAATGAATGGGGGCAAAATCCAGAAAATTCAACTTGCGCGCGAAATCGCGCTTGGCTTTTTCACGCGCTTCGGAACCCGCGGCGTCCCACTTGTTGATCGCCACCACCAGCGCGCGGCCGGCTTCGACGATGAACCCGGCCAGGTGCGCATCCTGTTCCGAGATGTCTTGCGTTACATCGAGTAACAGGATCACGACATTGCAATCGTCGATCGCCTGCAGGGTCTTGATCGCGGAAAATTTCTCGGCCACCTCTTCGACGCGGCCGCGCTTGCGCAGGCCCGCGGTATCGATCAGCGTGTAAGGCCGCCCGTGGCGTTCGAAATCGATGTAGATGCTGTCGCGCGTCGTCCCGGGCTGATCAAATGCAATGACCCTTTCCTCGCCCAGCAGCGTGTTGACCAGCGTGGATTTACCGACATTGGGCCTTCCCACGACCGCGATCTTCGGCCGCTTGTCCGCGACCTGTTCGCCCTCCTCGTCCGCGGGAAATTCCTCGAGCACGATGTCGACCAGATCATGGACGCCCTCCCCGTGGGATGCGGAAATCGTCAGTGGCGTACCGAGGCCGAGTTCGTGAAATTCGGCGGCCGCGGTTTCGTGACCGAGGCCTTCCGCCTTGTTGACGACCAGCCACAACTTTCGGGCGCTCTTGCGCAGCTCGAGGGCGATCTGCCTGTCGAGCGGCGTGAGGCCCTGGCGCGCGTCGACCAGTAGCAGAACCGCATCGCCCTCATCGACGGCCTGGCGGGTCTGGCGCGCCATCTCGCGATAGATACCTTCCTTTGCCACAGGCTCGAACCCGCCGGTATCGACCACGAGAAAAGCCTTCTCTCCCGAGTCGCCATGCCCGTAGTGCCGGTCGCGCGTAAGGCCAGGAATGTCGGCCACCAGCGCATGGCGCGATCGCGTCATGCGGTTGAAGAGCGTCGACTTGCCGACATTGGGCCGGCCAACCAGGACGATGGTGGGTTTCACGGAAATCGGATTGACCGGGCTGCGGCGCGGGGATGGCTATCGCGCGCTGGTTTGACTGCGTTACTTGCCTGTGGGAATTGCGGCGAGCGAAATCGCGTAAAGATCGCCCTTGCGGGTCTGGACGAGCACCTTGTCGCCGACGAGCCTGGGCGCGGCCGCGATGCCGCCGCCATCCGTCGCGATGCGTGCCGCGAACGAGCCGTCCTCGAACCTCAGGAAATGTACCTGGCCTTCGTAGTCGCCGACAACGATGTGATTCTTGGATGCCAGCGGCGCGCTGAGATTGCGATACGACAGCTTGTCCTGCTTCCACACGCTCGCACCCGTATTCTTGTCCAGCGCCACGACGGCTCCGGTGTCTTCGGACAGATAAACGCTGAGGTCGTCCCCGGCGAGGCTGCCTACGCTCGACGCGGGGCGTGCCCAGAGCTGGCTCCCCTTCGCGGTTTCGTAGCAGGCCGCGCGTCCCTGGAAGGTCGCCGCGCAGACCCTGTTGGGTTCGATCAGAGGCGGGCCGGCAATGTCGGTGATGCGCTCGAGCTCGTTGTCGCCCTTGGGCGCGGCGACAATCGTTTCCCAGACGACGCCGCCATTGGCGATGCTCAACGCGACCAGTTTGCCGGCAGGCATGCCGGCGATCACGTAATCGTCGACGACCACCACGCCCGGATTCGCTCGCAGGGTGAGTGGTGGCGGCGTGGTCTGATATTCCCAGCGCCGGCTGCCGTCTCGCGCGTCCAATCCGAAGATGCGGCTGTCGCCGCTGCGCACGACGACGATTTCCGCAGAAGCCTGCGGTGCACTCAGGACTTCACTTGAAACCTTGGCCTGCCACAGCGGCTTGCCCTGGAGGTCGTAAGCGAGCACCGATCCTTTCGCCGTTCCCACCAGCACCATGTTGTGTCCGACCCCGACGCCGCCCGACAGTGGCGCCTTGGTATCGACGTGCCAGATGACTTTTCCGTTGGCCGCATCCAGGCGCACGAGGTCGCCCCGGTTACCCGCTGCAAACACGCTGTCGCCGGATATCGCGGGCGTGAAAATGTAACGCCCGGCGTCGCCGACACTCGCCTTCCACACCACGCTTGCCTTCGCCGTCGGTTTGAAGTCGACGAGCTTGGCCGGTTGCGGACCCTTGCTGCCGCAGGCGCCAAGCAGGATGACCAGCGTTGCGATTGCGAGCAGGCGCACGGACATTCCCGTCACTTGCCGCCTCCGAGTGCGTCCAGCTTGATTTGCACGACGCTGCGATAACTGCTGTTCGGCAGCGCCTTGTCGATGGCCACTTTGTAGGCCGCGCGGGCCTCCGCGGTCTTGCCTTGCGCCGCCATGACGTCGCCGCGCAGGTCGGCATACAGGGTTTCCATTGCGGCGCCATGCGGCGATTCGAGTAATTTCAGCGCCTCGTCGTATTTTTTGTCATCGAGGCGGATGCCCGCCAGACGCAGACGCGCCAGTTCCGTCGTCTCCGTGTCCTTGGCGTGGTCGATCGCCCATTGCAATTCGGTAGCGGCGGCAGCGGCGTCGTTGTTTTCGTAGTCGGTCTTGGCGAGCAGCAGTGCCGCGGTGGCGCCATACGCAGTTGAGCCAAAGTCGTTCATGACCTGCTTGCCCAGTTCGCGAATATCCTTGACGTCATTCTTGCGCACGGCCTCGGAGAATTTCGTGAACAGCGCCGAAGCCTTCTCGGCCTCGCCCTGCTTGTAGTGGCGCCATCCCTGCATGCCGCCATATGCGACGAGGGCGGCTAAGGCCACGGTAACGATCAACTTGCCGTATTGCTTCCAGAACTGCTTGAGTTCAGCGATCTGTTCCTGTTCTTCGAGATCGAATGCCATGTCGGAACTTTCTGTAAGTGTTGTTTCAGGATTGGTTGGATTCAAGGATCAAAGCAGCCGCTTGTTCCGGCCCAAGCTGCGCCTGCTCCCCGGCTTGTCTCAGGGGTTTCACGGATACCACGCCCCGTGCGGCCTCATCGTCACCCACAATCACGGCGTGGCGAGCACCGCTCGCGTCCGCCCGCTTCATCTGCGACTTGAAACTGCCGCCGCCGCAATGGAACACTACCGCGATTCCGCGTGCGCGCAACGTCTCCGCAACCGTCCACGCAAAACGGCTTGCTGCCTCGCCTGCGTGAACAAGGTACACGTCCGCTTCGTGCTTCGGAATCGCTGCGCCCGAGTCAGCCAGCAGCGCCAACAGGCGTTCCACACCCATCGCAAATCCGCAGGCTGGTGCTGCCTTGCCGCCGATTTGCGCAACCAGGCCGTCGTAACGGCCGCCTGCGCAGACCGTACCCTGCGCGCCGAGCCGCGTCGTGGTCCATTCATAGACGACGTCATTGTAATAGTCCAGGCCGCGGACCAGACGCTCGTTGACGCTAAAGGCTACGCCGGCATTGGCGAGAAGCCCTTGCAATGCTTCGAAATGCGTACGCGAGTCGTCGTCCAGGTCATCGGCAAGCTTCGGCGCGGCGGCAATGACCGGCTGCATGAGCGGATTCTTGCTGTCGAGCACGCGCAGCGGATTGCTGTGCAGCCTGCGCCGCGCGTCTTCATCGAGGACGTCCGCGTGGCGTTCCAGATGGGTGATCAGTCGCGCGCGATAGCGTTCGCGCGACGCGGCGTTGCCCAGCGTATTGATTTCAAGGGTAAGGCCTTCCAGGCCGAGCCTGCGCCACAGGCTTGCCCCCATGACCATGTGCTCGGCGTCGACGTCCGGCCCGGGAAACCCGAGCGCCTCGACGCCGACCTGGTGGAACTGCCGATAGCGGCCCTTCTGTGGCCGCTCGTGACGGAACATCGGCCCGATGTAGAACAGGCGTTGCGCGCCAGCGTAGAGCAAATTGTGCTCCACTACCGCACGCACGCACGACGCCGTGCCTTCCGGCCGCAGCGTCAGATTTTCGCTGTTCAGCTGGTCGACGAAGGTGTACATCTCCTTCTCGACGATGTCTGTGACTTCGCCGATCGATCGGACGAACAGTTCCGTCTTCTCGAGAATGGGCATGCGGATGCCGCGATAGCCGTATTGCGCCAGCCATGCGCGGACCGTTTCTTCGAAAAACTCCCAAAGCGGCGCCTGTTCCGGCAGGACATCGTTCATCCCGCGGACCGCCTGAATCGTTTGTGCCATGAAAAACTTGCTTGTCTGGTTGTGGGCGGAACTCGTCAGCCGAGCGCCCGCGCGGATTGCTTGTTCGATGCTGTCGCATCCCCCGCCGTGGCGGCCCCGTTCGCCGCGAAGCGCCTGGCGACGTAATCATCCACCAGGGCCTGAAACTCCTCCGCTATGCGTTCGCCCTTGAGCGTGACCGTTTTCACGCCATCGACGAACACGGGGGCCACCGGCGTTTCACCCGATCCCGGCAGGCTGATGCCGATGTTCGCATGCTTGCTTTCGCCGGGTCCGTTGACGACGCATCCCATCACGGCGACGCGCATTTCCTCGACACCGGGATAGTGCGCGCGCCACACCGGCATCTGACGACGCAGATAACTCTGGATCTTTTCGGCGAGCTCCTGGAATACGGTGCTGGTTGTACGGCCGCAGCCGGGACACGCGATGACCATCGGCGTGAACGACCGCAACCCCATGGTCTGCAGGATTTCCTGCGCAACGATGACTTCGCGCGTGCGATCGCCACCAGGATCGGGCGTCAGTGAAATGCGAATGGTGTCGCCAATGCCTTCCTGCAGCAGCACGGCGAGTGCCGCCGTCGAAGCAACAATACCCTTCGACCCCATGCCCGCCTCCGTCAATCCCAGGTGCAGCGGATAGTCGCAGCGCGCGGCAAGCTCGCGATAAACCAGAATAAGATCCTGCACGCCACTGACCTTGCACGAGAGGATGATGCGATCGCGGCCCAGGCCGATGTCCTCGGCCTTTTGCGCATTCTGCAGCGCGGAAACAACCAGCGCTTCGCGCATCACATCCGCTGCTTCGCCGGGAACCGGCAACTTCGCATTGTCATCCATCATGCGGCCGAGCAGATCGGGATCGAGGCTGCCCCAGTTGACGCCGATGCGCACCGGCTTGCCGAAACGGCAGGCGGTTTCGATCATCGTGGCGAATTGGTCGTCGCGCTTCGATCCGCGCCCCACATTGCCGGGGTTGATCCGATACTTGTCGAGCACCTGCGCGCATTCCGGATACTGCGTCAGCAGCTTGTGCCCGTTGAAGTGAAAGTCACCGATTAACGGAACGCGGCAGCCTTCTCGCTCGAGAATGTTTCGAATCCCGGGCACGGCCGCCGCGGCTTCCGCCGAATTCACCGTGATGCGCACGAATTCGGAACCGGCTTCCGACAGTTCCCTGACCTGCTTCGCCGTTGCTTTTACGTCGGCCGTGTCGGTATTGGTCATCGACTGCACGACTACCGGCGCGCCGCCTCCCACCGGAATGCCGGCAATGCGCACTTCGCGGGTTTCGTGACGTCGTATGCTGCCGCCTGACATTCCGCTACCTATTCCAGTTTCAGCCGCGCAAGATCGATGTCGGCGCGCGTGTGGGGCGCAAGATCGATGCTCTTTTCCCCCATGAAGAGCTGGACGCCGGAGGCGTTTCCGACGACTACGCTCAGGGGTGGTTCGCCACTTACGCTGCGGCGCGTGCCCGCGGCGTTGAGTTGGCCGAAAATCGTGGCGCCATTGCGATCCTTGATTTCCACCCAGGCTTCGCGGTCGAAGATCATGCGTACCCGGATTTTTTCCACGGATACCGCGCCGCCTGCAGCATCGGACGGTCGCGGCGATGCCTCGGATGCCGCTGCAGTAGCCGCCTTCGGCAACGGCTTCGATTCAGCGGTCTTTGGCTTGGCACCAGAAGGGACATCAACGAGCTGGTTTTCTGCGGGCTTGCTGCCCACGGAAGCGGGCTCCGCGGGCCTCGCCGGCGCGGCCTCCACTTCGGCCGATTTCGATACGGGTGAATCAGCTTCGACCGGCTTTGTCAGCGCTTTCGGTTCAGCCGCCTTGTCACGCGAGGCAACGACTTCGCCGCCACGCGTTGTGTCGCGTTCGCGCCTGCCGCCGAGCGCGAGGACGAGCGCGACACCGACGAAAACAACGATTGCGACAATCCCCCACCTGCGAACAGAAGCGACATTGCTCTTGCGTGCTGGTTGCTCCGCCAGCGGGACTCGTTGCGGCCCTTCCGTGTCCACTGCCGCGGCCGGCGGCGGACTCAGCATCGAATCGGCGGCGCGGATCAACGGTTCGGGGTCCAGCCCCAACAGTTTCGCGTAATTGCGGATGAATCCATGGACGAACACCGGGCGGAAACCCGAGTAATCGTCCCGCTCCAGCGCTTCCACCTGGCGGACCGCCAGTTTGAGTTGCCTCGACACATCGCCCAGGCTCAGGCTCTGGCGGCGTCGCTCAGCGAGCAATGCCGCACCAGCTGTCAAATTCGATGCGGCATTATTGTCGTTCACTGGAACCGACCTTCGTTGTAGGCGCGGGTCTGTGCGGCGGCCGGATAGCGATTGTTCAATTGCGTACCGTAACTGGCGAGTGCATTGCGGTTGCCCAGTTGCTTTTCGATGCGCGCGCCCAGCCACAGCGCGTCCGGCGTCGGCGTTGTCACCTGCATGTGACGATTGAGCAAGGTGCGCGCCGTGACCATGTCATTGCGCTTGAACGAGATCTCGGCCATGTTGTAGAGCGCCAGTGGCTGATCCGGCTGCAGCGCCAGTGCCTTGCGAAACCACTGCTCGGCCGTTACGTCATCGCCTTGCAATCGTGCGCAGACGCCTGAATTCGTATAGGCATTTTCCGGCGCGGCATATAGCGGGTTCTTCAATGCCGTGGCGAAATATTTCATCGCCTCTTTCTCGCGCTTGCGCTGGCAGAGGAACATGCCGTAGTTGTTGTTTATCGCCGAATCGTTCGGATCGATCTTCAGTGCGCGTTCGAAGGATTGCTGGGCGAGCGCATCTTCCTTCAGCGACATGTAAACCAGCCCGAGCTGGCCATGCGCGGGAGCGTAGTTCGGATCGGCGCTGATGGCCTCCTTGAGTTCCTGCACCGCAACCGGCATCTGGCCTGCCCCGTAATACGCGGCGCCGAGTTCCGTGTGCACCTGCGCGCGATTTTCCTTGGCGGTGCGCGGCTCGCCGGTTTCAGACCGGTTGGTCGTGGTCGTGCATGCAGCGAGCGTGGCGATCAGGAAGAACGCCCATGCCCTGTTCATGCGGACGCCGCCACTGCGCGCCTCGCACTGCGCTGCGTGCGATCCTGCACCTGTCCGGCCAGTTGCCCGCAGGCACCGTCGATGTCGTCGCCGCGAGTCTTGCGTACGGTCGTGACCAGCCCCGCCTGCATCAGCGTGTCGCGGAACGCCGCGATGCGCCTCGGCGACGAGCGCTCGAAGCCGGAGTCCGGAAATGGATTGAAGGGAATCAGGTTGAACTTGCAGGACACGCCGCCGACCAGTTCCACCAGCTGCCTCGCCTGGTCGACGCTATCGTTTATACCCTCGAGCATGACGTACTCGAACGTCACGAAATCGCGCGGCGCAACTTTTATGTAACGCTTGCACGCAGCCATGAGTTCCTTCAATGGATACTTCTTGTTGATCGGCACGAGCCGGTCGCGCAATTCATCGTTTGGCGCATGCAACGACACTGCGAGCGCAACCGGCAATTGCGCCGCGAGGCGATCCATCGCCGGCACAATTCCCGATGTCGAAAGCGTCACGCGGCGGCGCGACAGTCCGTAGGCATGGTCGTCGAGCATGATCCTCATCGCCGAAACGACGTTGTCGAAATTGGCCAGCGGTTCGCCCATGCCCATCATGACGACATTGCTGACAACGCGTTCGCCTCGGGGCGTTGCGCCGAGCGCACGATTCGCCCACCAGAGCTGACCGATTATCTCGCCGACCGACAGGTTACGGTTGAAACCCTGCCGCCCGGTCGAGCAAAACGCACATTCCAGCGCACAGCCAACCTGGGACGACACGCAGAGCGTGCCGCGCCCGGTTTCCGGAATGAACACCGTTTCGATTCCGTTGGCAGCGCCGACGGACAACAGCCATTTGCGCGTGCCATCCTCTGCCGTCGAATCGGCCATCACCGCGGGCGCCTCGACGAAGGCCGCCGCTGCGAGCTTGGCACGCAGGTCCTTCGACAGGTCGCTCATCAGCGCGAAATCGGCGTACCCGAACTGATGGATCCACTTCATCACCTGCCGCACCCGAAACGGCTTCTCGCCGATTTCCGCGAAGAAACCGGCGAGGCGCTGTGAATCGAGATCGAGCAGGTTGACGGGCATCAGCGCGAATAAACGTTCAGCGACGGAAAGAAGTAGGCAATTTCAACGGCGGCAGTTTCCTTGGCGTCCGATCCATGCACGGCATTGGCATCGATGCTGTCGGCGAAATCCGCGCGGATGGTTCCCTTCGCGGCTTTCTTGGGATCGGTCGCGCCCATCAGATCGCGATTCTTCAGGATCGCGCCCTCACCCTCCAGCACCTGCACCATAACCGGCCCGGAAATCATGAAATTCACCAGATCGTTAAAAAAAGGACGCTGGCGATGCACGGCATAAAATCCCTCTGCGTCATTGCGCGACAGATGCACCATTCTCGCTGCTATAACCTTCAGTCCGCCACCTTCGAATCGCGAATAAATCTGTCCGATCACGTTTTTTTCCACTGCATCCGGTTTGATGATCGACAGGGTCCGTTCAACAGCCATTTAAGATTCTCCAGAGGTTTGTTTTTTCGAAGCTAATTCATAAGGATAGCACGGACATCCAGGGAAAGGAACGCTTACGCCCGGGCGCTGAGCCGGAATCGCGTCGGACTCGCGTCCCGCACCGCGACAATGGTGGGTCAATCGACTGGAAAATCGGTGTTAGCATCGCCCGTCACCGTCTTCGTAACCTGGCAATGCAGTTGGACAAATTTCCCGATTCATCCTCCTCCGGGGATTCAAAAACGGCACCGGCGGGCCCCCGGCGGCTGATCGTTGCGATCGCACTCGGCATAGCCGCGGTAGCCGGGCTGACGCTGACCGAGCGCATGCGGGAGCGCGTTCCCGTACCCACTCCGCCGCACGAACCTTCACAGGCCCTGATCACCACAGTGGCACCGGTGCCGGAACAATCCACGGCCGGTTCGCCCATGCCGCCACCGGCCCCACCCGAGATCAAAAACGACGAGAAACTGGTTCCGCCGCAGGTCGGCGCTGCAGAATCGGCGGTCATTGACGGCAAGGCGCCCGGCAAGCCCATTGCAGCTTTGGACGCACATTACATGGTGCAGCTCGGCGTATTCAACACGGCCGCCAATGCGCAGTCGCTGCAGAAACAACTCAAACGCGCGGGCATCACCGCGCACCTCGAAACATTTGTAAAAATGGGGCCGTTCAAGGACAGGCATGAGGCTGAAAAGGCGCTCGCTCGCGCGAAAAAACTCGGCGTTCAAGCCGTGCTGGTTATCCCGCCCCTGAATCAGTAGAGCAGATTGGGCAGCCAGAGCGAGACGGCTGGCACGTAGGTGATCAGCACGAGATAGGCCAGCAACACCACCACCCACGGCAGGCAGGCGATCGATACCTCGGTCAATCCCATCCGCGCGATGTGGCTGGCGACGAACAGGTTCAACCCGACTGGCGGATGGATCATGCCGATTTCCATGTTAACGGTCATGATCACGCCGAGGTGGATGGGATCAATGCCCATGGTCTTCGCGATGGGGACCAGCAACGGCGCCAGGATCAGGATGATCGAGCTTGGCTCCATGAATTGCCCGGCCGCCAGCAGCGCGACGTTCACCGCGACGAGGAACATCCACGGCGAAAGATGCTGGTCGACGACCCACTGCGACAGCACCTGCGGAATCTGCTCGGACGTCAGCAGGAACGAGAACAGGATCGCGTTGGTGATGATGTAGAGCAGCATCGCGCTGGTATTCGCCGCCGATAGCAAAACTTTCGGCACCTGCGCCAGCGTGAGGCCGCGATAAATAAAAACCGCCGCGATGAACGCGTAGACCGCGCTGACCGCTGCGGCCTCGGTGGGCGTGAAGATGCCGCCATAGATGCCGCCCATCACAATGACCACCAGCATCAGTCCCCAGAAGGCGTCCTTGAACGATGCCCAGACTTCCTGCCGCGACGCGCGGGGCATTGTCGGAAATTTCTTCGTCCGCGCCGTGATGTAGGTGACGAGCATCAGCAGGCCCGCGAGCAGGATCCCCGGCACGATGCCGGCGATAAATAGCTTGCCGGCCGATTCCGACGTGCTTACCGCGTAAATGATCATGACGATCGACGGCGGGATCAGAATCCCAAGCGATCCCGACGTGGTGATCACGCCGACCGCGAAGCGCTTCGGGTAGCCCTGCTTGACCATGGCCGGCAACATGATCGAGCCGATCGCGACGACGGTCGCCGGACTCGATCCGGAAATCGTGGCGAAAAACGCGCACGCGAGGATGGCTGCTATCGCCAGCCCGCCGTGCATCGAGCCGGTGAGTGCAAGCGCGAAACGAATGATGCGTTTCGCAATGCCGCCCTCGGTCAGGAACGTGCCCGACAGGACGAAGAACGGCACCGCCATGATCGCGAAACTTTCCAGCCCGGTGAACAGGCGCTGCGACACGATATCGACTGTGTCGATCGAGAATGAGGAGAACAGCGCGAGGAAGGTCAGCACCGTCATGCCCAGCGCGATCGAGATCGGGGTGCCGGTCAGCAGGAGCACCAGCAGAATGAGGAGGATCAGCATGGCGTTCATGCCGTGCCCTCCTCTGCAGCCGCCAATGAGTGGACCGGCAACTCACCCGAACGCAGGAAGCGCGTGAGCACCTGCAGGAAGCGATAACACATCAGCGAGGAACCGAGCGGGATGCACAGGTAGATCACCCACATCGGCCACTCGAGGTCGGGCGAAGTCTGCCCCGTGCCGTAGACGAACCATACCCACCGCACGCCCATGACCGCGATGGTGCCGGTGAAGAATGCGCCCAGCGACAACGCGATCGACACCAGCACACGACGACGCGATGGCCTGACGTAGTTGACCAGCACGTCGACCCCGATGTGGATGCCGGTGCGCACGCCGTAGGCCGCGCCAAACTTCGCCATCCAGATGAACAGGTAGATGCAGAGTTCCTGCGCCCAGGAAAAATTGAGCTGGGAAGCGTACTGCCACAACCAGGGGATCGCCGCGGATTGCCGGTGCAGCACGGCGATAAAGATGATCAGGGTGGCCGTCGCCATGAAACTGGCGATCAGCCATTCCTCGATCCGGTCGAGGAAGCGATTGAAGGTGCAAAGCACCCTTTACTTCTTTCCGGCCTTGCCGGATCCGCCCTCGGCAACGATGCGGTGGATTGCGTCGAGATTGTCCTTGCCGACGACAGCCTCGAACTTCGCCTGCAGCGGCAGCAGCGCATCCTGGAACGCCTTGCGTTCCGCATCGCTCAGGACATAGACCTGTGTTTTGCCGGACGCCTTGATGGCCGCCAGCGCGTCGTCGTTCTCCTTCTTTGCGATATCGCGTTCGTACTGGGTCGCCTCGGTCATGGCTTTTTCCAGTTGCGTTCGAACGTCCGCCGGCAGGCCATCCCAGAATTTCTTGTTGGTGATGACGGCATAGACCAGGCAGTCGTGATTCGAAATCGTCAAGTGCGATTGCACCTCATGCATCTTCTGCGTGTACAGATTGGAGATCGGATTCTCGGTGCCGTCGACCACCTTTTGCTGGAGCGCCGAGTAGACTTCGGAGAAAGCCATGACCTGCGGTAGCGCGCCCAGCTCGCGCATCATCGCCTCCAGTACCTTGGATGATTGGATGCGCATCTTCAGGCCGCGAAAATCCTCCGGTTTGTGCAGCGGCCGATTGGCGGAAAACTGCTTGAAGCCGTTGTCCCAGTACGCCAGGCCTTTCACGCCTTTCGGCTCGAGCTTCGCAAACAGCTTCGCGCCGATCTCACCGTCCGTTACGCGATCGACGGCCTGCGAATCAGGTATGAGATAGGGAATGTCGAACAGCTCGAATTCACGCACGCCCATAGGGCCGAACTTCGACACGGAGGGCGCGAGCATCTGCACGGCGCCGCGTTGCAGCGCTTCCATCTCCTCCCGATCCTTGTACAACTGGCTGTTCGGATACAGTTCGACCTTGACGCGACCAGAGGTATATTTTTCAGCAAGCTGTTTGAATTTTTCCGCGGCCTTGCCCTTGGGCGTGTCGTTGGCCACCACGTGGCTGAACTTGATCACGATGGGGTCCGCCGCCCGCGCCGGCAACGCGACGATGGACAACGCGGCAACCAGCGACAACAGAAATACGACTGCTCTTCTTCTCATTTTCATGTGCGGCGCCGGTTGATGTGATGGCGTGCGCCTGCCTCCCGCGGCGATTCTATCAGCCCGGATCCCATTCCGGCGCCACGCCGGGTTCCTGTGCACTCGCGCGAAATTCCGCAGCGACACCGATGCCCGGCACCCAGGCCAGCCGATCGCCGAAAAACACCAGCGGCATGCGGCTGCGCTCCCATGGCGGTATTGCGTGTTCCTGCAACAGGCTTTTCAGCATGCGCTTTGGCCGATTCGCGCCAGGTTGCATGCGCTCGCCGCCGCTGCGTCCGCGCACGGTGGCGGCGCGCTCATCGAAATACCGCCGGGCGATGCCCTCGCCGAGCGCGAAACGCGAACGCAGTACGCCGAGCCCGTCGGGCAGGATTAACTCATGATGTCCATCCCAGTGCGATTGCCAGTCCGCGGGCAGGTTCGCTGCGATGCCGACCAGTTCCACGCGATCGCGGTAACAGCGCAGTGCGGCGTCGCCAAACGTCACCTGCACTTCCGCATCGCGCCCGGCTTCGCGACATTGGCGCAAGGCTTCTTCGAGACGTACGCGCGGCGGCGCGAGGAATCCGCGATCGCGGAACAGCTGCCGCAACAGGTTCAGGGCCCGCGCATCGGATAACTGGCGCAAGCGTTCCACCGCGACACTGTTGTGATCCGCCTGCAGCGCATCCATGCGCGCGAGCTCCTCCGCGAGCAACGCCTGGTCCGCGAGATTGCGCGCCGCACGCGACAGGGTTTCGCGATAACCCGGAAAGCGCGTCTCCAGTTTCGCCATCAGTTCGTTGCGCAGGAAATTGCGGTCGAAGCGCGAATCGGCGTTGCTCTCGTCCTCGACCCATGCCAGTCCGCGCGCCTGCGCATGAGCGGCAAGGAGACTGCGCCGGCACTCCAGCAACGGTCGCAGGATGGCTGGGGCATCGCCATTTTCACTGGCCACCTGCCTTATTACGGGCATGGCTGAAAGGCCGTGCGATCCGGCGCCGCGCAGGAGCTGCAACAAGAAGGTTTCGGCCTGGTCATCGAGATGATGGGCGAGCGCGACGTAGTCGGCGTCGACCGACGCGTAGGCACGATAGCGTTGCTGGCGCGCGGCGGCTTCCAGTCCCATGCCTTCGGGCTTCACCTGAACCTGGCGCACGGTGAGCGGGATATTGCGTTTTGCGCAAAGCTCGCCGCAGAAGCGCTCCCACTCGCCCGCGTGCGGGCTGATCTGGTGATTGACGTGGATGGCCGAAAGCGTCAGATCGTGAGAAGCACGCAACGCGTCGAGCGCATCGAGCAGGACGACCGAATCCAGGCCACCGCTCAGGCCGATGGCGACGCGTTTTCCGCGCACCGCATGCGCACCGAGCGCACCTGCTACGGACTGCACCAGTCCACCACTCATTGGCGCGCGCGCCCCCGCGAACTCGGCAGAACATCGATTCGCGAATAATTCCCGCGATGCTGTGGACCAGCGCTCAACGCAGTGGCGTTTCCTTGAACTTGCCGTATGCCATCAGGCGTTCGAAGCGTGTCTCGATCAACTCATCCGTCGATTTGGACTGTGCCTCGGTCAACGCATCGAGCAGCGCCTTGCGCAGGGTCTGGATGATCGCCGTTGGATCGCGATGCGCGCCACCCGGCGGCTCCGCCACGACGCGATCGACCAGGCCCAGCGTTTTCAGCCGATTCGCCGTGATGCCCAGCGTTTCGGCCGCATCCGGCGCCTTGTCCGCGCTCTTCCACAGGATCGACGCGCAGCCTTCCGGAGAAATGACCGAATAGATCGAATATTGCAGCATCAATGTCACGTCGCCGACTGCGATCGCCAGCGCCCCGCCCGAACCACCTTCACCGATGATCGTCACGATGATGGGCACACGCAATTCCGCCATGACGAAGAGATTGCGCCCGATGGCTTCGGACTGGCCGCGCTCCTCTGCCCCGACGCCGGGATACGCACCCGGCGTGTCGATGAAAGTCATCACGGGTAAATTGAATTTCTCGGCCAGCTTCATCAGCCGCAGCGCCTTGCGATAGCCCTCGGGCTTGGGCATGCCGAAATTGCGATACAGCTTGTCCTTGGTGTCACGGCCCTTCTGGTGGCCGATCACCATGACCGTCTGGCTGCCGAAGCGCGCGAGGCCGCCGACGATCGATGGATCTTCCGCGAACACGCGATCGCCCTGCAGTTCTTCGAAATCGGTGAACAGGTTCTGGAAGTAATCCAGCGAATACGGCCGCTGCGGATGGCGGGCGACCTGAGAGATTTGCCAGGCCGATAATTTCCCGTAGATGTCGCGCGTCAGCGTGCTGCTCTTTTTCTGCAGCCGGGAAATTTCCTCGGAGATGTCCACCGCGGAATCGTCCTGCACATAGCGCAGTTCCTCGATCTTTGCCTCGAGTTCGGAGATCGGCTGCTCGAAATCCAGGAAGGTCGTTTTCATGTGTTCCCCATTTCAGTCCGCCTGCAGTCCATCATTGGCCGTACTGCGAAGCGAGATAGTCGACGATTGTGCGCGCGTCGGATTCACTCACCGGCGCGCCCATGACCTTTATCATTTTGTTTACGGAGGCTTCCCAGCCCTTTCGGTCGAGGAAGGGCGCGTTCATCTGCACATAGTCCAGGCTGTGGCACATCGAGCAGTTGGCCGCCACGACGTCCCGACCCGGTGCGTCCTTCAAGCGGATATCGGCTTCCCCGCCGGCTGCTTGAAGCGACACGAGCGAAAGCAGTGCGATCAGCAACGCTTTCATGCGATGGCCTCGATATCGACCCGCTGGATGGCATTGTTGTTGTAGCCGGCGGGATTGAAAATGGGCTCGGTCGTCTGCGTCGTGCCCGCGCGATTCGAAGCCCGCACCAGCAGCGTGTGCCGCCCCGCGCGGCCGGATGCAAATCGATAGGACCACTGCCGCCAGGCGTAGCGCCCCAGGTCCGGGCCGAGTTGCGCAGCACGCCAAACCTTGCCATCGTCCTCGGAAACCTCCACGGAGGTGACGCCGTAGCCGCCGTCCCAGGCGATACCGGCGACGATCACCGGCTCCCCCTTGCGAATTTTCTTTCCTGCCGCGGGTGAGGTAATCAGCGAGTTGACCAGCATTTCCGTGATCGGCGTATTGGCCTCCGTCTCCTGGCTGACGAAACGATCGATGACCGGAAACTTGCCCTTCGGAATGCGATACCCGGGATTCATCCAGAATCCCTTGAACGGTTGCGCAATCGCGTTGATCGACGTGATGTGCTTCGTCCAGTAAGTCGCCGTCCAGCCCGGCACCACGAGGCGCACCGGATACCCGTTCCAGTGCGGCAGCTTTTCGCCGTTCATGCCGAACGCAAGCAGCGTGTTCTCGTCCATCGCCTTCCACAACGGCAGGCTTTTGACGAACGGCGGCGTCTTGTCGAGTACCGGGCCGTCCGCCCCCGCCAGCACGATCTCGAGCGCTTCCTTTTTGATGCCAGCCTTGTTCAGCAGATCGCGCAGGCGCACACCGCGCCATTTCGCGTGACCCATGGCGCCATGACCCCACTGCACGCCCGGCACATGCGGTTGCGAAAAACCGCGGCGGTTACCCGAACACATGCAGACCGCGGCCAGTTCGACGATCTCGAAATCGCGCGTCAGATTTTCGTAAGTCAGTTCGAACGGGTTTTCCACCGATTCGCCGGCGATCGCCAGCTTCCATTGCGCCTCGTCGATGGCTTCCGGAATGCCCGCCAGGTGGTAACGCACAAAAAACGCGTCGTTAGGCGTGAAGGTTTCGCCGAAATAATCTACGGGCGTTTCGAAATTAGGCGGACGCCAGGACTTCTTGATGAGCGGCAGCTTGCCCGGCAGGCTTTCCAGCACCGCGGAGTCCAGCGTACCAGCGGGCAGCGAAGGGGCATCCGCAGCGTTCGCCATACCGGCCCAGCGAGCCCCGGCGGCCAAAATCAGACCCGCCGTCGAACCTTTGAGGAAATCCCGTCTTGTCTGCACGATTCCGATGCCTCCTGTCGGACAACGTCTCAGAACAGCACGCCGCCCAGCGCGCGCGGATCGTTGGCGGACTCGATGCGTCCCGACTGCTTGTCCTGGAATACGGCCTGCATGTTACCCCACCGGCGGCGCCCTTCCTGTACCGCATGTCCCTTGGCTTTCAGGGCTTCGATCCAATCCGCCGTAAAACTGCCCGGCTCGATCTCGATGCGATCGGGCAAATACTGGTGATGGAAACGCGGCGCACCAACGAGTCTTGATAGATCGATCGTCGGTTGGCCTACGTAGTCGAGGATACCCTCCAGCACCATCGAGATGATGCGCGAGCCGCCCGGTGTGCCGAGCACGAGCACACCGCGCGTGTCCTCGACGAAGGTCGGCGACATCGACGACAGCGGACGCTTGCCGGGCGCGACTGCGTTGGCGTCGCCGCCGACGAGCTTGTAAAGATTCGCCGCACCGGGCGCGAGCGAAAAATCATCCATGTGATTGTTCAGCAGCATGCCGGTGTCGCCCGGCACAAAACCGGAGCCGAACGATCCATTCACGGACAATGTCGCAGCGACGCGGTTTCCCTCGCGATCGATGATCGAGAAGTGCGTGGTGTCCTTGCCTTCCTTGCCGGAAGGAACGAGTTCGCTGCTGGGCGTCGCGCGCCCGGCATCGATGTTCGCGCCACGTTGCGCTGCGTACGCCCGCGAAATTAGTTTTTCCACGGGAACATCCACGAACGCCGGGTCACCCATGTAGCGCGCGCGATCCTGGTAGCCGCGGCGCATGGCCTCGACGACGTAATGCGCGCGATCGGTTTCGGAAAGTGCCGCGAGATCCACTGCCTCGAGGATGAACAGGCTCTGCGCCAGCACCAGGCCGCCCGAAGAGGGTAACGGTGCGGTCGTGATTTGCGCGCCCCGATAAGTGAAGCGGATCGGCTCGCGCTCGATGACGCGATAACCTTCGAGATCGGACAACTCCCAAAGGCCGCCGCCATCCTTGACGGCCTGCGTCAGCTTGCGTGCGAATTCACCGTGATAAAAACTTCTAGCCCCGCCGCTCGCCAGCATGCGCAATGTTCGCGCGAGCCTGGGCTGCACCACCCGATAACCGGCCGCGACCGGTTTGCCATCGTCGAGGAAACTTTGCACGGCACCGGTGCTGCCCTTCAGCAGATTCAAGCTGAAGGTAGTGGCGTTGGCGAAGCGCGTGTCGGCCGGGAATCCGTCCTCGGCCAGTTTGATCGCCGGCGCAAGCAAGCGTGCGAACGGCAATTTTGCATAGCGCGTGGCAACCCAATCCAGTGCCGCGGGCTCGCCTGGAATGCCCGCCGCCGTGGGCCCTTGCTGCGCGGCCTGCGACTTCGGATTGCCCTGCGCATCGAGGAAAAATTCGCGCGTCGCCCGCGAGGGCGCCGTCTCGCGCGCGTCGAGGAACACATCGGAATTGTCCGAGGCACGATGCAACAGGAGGAAACCGCCGCCGCCAAGTCCGGACGCGAACGGCTCGACGACCGCGAGCGCAGCGGCAACAGTGACTGCCGCATCGAAGGCA
Organism: Betaproteobacteria bacterium; assembly: GCA_039930785.1. Taxonomy (GTDB): domain Bacteria; phylum Pseudomonadota; class Gammaproteobacteria; order Burkholderiales; family JACQAP01; genus JACQAP01. The sequence goes on along the minus strand of JBDTTE010000009.1, from coordinate 5,479 downwards.
TTGCCGCCAGCCGCGAGAATTTCGCACCCCGCGTGAGTGGCAAGTGGATGCGCAGAGGCGATGCCACATTGTTCCGCAGCCGTCGCCGTGCGCGCAGCGAACGAACCAACAAGAACGAACGCCGCAAAGAACGCGGCGGCGGGACGCAGGAACCGATTGCTCATGGGTGCATTGTACGGAAAGCCGTGACTATCGTAACTGCCGTGACTATCGTGACTATCATGACTGTCGTGACTGTCGTGATTCATCGCGCATTCCGCCCTTCGGGAATTCACGCAGTCACGATAGTCACGGTAGTTACGGCAGTCACGACAGTCACGGCAGCTACGACAGTCACGGCGTGTTCAGGTCGTTCCCGGCCGTTTCACCCGGAACCAGGCCGCGTAGAGCGCCGGAACGAACAGCAGGGTCAGGATCGTTGCGGAAATAAGACCGCCCATGATCGCAACCGCCATCGGCCCCCAGAAATTGCTGCGCGAAAGCGGGATCATTGCCAGCACGGCCGCGCATGCGGTCAGCACGATCGGTCGGAAACGCCTGACCGTGGCATCGACGATGGCGATCCACACCGGATGGCCGGCGGCGATGTCCTGCTCGATCTGGTCGACGAGAATCACCGAATTGCGCATGATCATGCCGAACAGTGCGATGACACCGAGGTTCGCGACAAAGCCGAATGGCACGTTCCAGGTCAGCAGGATGAAAGCCACGCCGATCAACCCGAGCGGCGAGGTCAGCAGCACCATCACCGTTTTCTGGAAGCTCTGCAACTGGATCATCAGCAGGGTCAGCACGCCGATCAGCATCAGGGGCATCACGGCGATGATCGAATTTTCGCCTTTCGCGCTCTCCTCGATCGCACCGGCCATCTCAATTCGATAGTACTCAGGCAGCTTTGCGCGCAGCGCATCGAGTTGCGGGTCGAGCTGCTTCGAAACCACCGGCGCCTGCACATCGCCGCGCATGTCGGCGCGCACCGTTACGGTCGGCTGGCGATTGCGCCGCCAGATGATGCCTTCCTCGAAGCCGTATTCGATCTTCGCGATCTGCGCCAGCGGGATCCACTTGCCTGATTGCGTCGGCACGTTGATCTCGGCCAGCTTGCCGGGATCGAGGCGCTCGCCGGCCTCGGCGCGCGCCAGCACTTCGATCAGCAGGTCTTTCTCCCGATACTGCGTAATGCTGTAGCCGGTCAGGACCGAATTCAGCACCGTCGACAACCCCTGGGACGTGACCCCGATGACGCGCGCCTTGTTCTGGTCGATCTCCAGGCGCACGGTCTTGACCTGCTCGTTCCAGTCGAGGTGGACGTTCTGCACGTTCGGATTGGCGCGCACGATGGCTGCGACTTCGAAGGCGATGTTACGCACCTTTGGAATGTCATTGCCGATGACGCGGAACTGAATCGGATAGCCCACGGGCGGTCCGTTCTCCAGCCGGTTCACGCGCCCGCGCAAGCCAGTAAATTCGTTTTCGAGGACGTGATTGAGCCTGTCGTAAAGCACCTCGCGCGCCACGTTGTCCTTGGTCACGATCACGAACTGCGCGAAATTCGGATGGCCCAGTTGCTGGTCGAGCGGAAGGTAGAAGCGCGGGCTGCCATTGCCGACGTAGGCGACATAATTCAATACGTTCGCATCGCCCTTGAGTTTTTCCTCGAGGCGCTTGACCTCGGTCTCGGTCGCCTGGAACGACGCGCCCTGCGGCAGCCACAGGTCGACGATCAGCTCGGGACGATTCGACGACGGGAAGAACTGGTTCTGCACGAAGCGAAACCCGAAGATCGACAGCGCGAAAACCGCGATGGTGATGAATATGACGGTCTTGCGGTAGTCCACGCACCAATCCACCAGCGCGCGAAACCGCCGGTAGAAAGGGCTGTCGTAAACGTCGCCGCCGTGATGCGGCGTCGGCGCGGGAATCAATCCGGGTCGAAGCCGATGGAGCGGCCCCTGGATGAAACGCTGGAACAAGGACGGGGGATGTACGCCGTGCTCATAGTTCGGCAACAACTTGTAGCCGAGATAGGGCGTGAACAGGATCGCCACGACCCAGGAAACCAGCAGGGCAATGGTGACGACCGCGAAAATCGAAAACGTGTATTCCCCGGCGGAGGACTTGGCGAACCCGACCGGCGTGAATGCCGCGGCGGTGATCAGCGTGCCGGTCAGCATGGGAAACGCGGTCGAGGTGTAGGCGAACGCCGCTGCCTTGGCGCGCTCCATGCCCTGCTCCATCTTGGTGGCCATCATCTCGACTGAAATGATGGCGTCGTCGACCAGCAGGCCGAGCGAGATGATCAGGGCGCCCAGCGAAATGCGCTGCAGGTCGATGCCGTAGAGCTTCATCAACAGGAACGTCACCGCCAGCACCATCGGGATCGACAGCGCCACGACCAGCCCGGTGCGGAAACCCAGGCTGAAAAAACTGACGGCGAGCACGATGATGACCGCCTCCATCAAGGTGTGCATGAACTCGTCGATCGAGCGCTTCACGACTTCCGGCTGGTTCGAATACTGGTGGACTTCGACGCCGACCGGCAGGTCGCGCTTGATTCCCGCGAACGCCTTCTCCAGGTCTTCGCCAAGCTCTATGATGTCGCCGCCCTTGGCCATCGACACGGCGAGGCCGATCGCCTCCTGCCCCATGTAGCGCAGCTTGTCCACCGGCGGATCGACGTAGCCGCGATAGACATGGGCAATGTCACCCAGCCGGAACAAGCGACCGTTGGCCTGGATGCCAATCTCGCGAATGCTTTCGACCGAATCGAAACTGCCGGAAATGCGCAGGAAAATGCGGTCGGCCTTCGTTTCAACCGAGCCGGCCGGTGTCATCGCGTTCTGGGTTCGCAGTACCTCGAAAATGGACAGCGGATCGATGCCCAGTGTCGCCAGCTTGCGGTGGGACATCTCGACGTAGATTTTCTGGTCCTGGTTGCCGAGGATCTCCGCCTTGGCGACCGAGGGCACGCGCAGGATTTCCCTGCGCACATCCTCGACATAGTCCCTGAGCTCGGCGTAGGTGAATCCGTCGCCCGTGAAAGCGTAGAGATTGCCGAACACGTCGCCAAACTCGTCGTTGAAGAACGGTCCAAGCGTTCCTTCCGGCAGCGTATAGCGGATATCGCCGACCTTCTTGCGGACCTGGTACCAGACGCCTTCGACTGCGCGCGGCGGGGTCGAATCGCGCAATGTGACAAATATCGTGGCCTCGCCGGTCTTGGTATAAGAACGGAGGTAGTCCAGATAGGGTGTTTCCTGGAGTTTTTTCTCCAGGCGCTCGGTGACCTGCTGTTCCATCTCCGCAGGCGAGGCGCCCGGCCACAGCACGCGAATCACCATGACCTTGAAGGTGAAATCCGGGTCCTCGGCCTGTCCCAGCTTCAGGTATGCGCCGAAGCCGGCGGCAAACAGTGCGAGCATAAAAAAAAGCACCAGCGACTGGTGCTCGAGCGCCCAGCCCGACAGGTTCGGGCCCTTCACTTCACCGCCTCCTTGACCGGTTCCTCACTGGTCCTGACCTTTTCGCCGGCAAAGAGCTTGTGCACGCCGGCGCGCACCACGATGTCACCGGCATTGAGGCCCGACAGTACCGCGACCTTGTCCTCGACGAACTCCCCGACCTCTACGCTCACCAGCTTGACCTGGCTGGTCGACTTGTCCACTACCCAGACCGCGGCGTGGCCGTTGTCCTGAAACATTGCGGTAGCCGGCAACATCGCCGCCACGTTACGTTGCACGCCGCGCAAAAAGGCGTTCGCGGTCATGCCGAGCTTCACGCCCGCATCGGCATCGAGTACGGTGATTTTGGCAGCGTAAGTACGTGTGACCGGATCGGCAGCCGGGCTGACCTCGCGGATCCTGCCCTTGTAGGTTTTCGATGGATCGGCCCACAGGGAAATCTTGATGTCTTTTGCGTCGTTCAACTCCGCAAGTCGGTTTTCCGGAATGCTGATGACGACTTCGCGATCGTCGGTGCGTGCAAGCTTCATCGCAGTCTGCCCCGCTGCGATTACCTGCCCGACCTCCACGAGTATGGCCGTCACGACCCCGGCATGGTCCGCCGCCAGCTCGGTGTAACCGGTCTGGTTCTTCGTCACCTCGAGCTGGGCCTGCGCCTGCTCGAGCCGGGCTTGCGACACGTTGAAGGCGTTCTGCCAGCGGTCGAACTCGGCCTTGCTGATAAAATTTTTCTGGAAAAGATCCGTATGCCGTTCGAGTTCGGCCTTGCTTTGCTCAAACTCGGAGCGGGCTGCGGCCAGTTGCGACTGCGCCCCACGCGTGTTGAGTTCCTGATCTTCGGGATCGAGGCGCGCGAGCACATCCCCCTTCTTGACGACCCCGCCGACCTCGACGTTGCGAGCCACGATCTTGCCCGATACGCGAAACCCGAGATTGGTTTCGTAGCGCGGGCGCACCTCGCCCGAATACGCCACGCCGCCATTGCTGCTGCCCATGGCCACCCGAACGACGCTGACGAGGCGAGGCACGGCCTCCGGCTGCGCCGCCGGTTTGCACCCCGCGCCCGCGATCAATGCCGCAAGCGCGAGCGCTGATACCAAAGTGGAAAACCCGCGACCTTCCCGCTTCATCTGCCAGCTTGACTCATCTCTCATCCCGCATTGACCTGCTTGTGCGCAACATTTGGATAGGGCGCGATGATAGATGCGCGAGGCATATTGTGACGCGTCACTGGCGCAACGGCCATTACAAATTGACGGTAATGGACTGGCCCGGATGCAGTAGCGTGGCTTGCGACGGAATCGGGCGCGCCTCCACCCGATAGTGGAGTTCCGGCGCGTCGCCCATGGAGGACTCCGAAGTCGCGAAGGGAGAGACGTAGGTGATGGTCGCCTGGACCGGGCCATCGCATTTTTCACACAACAGGGTCACGCTGCGACCGTGTTGCAGATGCGCCGCCACGGACAACGGAACTTCAAAGCTGACCTTGATCTTGTCAACCGGAAGGATCGACAGGACGGGCGCACCGGCCGGGACCCAATCGCCTTTCGAATACAGCGTTTCGGTCACCACGCCACCGACGGGCGCCGCGGCCGACTTCAGCATCAATTTCCATTCCGCCTCGGCCACTTCAGCCTTGAGGGTTTCGATTTCCTCGGATTCTCCGCCGACGCGCTTGCGTTGCGCGCTTTCGACGCGCTCCAGGCGGCGGGCAGCTTCCGCGTGGGCGGATATCTCGCCTGCATCGGCCTGCGAAAACAGCTTGGCACCTTCGGTGACCATCGCGCCCTGGCTGACTTCCAGCGACGAAAGATTGCCCGCAACCGGCGCAGATAGCCTGACTATTTCGCCCTCGGTAACGCCGTGAAATGTTCTTGTTTCCTCATGCATGCACCCTGCAGTCGCCACGAGCACAAGCACGGCGAGCAATCGCCGAACCGCGCGCGGACGCAGGGTTCGCATCATTCCACGCCTTCCTTGAGCAGGATGTTGACGTCGGCAAGGTCGGCTTCGGCGAG
>JBDTTE010000008.1:0-33866 GCA_039930785.1 Betaproteobacteria bacterium | reverse complement strand
CAACATTGAGGCGGTACGGCACGGAATCGGCTCGGATCAGCGCATCGGCTATCATTTTCTCTATGCGGGCGTGGGCTATGGCGGCTCCTGCTTCCCGAAGGACATCCAGGCGCTGCAGCACACGGCGGGCGAATACGGCATGTCATTGACCATCGTCGATGCCGTCGAAAAAGCAAACCGGACGCAGAAGCAGCGGCTGCTCGAGAAAGTGCGTATCCGGTTCGGCGAGCAGCTCGACGGAAAGCATTTCGCGATCTGGGGGCTTGCCTTCAAGCCAAATACGGACGACATGCGTGAGGCGCCGAGCCGGGTGGTCATCAACGGTCTGATTGCGCGGGGCGCAACCATCAGAGTTTATGATCCGGTTGCAATGGAAGAGGCCAAGAAGATATTCGCCAAGGAGCCCGGCGTGCGTTTCGCGAGTTCCACGACGGCTGCGCTGGACGGCGCGGATGCGCTGATCATCATCACGGAGTGGCAGGAATTCCGCAGTCCCGATTTCGAGGACCTGAAAAAGCGCCTGAAAACCCCGGTTGTTTTCGACGGACGCAATCTTTACGATCCCGCCACGATGCGCGCAGCAGGCATTGAATATTTCTCGGTGGGAAGGCCGTAATGGATCGACGGACCACCGTCGCTGGCGTCCGCATCCTCATAGTCGGCGACGTAATGCTGGACCGCTATTGGTTCGGCGACGTCAATCGCATTTCCCCGGAAGCGCCGGTACCGGTTGTCCGTGTGAGTCACACCGAGGAACGTCTTGGCGGCGCGGCGAACGTTGCGCGCAATGTTGCGGCACTGGGCGCTGGCGCGACCTTGCTATCCGTGGTGGGGGACGACGAAGCGGCGGGCCGCATCGAGGCCATGCTGAAAATCGAGAATATCGATGGGCGCCTGCATCGCGATGCGTCGCTTGCGACCACGATAAAACTGCGCGTGGTAGGGCGGCAACAGCAACTGTTGCGCATCGATTTCGAGACCGAACCGGGCCACGAGGTGCTGGAGTCCAAGCTGGCCGATTTCGAGGCGAGATTGAAGGATGTGGACGTGGTCATCCTGTCCGACTACGGTAAGGGCGGCCTGCGCCACATAGAACGCATGATCGCGACCGCCCGCGCTGCCGGAAAGACCGTGCTGGTCGATCCCAAGGGCGACGATTACTCGCGCTATCGCGGGGCGACCCTGCTTACGCCGAACCGGTCCGAATTCCGCGAGGTCGCGGGACGCTGGAAGAGCGAAGAGGACCTGACGGCGCGTGCGCAGAAATTGCGTACGGAACTCGAACTGGACGCGTTGCTGGTGACGCGCAGCGAGGAGGGCATGACGCTTTATCGCGAAGGCGAACGCCTGCATGTTCCCGCCGTGACACGGGAAGTGTACGATGTCAGCGGTGCGGGAGATACCGTCATCGCAACGCTTGGCGTCATGCTCGCGGCAGGTGCGGGATTTGCGGAGGCGATTCAGATCGCAAACCGTGCCGCAGGCATAGTCGTTGGCAAGCTGGGCACCGCCGTCGTTCATCCCGAAGAACTCTTTTCCTGATATCCCATGTTCATTGTCGTCACCGGCGCAGCGGGCTTTATCGGTTCCAATCTTGTCAGGGCGTTGAATGCCCGCGGCGAAACCAGCATCCTTGCCGTCGACAATCTGGGGCGTGCCGATAAATTCCGCAACCTCGCGGATTGCGACATCGCAGACTACCTCGACAAGGAACACTTTCGCGCGGCGCTCGAGGCCGGCTCCTTCGATGGGGAAATTACCGCGATCCTGCACCAGGGCGCCTGTTCGGACACGATGCAAACCGACGGGCGCTACGTGATGGACAACAATTACCGGTATTCGGCAGACCTGTTGTCCTATTGCCAATCAGAATCCATCCCGTTCATCTACGCATCGTCGGCGGCAGTCTACGGCGCGGGCCCGGTGTTCAAGGAAGGGCGGGCCAATGAAAAGCCGCTCAACGTTTACGGTTATTCCAAATTTCTTTTCGACCAGATCGTACGCCGGCGCTGGGAAGACAACAGCGCGCAGGTCGTCGGGTTGCGCTATTTCAATGTCTATGGACCGCGCGAGGCGCACAAGGGGCGAATGGCGTCGGTCGCAATGCACTGCTTCGACCAGTTTCGTGAAACCGGAAAAGTGAAATTGTTCGAAGGCAGCGGCGGATACTCGCAGGGCGAGCAGCGTCGCGATTTCGTTTCGGTCGAAGACGTGGTGAAGGTCAATCTTCATTTCCTCGACCATCCCGGCAAGTCAGGGATATTCAATTGCGGGTCCGGTGCGTCGCAAACGTTTAACGAAGTCGCCGCGGCAACGATCAATGCCGTGCGTAGTGCTGCAGGCGAAAAGCCGTCGACGCTGGCCGAGTTGCAGCAACAGAACACCATCGAGTACGGACCGTTTCCCGCGGGGCTCAAGGACAAATACCAGAGCTTCACCGAAGCCAACCTCGATGATCTCAGGGCGATCGGGTATGCGGCGCCTTTCTCCAACGTGCAGACTGGCGTCGGCCGCTACGTCGGCTGGCTGCTGGCGAACCGTTAAGCCGCGCCTCGCGCGCGACAACGCACGACGTGGATCGAACCCACATCGAAACCGTGAGTACGTTGGACGATTTTGTCGGCGACACGCCGCTCGTGCGCCTCAAGCGCATTCCCGGCGATACAACGAACGTCATCCTGGCGAAGCTGGAGGGCAACAATCCCGCCGGTTCGGTGAAAGACCGACCCGCCCTCTCAATGATCCGGCGTGCGGAAGAGCGCGGCCGCATCAAGCCGGGCGACACACTCATCGAGGCTACCAGCGGCAATACCGGCATTGCGCTGGCAATGGTCGCCGCCATGCGCGGCTACCGCATGATCCTCGTCATGCCGGAGCACCTGTCTGTGGAACGTCGACAGAGCATGGCGGCATACGGCGCAAAATTCGTCCTGACACCGAAGGCGGGCGGGATGGAAAAAGCGCGCGATATCGCCGGGGAAATGCAGGCGCGCGGCGAGGGCCTGATCCTCGACCAATTTGCCAATCCCGACAATCCGCTCGCGCACTACGAGGGCACAGCGCCGGAAATCTGGCGAGGCACCGGCGGAAAGATTACGCACTTCGTCAGCAGCATGGGCACGACGGGCACGATCATGGGTTGTTCGCGTTACTTCAAGGAGCAGAACGCGGCGATTCGCATCGTCGGCTGCCAGCCGACGGAAGGCTCGCAGATACCGGGCATCCGCAAATGGCCGCAGGCCTATTTGCCGAAAATATTCGACCGAAATCGGGTCGACGAGGTCATTGAAATCGCGCAGGAAGACGCAGAGGAGATGACCCGACGCCTGGCGCGCGAGGAGGGCATCTTTGCGGGCATTTCGTCCGGCGGCGCGCTCTGGGCTGCGCTCCGGGTGTCTGCTCAGGTTCGCAACGCCACCATCGTCACGATCGTATGCGATCGGGGCGACCGCTACCTTTCGACCGGCGTATTCCCGGCGGAATAAGGCGCGTCCGCCGATTGCTCAGACCGCTGTCCAGCGTGCCGGGGCTTGTTGCAATCGTGTGGCGAGGGCCTCGCGCCGGCGCCTGAGTTCGCCCGGCAGGCGATCTTCCAGGCGGTCGAACAACTCACTGTGCAGCTTCAATTCGTCCAGCCACGCCTGTCGTTCCAGTGCCATGAGTTCGGCGAATTTCTCGCGCGGCAGGTCCAGTCCCTGCCATTCCAGGTCTTCTTGTCGTGGCACCCATCCGAGCGGACTTTCGATGGCGCCGGCGCGATCCTGGCAGCGATCGATGATCCACTTCAGTACGCGCATGTTCTCGCCATAGCCGGGCCAGAGGAAGCGCCCCTGTGCATCCTTGCGAAACCAGTTCACGCAGAAAATGCGTGGCGGGTGTTTGAGCGTGCGGCCCATGCGCAGCCAGTGCTCGAAATAGTCGCCGACGTGATACCCGCAGAACGGCAGCATGGCCATGGGATCGCGGCGTACCTCGCCGACCTTGGCGGTCGCCGCCGCGGTGGTTTCGGAGCCCAGGGTCGCCGCGGCATACACGCCGTCGCTCCAGCTCGCGCTTTCGGTCACGAGCGGGATGGTTTCGCTGCGCCTTCCGCCGAAAATGAACGCGGATATCGGCACGCCCTCGAGACTTTCCCACGCAGGATCGATGGACGGGCATTGTTCCGCGGGCACGGTAAAGCGCGCGTTGGGATGCGCGGCCTTGCGCCCGCTTGCAGGGGTCCACGGCTGGCCCTGCCAATCGGTCAGATGAGCGGGCGGCTCATCGGTCATGCCTTCCCACCACACATCGCCGTCTGGCGTCATGGCGACATTCGTGAAAATGCAATTCGCACGCATGGTTGCCATTGCGTTCGGGTTCGACTTCACCGAGGTGCCGGGTGCGACGCCGAAGAATCCGAACTCAGGATTGATGGCGCGCAGGCGACCGTCCGGGCCGGGCTTGATCCAGGCTATGTCGTCACCCACGGTGGTGACCTTCCAGCCCTTGAAAGCAGGGGGCGGAATCATCATCGCAAAATTGGTTTTGCCGCACGCGCTGGGAAAAGCGGCCGCCACATAGGTCTTTTCGCCCTGCGGGGACTCGACGCCAAGTATGAGCATGTGCTCGGCCATCCAGCCCTGTTTGCGACCCATGCTCGACGCGATCCGCAGGGCGAGGCATTTTTTTCCGAGGAGCGCATTGCCGCCATACCCGCTGCCGAACGACCAGATCGCCTGCTCTTCGGGAAAATGCACGATGTATTTGTGGTCGGCATTGCACGGCCAGGCGACGTCGCGCTGTCCGCTGGCGAGGGGCGCACCGACGGAATGCAGGCAGGGGACGAATTCGCCATCGGTTCCCAATGCCTCGACGACGGCGCGGCCCATGCGGGCCATGATTCGCATGCTCACGGCAACGTAGGCAGAGTCGGTCAACTGAACGCCGATCAATGACAGCGGTGATCCGATCGGGCCCATCGAAAAGGGGACGACGTACAGCGTGCGCCCGCGCATGGAGCCGGCGAACAGCCCGAGCAGCGTGCGCTTCATCGTCGCGGGATCCATCCAATTGTTGGTTGGCCCGGCATCGCGCTGGTCGTGGCTGCAGATGAACGTGCGGTCCTCGACCCGTGCGACGTCGGAAGGATCCGAGAGCGCGAGGTAGCTGTTCGGGCGCAGTGTCGGGCTGAGCGTGCGGAATGTGCCGCCTGCCACCAGTTCAGCGCACAGGGTGTCGTATTCGGCCTGCGATCCGTCGCACCAGTAAACGTCTTCGGGAAGGGCCAGGGCGGCTATTTCCGTAACCCACTCGCACAATCGCTTGTTGCGAGCGTAATCCGGGAAGGAATTGCCGTGCGACTGCTGCGCACCACTGGCCGAAGATCCCACGTATTCACCACCTGTCTCAATTGATGTGTCTGACAGCAGTCTATCACTGGAAATTCATCGGATCAGCGCTCGCGCTGCTGCTATGCCGCATGTTTGCCGTGGCTCGATTGCGGTGCACCGGGAACCGGTGGTTCCCTCGCTGCCGTTTCCGGTATTCTCGCGGGTTGTCGCATATCGCTATTTACTGCCTGACGGGCCCGATCGATGACCCCTGTTCTTGTGTTCGACATAGAAACCGTTCCCGACGTCGAGGGACTGCGCCGGTTGAACGGTCACGCGCCGGAGACGAGCGATGCAGACGTCGCGCGCACGGCTTTCGACAAGCGCCGCGAAGCGACCGGCAGTGATTTTCTGCCGCTGCACCTGCATCGCGTCGTGGCCATATCCTGTGTGCTGCGCGACCGCGATACTTTCCGCGTCTGGTCGCTGGGCGAACCCGGCGAACCGGAGCGCATGCTGGTGCAAAGATTCTACGACGGCATCGAGAAGTATTCGCCGCAGATCGTTTCGTGGAATGGCAGCGGCTTCGATCTGCCCGTGCTGAACTATCGCGCCTTGATCCACGGTGTGTCCGCTGCGCGTTTCTGGGACCAGGGTGAGGACGATCGCGAATTCAAATGGAATAACTACATCAGCCGCTATCACGCCCGGCACCTGGATCTCATGGACCTGCTGGCGATGTACCAGGGGCGCGGCAATGCTCCGCTGGACCAGCTTGCACAATTGACCGGATTGCCCGGCAAGCTCGGCATGGACGGTTCGAAGGTCTGGGATGCGTTCCAGGACGGTCAGATTGGCGCTATTCGCAATTACTGCGAAACCGACGTCGCCAATACGTATCTGCTGTTCCAGCGCTTCCAGCTGGTGCGCGGCGTGCTGGACGAGGCGCAATACAAGCGCGAGTGCGAACTGGTGCGCAACACGCTGTCGAAACTGCCGGATGGCCACTGGCGCGAATTCCTTGCTGCATGGCAGGTCCGCGAATGAAACTCGAGTCTCCGCCGCGCGTTGCGCACATTGAATCCCTGGACCAGGAAGGGCGGGGCGTCGCGCGCGTCGATGGCAAGGCGATTTTCATAGCTGGCGCGCTGCCGGGCGAAGTGGTCGAGTTCTCGTCTTATCAGCGCAAACCGAACTACGAACTGGCCGAGGCCGGGAAAATCCTGCAAGCATCGCCGTCGCGCGTGGTACCGCGATGCCCGCATTATGGTGTTTGCGGCGGGTGCAGCTTTCAACACCTGGAGTTGCGCGCGCAGGTCGCCGCAAAGCAGCGCGTGCTCGAAGACTGTCTCGCGCGCATCGGCAAGATTCGCGCGGAAACCATGCTCGCGCCGATCCATGGGCCGGGCTGGAATTACCGGTACCGCGCCCGTCTCTCTGCGCGCTACGTGCTCAAGAAAGGGCGGTCGCTGCTCGGCTTTCACGAACGGCGCAGCAGCTTCGTCGCCGACATGCACGAGTGCCACGTCCTGCCCGAGCGAATCTCGGCGCTGATTGAGCCGTTGCGTTTGCTCATCGAGTCGCTCTCGATTCGCGAGTGCCTGCCGCAGATCGAATTGGCCATTGGCGATGCCGTGGATGTGCTGGTGCTGCGCGTTCTCGAGCCGCCCAGCAGTGATGACGAAGTCAAACTGCGCACATTCGCGGACGAACATGGCATTCGCTTTTTCCTGCAGAGCAAGGGCCCGGACACCGCCGTGCCCTTTCATCCCGTCGAAGCGCCGCAATTGCGCTACGACATTCCCGATTTCAATCTGACGTTTCCGTTCAATCCAACCGATTTCACGCAAGTCAATCACGAGATAAACCGTGTGCTCGTGCGTCGGGCAATCACATTGCTCGACCCGCAGCCGGGTGAACGCGTCGCCGATCTGTTTTGCGGCCTGGGCAATTTTTCCCTGGCCATCGCGCGCCGCGGCGCGCACGTGCTGGGCATCGAGGGAAACAAACGGCTTGTGCAACGCGCCGGCGAGAATGCGAAATTGAACGGGCTCGAGGCGGAATGCGAATTTACCGTTCGCGATCTGTTCAAGATCACGGCGGAGGACTGGAAGGGGCTCGCACCCTTCGACCGGCTGCTCATCGACCCGCCGCGCGTCGGCGCGATGGAGGTGGTCAAGGCACTCGGCGAAGCGCCACCTGCGCGAGTGGTCTACGTATCCTGCAATCCCGCTACCCTGGCGCGCGATGCTGCGGTGCTGGTGGGCGTGCACGGGTATGCGCTCAAGTCGGCCGGCGTAATCAACATGTTTCCGCACACATCACACGTCGAATCCATCGCGCTCTTCGAGCGCTGACCCGCATCTCCAATAAAAAAGGCGACCCGCAGGCCGCCTTTTTGTTTTCACTAACCAGCGTCAGTCTCGATTGCCGGTGAACGCCATCAGCAATGTCAGCAGGTTGGCGAAGATGTTGTACAGGCTGATGTACACCCCCGTCGCCGCCATGATGTAGTTCGTCTCGCCGCCCGTTACGATGCGGCTGACGTCATGGAGCAGGAACAACGAAAACACCACGACGACCAGCGCGGAGATGGTCAATGCCAGCGCGGGGATCTGGAAGAACATGTTCGCGACGATCGCCAGCAACAACACGATCATTCCGACGAACAGGAACTTGCCCATGAAGCTGAAATCTTTCTTCGTGGTAGTCGCGATCAGGCTCATCGTCAGCAGGATGCCGCCTGTACCGACCGCCGCGATGCCGATCAGCTGAGGGCCGTTGCTCAGCCTCAACGCGATGTTGAGCAAGGGGCCTAGCCACCAGCCGAGGAGGAACGTCATGCCCAGCAGTAGCAGTACGCCAACGCCGCTGTTGCGATTGGCCGCAATGGCGTATTGCAGGCCGATGACGCCCGCGATCATCACCAGCGACGCCATGATCGGGTGCTGCATGATGATGCCGGACGTGGAAATACCGATGAATGCGCCGATAACCGTCGGCACCATCGTAAGCGCCAACAGCAGGTAGGTATTCCGCAACACTTTGTTGCGTTCGATGGATAGTGCACTTGACGGAGAACCGTACTGGATTTCCGGTTGCATATGGTTACAGCCTCCTGAATTGAAAAGACAATGCTAAGACTACTGAACGCCGATCAAAGTTTCAATGGGGCGAATGACGGTGGCGTGACGCTGGTCATTATCGCACCCATGCGCACATTGCGGGGCGCCCAGCGGGCCCCCCATATTGGCAGCTTGCGCAGCGATGCCGGCAGTTGCGTAAACTAGCGTTGGTGAAAGTGGTAACAGTTGTAGCAGGGAAGGGTGGTAGAGGAGGGCGTACAGGAGGGTTGGCAGCGCGGTTGAATGCGCATGGCCAAAACCGGCAGACGATCATGTAACGACGTTCGGAAGGGTGGCAGAGCGGTTAAATGCACCGGTCTTGAAAACCGGCAGAGATGCAAGTCTCTCGTGGGTTCGAATCCCACCCCTTCCGCCAGAACCTGCCATAAGTGAGAATTTCCTGCGCCGGCTCTTCCATAATTCATTTGTCGGCCTCACAACGCGATTGCCAAGTGCCCAATCCTTCCCCGCTGCAGGCCCTGAACGTCTTCGATCACGATCGCGATAGCGCGGGATTGAAATACGTTTATCCCGTCATTTCGCGGCGTGCCGGTGGCGTCTCCGTCGGCATCAATCTCAACGTCAACAACGCGTGCAACTGGCGTTGCATTTATTGCCAGGTTCCGCAGCTTATGCGCGGGGCGCCGCCTGCCATTGAACTGCCCCGGCTGAGGAGCGAGCTGGCCGGTTTCCTGAAGGAAGTGCTGGAAGGAGATTTTCTCGCAACCAGGGTTCCCGATGGCGCGCGCAGCCTGCATGACATCGCGTTGTCCGGCAACGGTGAGCCAACCAGCGCCCGGGAATTCGAACAAATCGTCGATTTGATCGGGGAAGTGCGGCGGGAGTGCGGGGTTTCGGAGACCGTCAAGACGGTGCTCATCACCAACGGCAGTCTCATGCAGCGCGAGGGTGTGCGCCGGGGTGTAAGTAAATTGGCAGAGTTGTGTGGCGAAGTCTGGTTCAAGGTGGACCGGGCGACGGATGCTGGAATGCGCCAAATCAACAGTACCCGCACTTCGATGAGTCGAGTACGCGCCAACCTGGCGACTGCAGCGAGCCTGTGCCCAACATGGGTGCAGACCTGCCTGTTCGCGATCGACAATCAGCCGCCCACCGAAGCGGCGCTGGCCGCGTACCTTGCGTTTCTGGATGAAAGCCTGGCCGCGGGTCTCGCGCTGGAGGGGGTGTTGCTCTATGGACTCGCGCGCACGTCCTTCCAACCGGAAGCATCGCGATTGTCGCCACTTCCGGCCGGCTGGCTTGAGTCGTTTGCCCAGCGTATCCGCGCGCTGGGCCTTGCCGTAAAGGTAACGCCCTGAGGCGTCCTAGCGGCGCGCGCGCTTGCGTGCGGGGCTGCGCGTGCTCGCTTCGGTCTTGAGTTTGCGGTACAGGGCAGGCTGTGCCGCCTTCAAGTAGGAAATCAGCGCCACGTCGTTCCGGTTGATTTTCTTGAGATCGACCTGGTCGACGTGCACGAGCCGAAGCAACTCGCGGACTGGCTTGGGCATATTGCGCCCGCTTTCATATCGTGAACCGCCACTCTGGGTTACGCCGATCTGGCCCCAGAATTCCTGCTGGTTGAGATTCAGTCGCAATCGAATTTCACGGGGATTCTGGATTTTCTCAAACATTGTGGTCTCTCTGGTCTCTTTATGTTTTATGGTTAGTCATCGGACAGCTTTGCAGTCCGTCCTGATTTGTTTGTCCTGAGGTCGGCGACAAAGTTCCGCACGTCGAACCATGACAAGCGCCTAGCGCAACACTTCAAGGCGGGCGCCACCCCGCCTGAAGGACCCCGCAGGGCGCGGATACTACAACGCCCCGCGCGCAACGGACGTTGACTTGTTCCGAATGTCGGTATGACCGGGGAATTTTTCGCCCGCACCAGATCGGCTGCCGCGCATCTGCGCGAAAGTCGGACGCGAGATCAATGCAAGACTACTTTGCTACCTGGCGTTCCCTCAGTTCATCGAGGGTTTTGCAGTCGATGCACAGGGTGGCGGTCGGCCGTGCTTCGAGGCGCTTCAAACCAATTTCGACGCCGCAGCTATCGCAGTAACCGTATTCGCCGCCGTCGATCTTGCCGATGGTCTCGTCGATTTTCTTGATCAGCTTGCGTTCGCGATCACGATTGCGCAATTCGAGCGCCATGTCGGATTCCTGGCTGGCGCGATCGTTCGGATCGGCAAACACGGTCGCTTCATCCTGCATGGTGTGCACGGTGCGATCGATGTCCTGCGACAACTCGACTTTCAGCTGGTTCAGGATCTTCCTGAAATGCTCGAGTTGCTTGGCACTCATGTACTGCTCGCCCTTTTTGGGCACGTACGGCTTGAAGTTCGTGTGGAATTCGGAGGCCATATTTACTTAGTCGTGGGTCCGGAAAAGTGCGCTTTAATAGCAGATATAAAACGGGGTGGCAAGATATGTTTGCCACGCCCCGGCGTGAACGCGACGCGCGGCCGCACAAATTGACCTTCAACTGCCTGATGGGTATAGTTTCGCCCCTCCGGGGTGTAACGCAGCCTGGTAGCGTGCCTGCTTTGGGAGCAGGATGTCGGGAGTTCGAATCTCTCCACCCCGACCAGAAAAGCCGAAAGGCCCTTAACATTAAGGGGCCTTTAACTTAAGTGGTCTTTGCCGGTCAGAGACGTGCCCGTAGCTCAACCGGATAGAGCACCAGCCTTCTAAGCTGGGGGTTACAGGTTCGATTCCTGTCGGGCACGCCAAGCGTACCCGCCGGGTTCGGGCGACGGGAGTGATACGCATGCGGGTGCGGTGCCCGGGCAATTCTGGTCATTTGGGTTTCAAGTGGTGGCTGTAGCTCAGTCGGTAGAGTCCTGGATTGTGATTCCAGTTGTCGTGGGTTCGAGTCCCATCAGCCACCCCATTTTCCCGCGGTGTTTCCGCGCACCCCGGTAATTCGCCACTCATGCTTGTTCTGCGCAATCTGCAATTGCGCCGCGGCGTCAAGGTTCTGTTCGAAGATGCCAACCTGACGTTCAATCGCGGCCAGAAAATCGGCGTTACCGGCGCCAACGGCAGCGGAAAATCCAGTCTTTTCGCGTTATTCCTCGGTGAATTGCACCAGGATGCCGGAGACTTTGAAATCCAGCCGTCCCTGGTCGTTGCCCACGTCGCCCAGGAAACCCCTTCCACGCAGCAGCCCGCGATCGAATACGTGCTCGATGGCGATGCAGAATTGCGCGCGCTCGAGCGCAAGCTCGCGGACGCCGAACAGGCGCACGACGGCGCTCGCGTGGCGGAACTCCATGAGGAACTGCAGCACGTCGGCGGTTATGCAGCGCGCGCCCGCGGCGCGCAACTCATGAACGGTCTCGGATTCAGCGACGTCGAAACGGCGAAGCCGGTCGTGGAGTTTTCCGGCGGCTGGCAGGTGCGGCTGAACCTTGCGCGCGCCCTGATGTGCCGTTCGGACCTGCTGCTGCTCGACGAACCGACCAACCACCTGGACCTTGACGCCATCGTATGGCTGGAGCAATGGCTGTCCTCCTACCAGGGAACGCTGCTGATGATTTCCCACGACCGCGAATTCCTCGACGCCGTGGCCGGCCTGATCTGCCACATCGAGAACCAGCGTGTACGCCTGTATACGGGAAATTATTCCGCGTTCGAAACGCAGCGTGCCGCGCAACTGGCTCAGCAACAGGCCACTTATGTGAAACAGCAGCGCGAGATTGCGCACCTGCAGTCGTTCGTTGATCGCTTCAAGGCCAAGGCAAGCAAGGCGCGCCAGGCGCAGAGCCGGATCAAGGCGCTCGGGCGCATGGAGAAAATCGCCGCGGCCCATGTCGATGCGCCTTACGAATTCTCGTTTCGCGAGGCGGCGGCGCAACCCGATCCCATGCTCGTGTTCGATGGCGTGGACGGCGGCTACGGTGACGTGACCATCGTCTCCGGCGTCAAGCTGACATTGCGGCCCGGCGCGCGCCTCGGCCTGCTTGGGCGCAACGGCGCCGGCAAGTCGACGATGATGAAGATGCTGGCGGGCGAATTGGCGCCGCTGAATGGTGAGCGCGTGGAAGGCAAGGGGTTGCGGATCGGTTATTTCGCCCAGCACCAGGTCCAGCAGTTGCGCCCGCAGGAGAGCGCGCTCTGGCATCTGACCCGGCTGTCCCCCAGGATTCGCGAGCAGGAGCTGCGCGATTTCCTCGGCGGCTTCAGTTTCCACGGCGACCAGGCCACCGAACCCGTCGCACCGATGTCCGGCGGCGAAAAGTCGCGGCTCGCGCTGGCGTTGATCGTCTGGCAGCGGCCCAACCTGCTGCTTCTGGACGAGCCGACCAACCACCTCGACCTGGAAATGCGCTACGCACTTACCCTGGGTTTGCAGGACTACGAGGGGGCACTGGTGCTCGTTTCGCACGATCGCAGCCTGCTGCGGGCAACCGCCGATGAATTGTGGCTGGTCGCGGACGGCAGCGTCCTGCCGTTCGACGGCGACCTCGAAGACTACGCCAAGCGTCTGCGCGTGCGCGAAGATCGCCAGCAGCCCGTGGAAGCAGTCAACACGGTCAGTCGCAAAGAGCAAAAGCGCCTGGAAGCGGAGGAGCGCAATCGCCGGTTTGCTCTGCGCAAACCGCTGGAAGCGCGCGTGCGCTCCAGGGAACGTGAAATCGCCACATTGGGGGCGGAGAAAAGCCGCCTTGAAAAACTCATGGCCGCCCCCGACATGTACGGCGATAACCGGAAGGACGATCTGAAACGATGCCTGGCGGAGCAAGCCGATGTAACGCGCAAGTTACAGAAGGCCGAGGAAGAATGGCTTATCCTCGGCGCGGAACTGGAAGCGTTGACGGCGGACGATCGGGCGCTGACGTAGGACGATCCGATCCAGAACTTCCGGTTCGCAGCCAATCACGCAACCGTAGTTCTCATCGGAAAGGGTAAGACGTGCTCAAACGCATAGTGCTGTTCCTGGTCACGAACCTGGCAGTTCTGTTCGTTCTCAACATTACGCTCAGGCTCCTGGGCATCGATCGCTATCTGACGCAGGCCGGCGGCCTGAATTTCGGCGCGCTGCTCGTGTTTGCCGGCGTGATCGGTTTCGGCGGTTCGCTCGTCTCGCTGGCGATATCGAAATGGTCGGCGAAATGGATGACCGGCGCGAAGGTGATCGACACGCCGCGCAATGACGCCGAGCGCTGGCTCGTCGAAACGGTGCGTCGCCTCGCGCAGCAGGCCAACATCGGCACGCCGGAGGTCGCGATCTACGAAGCGCCAGACGTCAATGCGTTCGCCACGGGCATGAGTCGCAACAACGCGCTGGTCGCGGTCAGCACAGGATTGTTGAACGGCATGACCCGCGACGAAGCCGAAGCCGTGCTCGGCCATGAGATTACGCACGTGGCCAATGGCGACATGGTCACCCTGGCGCTCATCCAGGGCGTGGTCAACACCTTCGTGATCTTTTTGTCGCGCGTCGTCGGCAGTGTTGTCGACAAGGTCGTGTTCAAAACCGAGCGTGGCAACGGCCCGGCATTCTGGATCACTTCGATCATTGCCGAACTGGTGCTCGGCATCCTGGCCAGTGTCATCGTCATGTGGTTCAGCCGCAGGCGCGAATTTCGCGCCGACGCGGGGGGTGCTTCACTCGCAGGTCGCGAAAAGATGATCGCCGCGTTGCAGCGACTGAAGCTCGCACACGAGGCGCCGCAGCTGCCGGCGCAGATGCGTGCCTTCGGCATATCGGGCGGGCAGGTCGGTGGATTCGCGCGATTGTTCATGTCGCATCCGCCGCTCGACGAACGCATCGAAGCGTTGCGCAACGCGCGCTGACGGCATCGCGGTACACGCGTAGGCGATCGGATACGCGTCGATTGCCTACGCCACCTTGACCAGCAGGGTTTGCCGGGGGCCGCTTTCGAGGAAGATGGATTGCGGTTGTTTCGTCACGAACGCACGCAATAGGGGCAATGCGCGTGCGGCGGGATTGGTCTGTCGCAAATTTTCAAGTCCCGGATCGTCCATGATGGACTGGTCCGGGGCCGCACCGAGTAGCGTGATATCGAGGTCGGCTATCGAGTTCGCGGTACGTTGCCTTGTCATGAGCAGTGCGGTGCCGAACGTAACGGAAACGCCCCGCCTCTTGCCCAGCGGGCCGGGGTAGGGCGCGTCGTACGCTATCAACAGGACTTCCTCGCATTCCGTGTTCAGCTGTACCGCGGCTTCCAGCAGTCCTATGGAGAAACTCCAGTCGTAGCCGCACAAACTCGTCGACGGGAACATGGATCCGGTTGCAATGCCCCAGTATCCGGACGGTGCGTTGTGCACCGAGTTGTGAAAGCGAGTCGGGGAAACCTGTTTGTCGGAACTGGCGAGGGTTCTACAAATTTCATCGATGACATCCCCATCCCCGCTCGATGCCGTGAAAATGGTTGCGATCCCGTCCAGCGGGCGTTGGGCCCTGACCAGCGCCTGGTGGCCGACCGAAAGTGCCAGCTTGACCGGAAAACCGGTGCGACGACGCTCGGCGGACGGCAACAACTCTACGGGTGGAAGCGACAGGGCCGACGGCTGATAGGGCGCGAGGCCCGCAAGGATGGGCCCGGCCACATCCCAATCCGCCAATCCCGGTGCGACGATCCCTACGCTTTCGACGAAAGCCCTCATCAGCGCGGACGTCCAAGAACCAGGCTGCAATTGGTACCGCCAAAGCCGAACGCATTGCTCATGGCGACACGAACCGGTGCTTGCCGGTTTTCGCGCAGGTAATTCAGTTTCATCGTCGGATCTACCTCGCGCGTATTGACACTGCCTGGCATCAGTCCCTTCGTGATCGCCAGCGCGCAAAAAACGGCTTCGATCGAACCGCAGGCTCCCAGTGTGTGACCCGTCCACCCCTTGGTGGAACTGCAGGGAACGCCCTCTCCCAGCACCGCGCAAACGGCCTTGTCTTCGGCGGCGTCGTTCGCTCGCGTCCCCGTGCCGTGCAAGTTGACGTAGTCGATATCACTGGATTCGAGGCCTGCGCTCCGCAGTGCCCGTTCCATTGCGGTTCGCGCACCGAGCCCTTCCGGGTGAGGCGACGACATGTGATAGGCGTCGCTGCTCTCCCCGACGCCCAGCAGGGCGACGGGTTCATCCGATCCGGGCGCAGCCTGTTTTTCCAGCAGGACCATCGCCGCGCCTTCGCCGATCGAGATTCCATCGCGCGCCTCGTCAAACGGGCGGCACGCGGAAGTCGAGAGCAGGCCGAGGGAGGAAAAGCCGTAAAGCGTCGTCAGGCACAGGCTGTCCACGCCACCCACAACCGCTGCGTCACAGACGCCGGCCGCAATCATTCGCGCCGCATTGCCGAAGGTTTTTGCGCTGGAGGAACACGCCGTCGATATGGCGCTGACCGGCCCGTTCAGTCCGAAATACGACTGGACGAACCAGGCGAGCGAATAGGTATTGTGGGTGGTCGCATAGTGGAAATCTTTCGGTAGTTCGCCGTCCGGACTGCGCCGACGATAGGCGTTTTCCGTTTCCAGGATACCCGACGTGCTGGTGCCCATGAACACGCCGACCCGATGCGCACCGTATTTTTCTTTTGCAACCCGCACCGCCTGCTCGAAGCCGTTCTGCCGCAGGCCCAACTGCGCAAGGCGGTTGTTCCTGCAATCGAATTCGGCGAGATTGTCCGGCACGGGCGTGAGCAGGTGATCCGGTATCTGGCCGGCATAACAGTCGAGAGCGGCGTTCTCGAAGGCGCAGGGCGCGAGGCCGGAGCGCATTTCGACGAGCGCACTGTGCGAGGCGTCCATGCCGATGCCGGCACTCGTTGCCACGGCCGCGTGCGTCAGAAAAAGGGGTTGCATTTATCAGGATCCAATGGGAGGTACCCGGACCTGAGACAACGCGTGGCGCGGGTGGTTGCCGACGTTACTTTGCGAGCGTTCCTACGTCAATGATTCGCCCGTGTCGCCGACTGCCGATCTGACTGTTGCCGCGCGGAAGGCGGCACGAATGAACATCGATAGTGGCGTGGAGTACCAAATTTGTTGACGTTATGGGGGCGAGCGGAGACAATTTTGGTGGCCAGGCTGCCATTGTCAGTTCCAACAGCAGTAGTAGGTTAAAACGGTACCGCAGTCGGGCGGGCGCAAAGTCGGTCCGATCCCCGCGCAGTTGCCAGATGTGTCGTCGATCGCGGCTAGTTTGCTCGTCCGATCGCTTGGCCTATATGAGGGGGAACATGGCTCGAATCTCGAAGTTCGCAGTGTATTTTGCAACGAAAGTTGCGCGTGCGGTATCTCTGCCATGCGCGCCCCAACCCGTTTGCAACGCAATGACGCCGCCAAGGGGACCATCCACAATAACTACAATGGCCGGATCCAGAATCTAAATAATGCGATACAGGCACAACTCGCCGCCCTGCGAAGGCGGAAACGCAGAAATGTCATTGCGGCGAACGGCGCGCCGGGCACCCATCGACTGTGCCTGGCGCGCAATGGCCGGCCGCGCGGAATTTCCCGGTCGAGATATTAAGTTCGGAGAACATCGATGGAAACCATCGAGGGTATGACTCAGCAGGAGCATGAACTCGCGGCGTTGATAGTGCACACCTTGAATCTGGACGTTGCGCCGGAAGGCATCGACGTCACGGCACCGCTTTATCGCGACGGACTGGGTCTGGATTCGATCGATATCCTCGAAGTTGCCTTGGCAATTTCCAAAACTCATGGCTTTCAGTTGCGGTCCGACGACGGTGATAATGCAAGAACTTTCAGCTGTTTGCGGAGCCTGAACCAGTATGTCCAGCAACATCGAGCGCGTTAGGGAAAACTCAGATATTTCGTGGGGGCAGGTGGCCACGGTACTGGCAGGGGTCGCCGTATTCCAGATCCTTGCGCATTGGGCTATCAGCATCGATGCGAACAGCATCATCAGCGAAGTGTTCGTGGTGGGCCCGTTATGCGTAATCTTCGTTGGTCTTCTGCTTCGAACCCGTACGGGACGCCTGGTTTTGTTAGGACTCGTACCGATCGGGGCAGCGGGATATTGGGCGTGGCGTCGTACGGGATCCGACCCGACTTTGCTTTATCCGCTGCCCCAGATCTGCCTCGATCTTTTTATGCTGTGGTTGTTCGGCAGGACGTTGCGAGGCGGCCAGGAAGCACTGATCACGCGTGTGGCTCGTCGTGTTCACAAAGAGATGTCCGTCGAACTGGCAGGGTACACGCGCCGCGTGACGCAGGCGTGGTGTGTGCTCTTTGGCGGAATGATCGCCGTATCGCTGTTGTTGTTCATCTTTGTCTCGCTTGATGCCTGGTCGACTTTCACGAATCTGTTTGGTCTTCCGCTCGTGGCGGCCATGTTCGTTGCCGAGTATGTGTGGCGCAGGTTGCGCCACCCGGAGTTCATGACGGGGTCGCTTCTATCCGGAATCCGCGCCTTTCACGACGTCCATCAACAATCGCCCGCGACTTCGGTTCTGGATCGTTAGGGGTGAGCTTCGGTAATCGGGTCCCATGCCGGCAATTCCGCTGATCGGCCATACCGATCTTGAAACGGCGGTGGCCTATCGAGGCGCGCGGCCCCTATCGGCCGCCGACTACATCGCCGACGTGATGCGCGTCGCCGAAGGGATTCCCGCGGAACGATTCCTCGTCAATTTCTGCAACGACCGCTATAACTTCGCGGTCGGGCTGGGTGCCGCGCTGGTGCGCGGCCAGATCAGCCTGCTGCCGCCAAACCGCACGAACGAGATGCTGGCTCAGCTCAGGGACCAGTACCCGGGCCTATACGTACTGACCGATGACGCGGACGAAGAGGCGACCGGCCTCACGTCCATCAGAATCGCGGCGGGAGCAGAGAAAGGGTCCAGTGCTGCAACGATTCCCCGCATCCCGGCCTCCCAGGTTGCCGTGATCGCTTTTACATCGGGCTCGACGGGTGCCCCCGGCGCGCACCCCAAGGCGTGGGGAAACCTCGCCGCGGGGGCGGTCGGCGAGGCGCTGCGATTGGGAATTGAAACGGCTTCGCGGACGATCCTGGTTGGCACCGTGCCGCCGCAGCACATGTATGGACTGGAGTCATCCGTCTTGCTCGCGTTGCGCAATGGCTTGTCGTTCCACGCGGCGCGGCCTTTTTACCCGCTCGACGTGCGTACGGCGCTTGAAGATGTGACGGGCAGACGGGTATTGATCACCACGCCGGTCCACCTGCGCGCGCTCGTGACCGAGCGGCTACCGCTCCCGGCATTGAGTCTCGTCGTCTGTGCCACCGCCATGCTCGCTCCCGAACTCGCGGCACAGACCGAGGCCTATCTCGGCGCACCGCTGCACGAAATCTACGGGTTCACAGAGGCGGGCATGGTGGCCGCGAGGCGTACGACGCAGGGAGAGGCCTGGCATACGTTGCCAGGTGTCAGGGCGCACGAGCGGGACGGTGTAATTTTCGCGTCCGGAGGTCATGTGCAGGCGGAAGTGCCGTTCACGGACATAGTCGAATTGAAAGACGAAGAACATTTTGTCTTGCGCGGGCGCAATGCCGACCTGGTGAATATCGCGGGCAAGCGCACTTCACTGGCGTACCTCAATTACCAGTTGAATAGCATAGCCGGCGTTGACGACGGCGTATTCCTGATGCCGGACGAAAGCGCTTCCACCACACGCCTGATGGCCTTCGTCGTGGCGCCGCGTCTGCCGCGAAAGGACCTGTTGCTCGCTCTGCGATCCCGGATCGAAGATGTCTTCCTCCCACGACCGCTCTATTTTGTCGCTTCGCTGCCGCGTAACCCGACGGGCAAGCTGCCGCGGGAGTCGCTGATCGAACTGGCGCGGACGTGTTCCGCCAAAGCGAAGCGGGAGCACTCGGTTTGACGCAGGCCTGGCTCGAGCAGCGCGAACGATCGAACCATCTGGCCATGCGTGCCCTCGTGCGGGTCGCGCTGTGGCTCGGAAGACCGGTCGGCCGCCTGCTGCTCTATCCCATATGTTTTTACTTCGTGCTCTTTACGATCAGGAGCAAGGCCGGTTCGCGGCGCTATCTCGCCAGGGTACTGGGGCGCCGTCCAACGTTCGGGGATGTGTTCCGCCATTTCTATTGCTTCGCCACGGTCGCGCTCGATCGCATGTTCCTGTTGCACCGCGGTTTCGAGGGCTTTGAAATCAACGTGCACGGCGTGAACATTCTCGAGGAGGCCAGGGACGCGGGCCAGCCCTGCTTTCTGCTCGGGGCGCATTTCGGCAGTTTCGAGGCGCTGCACGTATTCGGTCGGACCAACAATATCCGCGTGACCATGATGATGTTCGAGCACGGCAGCCGCAACGTAAACGACCTGGCCAGGGCCATCGATCCGGAACTCGACCGCACCGTTGTCGGAATGGGTTCGGTCGCGTCCATGATCAAGGTGAGCGAGCGACTGGAGGGCGGAGACTGGGTGGGCATGCTGGGTGACCGCCGGATCTACGATAGCGGTGCGGTGCGTGTCGATTTCCTTGGTCAATCGGCGCAGTTCCCGACGGCGCCGTATCGCATTGCGTCGATCATCGGGCGCCCGATTGTCCTGATGATCGCGCTGTACATGGGGGGGAATCGCTACGACATTCATTTCGAGCGCCTGGTGGACGCACCGAAGCTCGATCGCAAATCGCGTCAGGAAACCATGCAGAAATGGGCGAGCATCTATGTGCAACGACTCGAGTACTACTGCCGGCTGGCGCCCTACAACTGGTTTAATTTGTATGATTTCTGGGAGGACACCAATGCGGATGCCTGACCGGTTGCCGGGCTGGATACTGATATCGATCGGGCTGTTCGCGCCCGCTCTCGCCATGGCATGGGATGTCGACGAGCTCATGCGCCAACTCGCCACGGTCGACCATTCGCAGGGGCGATTCGTCGAGCGCAAATACCTGAAGGTCCTGAAGCAGCCACTCGAGTTGTCCGGAACCCTGACCTATACGCGGCCCGGCCGGATTGAAAAGCGCACATTGAAGCCCAAGGCGGAAACGCTGTCGGTGGTGGATGACACGCTGACCCTGGACAATCCCGCCCGCAAAGAGCATCGCGTGCTGAAGCTGCAGGATTATCCGGTGCTGTGGGGCTTCGTCGAAAGCATACGCGCAACCCTGGGCGGCGACCTGAAGGCCTTGCAGCGGTTTTATCGTGTCGAGCTGGAGGGCGACGCCAACCGCTGGCGGCTGTTCCTCGCGCCCAACGACCGCAAGATGGGTGAAGTCATCAGCCTGATTCGCATCGAAGGCAGCCAGTCGCGCGTCGACACGATCGAGATGCAGGAGGCCCGCGGCGACCGCTCGGTCATGAAGATCTACGAGGACAGTCCTTGAACGTTCCGGGGCGCGCGCGGGTCGGCATCTGGCTGGCATTCGTCGTCGCTTGTGCGCTCATCGTGGGAAAGTCGCAGTACGGCGCCGATCTCGCCGCGTTCCTGCCGAGTTCCCCGACCGCTACACAGCGCTTCCTGGTTGACGAATTGCGCGAAGGGGTGGTCTCGCGGCTGATCCTCGTCGGCATCGAGGGCGCGCCGGAGGGTGAGCTCGCTCGCTTAAGCCGCGACCTCGCCACGCGACTGCGCAAGGACGAAGCGTTCGTCTATGTGGCCAACGGAGCGGAGGATGCCTTGCGCGCGGACGGCGCCTTCCTGCTGCGCAACCGGTATGTGCTGAATCCCGGCACCACGCCGGCACGATTCAGCGTGGGCGGCATTCGGGAGGGCGTCGAGCGCCAGCTCGACATGCTGAGCTCGCCGGCGAGCATGCTGGTGGGCGAACTGCTGCCGCGCGATCCCACCGGTGCAATGCTCGAACTCGCGGACCGGTTGCAGGGCGAGAACGGTGGGCCGGAGAAGCGCGACGGCATCTGGTTTTCGCGCGACGGCAAGCGCGCGATGCTGGTGGCGCAAACGCGCGCAGCGGGTTTCGACATCGATGCGCAGGAGGGCGCGCTGGCGCAGATCCGCGCCGCTTATGGTGAGTCGACACTCGAACAGCACGGGTCAGCCGCGCACCTGCTGCTGACCAGTCCGGGCGTGTTCGCGGTGGAGAGCCGCGCTGCCATCCAGCGCGACGCCTTGCATTTCTCCCTGCTCGGCACGCTGCTGGTCAGCTCCATCCTCCTGTTTGTCTATCGCTCGCTGCGCGTCCTTGGCCTGACCCTCATACCGGTGGCGAGCGGAGCGCTGGCAGGCATTGCGGCGGTGAGCCTCGTCTTCGGATCCGTACACGGCGTGACCATCGGCTTCGGCGCCACCCTGATCGGTGAAGCGGTGGACTATGCGATCTACCTGTTCACCAATACCGCGCCGGACAGCACACCGAAGAAAACGCTGCAGCGCATCTGGCCCACGCTCAGGCTGGGCATGTTGACGTCCGCGTTCGGGTTCGGCGCGATGCTGTTTTCGGGATTTCCCGGTTTGTCCCAGCTCGGATTATTCTCGATAGCGGGCCTCGTGGTTGCCGTCTTCGTCACGCGCTGGGTACTGCCGGAACTCCTGCCGCAGGGCTACCACGTGAAATCCACCGCGTCGCTGGGGCCGCCGTTGATGCGGTTACTGGCGATGGCGCACCGCCTGCGGCCGGTGGCGCTCTTACTCGTCATCGCGGCCGTGGCGTGGCTGGCGAGCCGCGGCGCGGCGATCTGGGACGACGAATTATCTTCGCTGAGCCCGGCGCCACGCGCGCTGCAGCAACTCGACCTGCAAATGCGCAATGATATCGGCGCGCCCGACGGCGGACCGCTCGTGATCGTGTCCGCAGCCAATGCGGAAGCGGCGCTCGAATCCGCGGAGCGCGTCAGCGCGACCCTGGATACGTTGAAAGCCGAGGGCGTACTCGCGGGTTTCGACTCGCCGGCCTTCTACCTGCCCAGCATCATCGCGCAGCGCGCACGCCAACAGGCGATTCCCGAGCCCGCCGTTCTCACGCGCAATCTTTCCGAGGCGGTGAAGGACCAGCCGTTTCGCGCCGGAACCTTCGCACCGTTCCTCGAGGACGCCCGCGAGGCGAAGTCGCGGCAACCCATCGTCATGCAGGACCTCGCCGGCACCGGACTCGCGATCAAGCTGCAATCGCTACTCGTGCAACGCCATGACGGCTGGTATGCGATGTTGCCGCTGCGCGCAGTGACCGACTTGCCGCGGTTGCAGGCGACCCTGGCGAAGGCCGCAGGTCCCGGGGTGGCGGTTCTCGACATAAAACGCGAACTCGACAGCCTCTATCACGGCTACCGGCTGCGTGCCCTGGGCTTCGCCGTGCTCGGTGCCGTTGCCATCGTCGCGCTGTTGCTGCTGACCTTGCGATCGAAGCGTCGTACCTGGGATGTCGTGGCGCCGCTGGCGGCGGCGGTGATCGTCACGGCGGCCATCCTCTCGGTAGCCGGTACGCGCCTGAATATTTTTCACCTCGTCGCGCTCCTGCTGGTCGTCGGGGTGGGATCGAACTACACGCTGTTTTTCGAGCGCGGCAACACCGCTAGCATTGACCCGCAGCGCACGGCGACCTCCGTGCTGTTTTGCAATCTGGCCACGGTCGCCGGATTCGGCGTGCTCGGTTTCGCCACCACGCCGGTGCTGGGTGCGATCGGGTCGACAGTCGCGATCGGCGCTTTCCTGAGCTTGGTGTTTGCTGTCATCCTCGATACGCAGGCGCGCAAGGTTGCGGCGCAATGATTACTGCCTGGTGCCAGCTCTCACCGCAGAGGACGCGGAGGACGCAGAGGAAAAACGGAGGAAAAATAAGAGCGCAGGTGCGGTCAGCTCTCCCGAGCATATTTGCCTGGCGACATTCCTCTCCCTTGGTTGTCCTCAGCGTCCGCTGCGGTGAGAGTTAAGCACTAAAAAAGCGTTAAGCGCTTTCGCCGGTCAGATAGGTCGCGATCGTCCCGCGCACCAGCGGCGCGCCATCCAGCCGGACGTCGATGCGATAGTGCGTGAGTGGCGGGGTGGCGCTTTCCAGTTCGATCGCCACCGACAAATCGCGCTCTGCTGGAACGGCTGCGGTAAAAAAATCCACATTGCGCAACGCCACCAGATAACCCATTCGCGGCGTGGCTTCTCCGCCGTCGCGCCAGCGGCGCAAGGCTTCCCAGGCGGCGGCGGCCTGCGCGCCGGCTTCGACGGCGGCGAGCGGCGAGGCCAATCCGTTCGCGGCCATCGCGCTCGCCCCTGAGATTCGCGCGATGCCATGCAGGCTACGTTCCGAGGCGTGCGAAATTGCCGCGAGAAAGCGCATCGGCGGGCGATGCGGCATCAAGTCGTCCAACGCGGGGAATTTCTCCCTGATCGCATCGTCCGGTTGCGCAATGGCGAAGGCATCCTCGATCACCGGCGTGCCCAGGATGAATTCAGCGCTTGAGACGACCACGGTGTCGCGCTTCAGCTCGATGCGCAGGCGATTCTCCGGTGCGTCGCGCGAAAAAAGTTCGAGGCGCTCGCCCGGTGACACCAGCTGGCGCAACCGAGCGTGCGCGATTCCGCGAACTGCTGTCGTGCGCCCGCTGCGCGCCAGCGCTTCGAGTGCCAGCGCGAATTGTGCGACGCCCGGCAGTATCGGACGTCCAGGAAAATGGCCGGCGAACCACGCGCCTCCATCCGGTACTTCGACAACCGGATTCACTGGCGTCGGGCGACTATGGCCGCAATGACGAAATCCGGGTAGTCATCGCGGATGCCCGCGATATCGGGATAAATCCTGATGTCCGTGAATTTCGCGGTTTGCAGTGCGGATGTCCATTGCTCCGGCGTGAGAAAGCCGGCGTTGGGCCGCCAGTCGGCGTGCAGGGTGGCATCCCGAAAGGAGGTCAGCAGGTTGAAGACCAGCTCCATGTGCAAGGGTCGGCCCGCAAAGGGGCGTACGCATTCGGCCATGACCAGCATGCCGTCCTCACGCAACGCGTTGCGGATTTGCGACAGGGTCGAACCGAGGTCGTTGGCGACGTGCAGCACATTCACGCCGTAGACCAGCGACTGCCCCGCAGGCGGCGCGACGTCGGGTGAAAACGGTTTGTCGATGTCGAGCGCAGCATAGGAAATTGGAAAGGCCGCATGCCGTTGCGCGAGATTGCGCTGCGCGCGTTTGAGGAATAGCGGCGAAATCTCGGTGAGGCAATAGGACGAGAGATCGGCCGCGCGGCCGGTGGCCGCCAGTCGGTCAAGCAATGCCATGGCGCCGCTTCCCAGGCCACCGCCGATTTCGAGGATTTTGACGGGGCCCTTTGGCATGGCCTGTACCGCGGCGAAAGCACCCACGGTATTGCTGATCGCATAAAGCGGATTGTTGCCCGAGAAATATTTCACCCACGGAACGATGCCCTCCGTGCCAAACAGCGCCTCTTCGCCGGATTTTTCCCCGCGCAGCACCGCGGGGTAGTGGGCGGCCGCGATCGACGCTATTTCATAGGACGGCAACCAGCGTGGATCTTCGCGGTCCTGGGCATCGACCAGGGCGGCCGCGTCGAACCGGGCAGGGGTGTTCCTGGAGCAATAAGTGAAGTTACCGTTCGAATCGGCGGCGCGTTCCATCAAGCCGACTTGCGTAAGGATGTTGAAAATCCATACGGCGGGAACACGCGCAATCTGCGGCGACAGGCCGGCGCGCGCTATCGCTTCGTCGACGCTGGAATGATGCAGGCAGGCCGCCTGCAGGCCGGTGGAGTGCAGGACCTGCAGTGCAAGGCATGTGACGAATTCGACATAGCGGTCGAAAGAAGAAATGAAGGAATCATCGAAATGGTCCAGAAGCTCTGCGGGGTAGAGAGCGGCCCGCCTGTCCTGGCCGCTCAGCCGGGAAACGATGGGCATGGTGGGGGTTACGCGAGGAGGCTGGCCTGATGTCCCATGGAATGCGATTCTATCGAAGAATGCATTCTGGACTGCCGGTAACTTACTTGGTCCGGTTGAGCTGGATGTGGTCGGAGAGGCTGCGCAGGGAGGTGAATATCTTGATATTTTCACCGTCGTCGGAACGCAGCTGGAAACCGTAGTTCTTGGACACGGCGAGCGCCACTTCCAGTATGTCGATCGAATCGAGGCCCAGCCCGTCCTTATACAGTGGGGCTTCCGGATCGATGTCTGTCGCTGCCAGATCCAGATTGAGGGAGGTCACCATCAATCGGGCAATTTCGAGTTCTTGTGCATTCATGGCGCTATTCCAGTCAATTTTCCTCTGTTAGTGACCGTCGCACCCGCTTTGGGTTCGACCGGGCGACTACAAATTCTACAAATTTCCCGTGCGGCGGCCATTCAGCTCTGAACCGCACGCGCCCCGAAACGCCGCGCCATCAGCAATGGCAACCGGAACAGGAATCCGGCGAGCAATCGCACGAGCATGCTCACAAGCAGGATATTGTCCCGTACGTAGTGGAAATGCGAGACACCGCCTTCCTGCCTCGTGAAATAGCGCACGGGCGTATCCAGATTGACGGGTTGCATCCCGCGCCAGACCAGCCTGATCGCGGATTCGGCGTCGAAGTCGAAGCGGCGCATCGAACGGTGGGCCAGCATGACATCGAGCAGCGCCCTGGCCGGATAGACGCGCATGCCGAATAGCGAATCGCCAATGCCGGCATATAGCGTTTCGAGGTTGACCCACCAGTTGCACAGGCGCCGGCCGAAGACACGCTCGCGCGGCGCGGTGTGGTCAAACACGGGCTTGCCGAGTATCAGGGCCCGGGGGCGCCGTTTGGACGCTGCGATGAATTCGGGAATCATCGCGGCCGGGTGCTGGCCATCTGAATCCATGGTCAGAACGTGTGTGTAGCCGCGCGCCACTGCGTCGCGCAACCCGTGCAGGATTGCCGCACCCTTGCCCTGGTTGTTGGCCAGCACGAGCACGCGCAGTCCGTCGTCGGTTCGTGTCAGGTCCATCAGCTGCTCGGCGGTGCCGTCCGTGCTGCCGTCCACCACCACACAGACGGGTTCGCCAGAGGCGCGCACCGCGCGCACGGTCTCCAGTGCCTTCGGTCCCGCGTTGTAACTCGGAATGAGCACGATGTAATGCGGGCCCGTGCCGGTCGGGAATGTCTTGCTACTCATTGGTGATCACCGTTTTGGATGAACGCGAAAACACCCACGCCATCGCGATACCCACCGAATAATTTTCCTTTTGTTTAACCAGCGGGCTGGCATCGAATACCGCGCCCGCCAATGTATCACCGCGCACGAATGCGCCCACCCAGAACGACTGGTAGCGTTTGCTGATCGCCGCGATGGCCTGCATTCCGGCGTAACCGGCGGGCGCTTCGTAGGCCGGTCTTGTGGCGGTGGCGAATTGCGGCGCAACGCCGTAAAAATAGTTGTGATAGCGGCGGCTGCCGTAGATCGGGCCGGCGGCGAAACCCAGATTCCAACCCGGGCCGGGATACACATCGTAGAAATCCACATTGACCTGGGGCTGGAACAACCAGCCCTCGTCGCGCACGTGCGACAGGTCGGTGGCGATGACGGCGCGCAGCGGAAAACGCAGGTTCAGCCGCGCCGTGTCGGTGCGCAGCAGATTAACCGTGAGGTTCGGGCCGATTTCCAGGGTCGGATCCAGGTCCGGCATGCCGCTGCGCGCGGAATTGTCGCCGCTGTCGACGGGGATCGTGCCGTTGATGCTCACGTGAAGGTCGAAGCGATCATCCTTGTAGAACTGGCCGCGTATGCTTTCCCGGTCGGCTTTAAGAAAATCGCCGCGATACACGAAGTAGGGAATCGGTAGCACCAATGTGTGCCGTTCGTTCGCGCCGCGATAGTCCGGGAAGTCCAGCACCGCGACTCCCGCGCCCGCTTCCCACAGCGGCAGTTCCGCGCCGTGCACGGCCGTTGACGCAATGGCGAGCGCGAGCACGGCTGCTGACCCGAGGCGTGTCCGTCTGCCGGGCAGGGTGTTCACGCTGCCCGCGCCCCGGTTACACAGACTGCTTCGATTTCCAGTAGCAACTCGCGCCGGCAGATGTCCGCCTGCAGGTAGATGATGGAAGGCGCGGGTCCAAACGCCTCGCGCAGGCGTGATTCCGCAACTGCGCGAAGCTGCGGCTCGCGCAGGTAGACCTTGATCTGCATGTCGGCCGCATGGCGCGCTTCGACGAGCCTTTGCTCCTGCGCGCGTGAGATGACCGAGCGCAGGTTCAGGATGGTTTCGGCGGCCTGCGCATCCGCATCGCCGGGGTGCTGGCTCTGGTGGCCAAGTATCGCGGCGGTACCAGAAACATACAGCTGCGCCAGCCCGTCCCAGGTCGAAAACAGTGCGCGCGAAAAGGTTGGCCCGCGCGGACCGTATTGCGCCGGATAGGAATAGGCGCTGACCTGGCGCGGATTCTCGACCGGGATGCCGGCGCGGGGTGCGGCGAGAAAACAGATAACGGTGTTGCCGGGTCGTTTACCCACCGCGCTCGCGGCCGGTGCGTCCGTGCTGATCGCGCGTCCCTTGGCGATGAACGCTTCGTGACGGCCGAGCGAAAAGCGCTTGTAGCGTTCGAGCGAGCCTTCGTCGAGATGGATGTCGGGAAGGTAGTGCCAGATGCGTTGCAGCTTGGAATAGCCCAGCGCATCGAGGTGATCGAAGATGCGGCAGTACTCGTCGAATATCAGCCCGTCGTAATTGGTGTCGGGCGCGTCCGCAATTTCCACGCGACCGAACAGGATCTGCGCATTGCGGGCACTGCGTATGCTGCCATTCGTCTCCACCTGCACGGGCGCGGCGCTCGTCCAGACTTCGTAGACGCGCTCGGCACCGACCACCGGCATGTCGACCCATGTGGACACGATGTCGGGCCGATCGCGCAGGGGTGCGCCGAATCCGACCACGCCCAGCACGCGGCCACGGTCTTCCGCGAGCACGCTGTCGAGGTCTGCGGCGCCCACGTATCGCAGGCCCGCGCGGATTGCGGTTTCCTGCATCACGTCCCTTGCGTTTCTGCGAGGCGCTCGCGCAAGATCCACTTGCGACGACGCCACGCCGCCAGCGTGCGCGCAGGATGCAACAGGTTCAGGAAGTAGTAGACGCTCTTGAACGCGCGCAAGCTCCAGCGGATGGGCGTTCCGCGAAACAGGTCGCCGGCCAGCAATGACAGTACCGCTTCCTGCATGCGCAGTACGTTCGCCGGGCCCATGAACATGTCGCGAATGGTCGGATTCGTCATGCGATAGATGAACCAGGAAAAACTGTCGATGCCCGAACGCACGCTGCGATCAAACCTGCGCAGCAGCGCGGGCGCGGCTTGCGGATCGCGCAGGCTCGCGTCCACCACGTCGGCACCTTCGAACGCGCTGTTCATGGCCAGCATGACGCCGGAGGAGAACACTGGATCGATGAACGCATAGGCGTCGCCGATCATGATGTACCGCTCCCCATGCATGCGCTGCGCGCGGTAGGAAAAATTGCCCGTCGCAGTGACTTCGTGCGTGAGCTTCGCATCGCACAGCCGCTCCTGCAGTTTCGGCGACATTGCGATGGTGTCCATGAAAAATCCGGTCGGATCCTTCTTCCTGGATTTCATGTAGTAGGGCCAGCACACGGCGCCGACGCTGGTCGTGCCGTCGGCAAGCGGAATGAACCATAACCAGCCGTGGTCGAACCAGAATATGCTGATGTTGCCAGCCGAGTTACCGGGTAACCGCTGCGCGCCCGTGAAGTGGCCGTACATCGCGGCGCTGTTGTGATAGCGATTGCGCCTCTTGATGCCGAAGCGGTTGGCTAGAAAGGTGTCGCGGCCTGATGCGTCGACGACAAAGCGAGAACGCCAGGTTTGCCGGCTGCCGTCGGCGAGTTGTGTTTCGACGACGACGTCGTCGCCCTTTGGAAATTCGGTGCCGGTGACGCGGCACTGCTCTATTGTCGTAGCGCCTTTGTTCCGCGCATTGCGAAACAGGATTTCATCGAATTCCGAGCGCCGCACCTCAAACGCCGTCGGGTAGGTCTTGTCCCATGCCTTGCTGAAATCGAAGGTGACCGGGGGCCCGGCGTGCCAGGGCGAATTGAATTCGGCACCGTACTTCGGCATGCCGATTCGCTCTACCTCGTCGTAAACGCCGAGTTTCTGCAGCAGCGGCATGTTCAACGGCAACAGCGATTCACCAATATGGAATCGCGGATGCTGTTCTTTCTCGGCAAGGACGACGTTCCACCCGCGTTCGGCAAGAAGCGCCGAGATGGTGGAACCGGCCGGGCCTCCGCCCAGCACGAATACGTCGCAATGGGAAACGGTTTTTTGTTCAGTCATCGTCAACTCTGGCGTCTCGCGACATGGCCGGATTCTACTATGAGCCGCGCCGGAAACGCGCGCACGCTGCTTATGACTGGCCCAGGCCTTCCAGGTTCGCCTGCTTTTGCAGATTCGGCCGGATTTACCTTCCGCCCGTTCGAACTGGCAAGCCGCCGGGCCCGATTGCATGCGATCATTTCCCTTTCAGGCGCGGTACGTCGAGGATGTCAGTCGCGGCAATCTGGCGAACGAGGCCGGGAACGGGCCAGGGCGCTTGCATTAAGCATGGCATCGGCGTCGCGGCATCCGGCCGGCGAAATTCAAGGAGACAGCAGTGAGAACGGCGTTGGTCACGGGTGGCAGCGGGGCAATAGGCGCGGCCGTCTGTCGGGCGCTCGCGCAACAGGGCGTGCGCGTTATCGTGCATGCGAACAGCCGCCTGCCCGAAGCGCAGGAACTCGTCGCGGACCTGCGGGCCGCCGGTGCGCAGGCCGAGGCCATTGCTTTCGACGTCACGGACCGCGAACAGGCAGCGTCCGTGCTGTCGGGCCTGAACGAGGCAGAGCCGGTGCAGATCCTCATCAACAACGCCGGAACATACGACGACGCGCCGATGGCAGGCATGCGCGGCAGCCAGTGGGATCAGGTGATTGATGTCTCGTTGAATGGTTTTTACAACGTCACGCATCCCTTGTTGTTGCCGATGATTCGTACCCGCTGGGGGCGGATCATCAATGTGTCGTCCGTCGCGGCCGTAATGGGCAACCGCGGCCAGACCAACTATGCCGCCGCCAAGGCCGGTTTGCACGGCGCGACGAAGTCGCTCGCGCTGGAACTGGCTTCTCGCGGCATCACGGTCAACGCCGTCGCGCCCGGCGTCATCGAATCGCCCGTTCTCAAGGATGCGTTTCCGCGCGAAACCATCGAGTCCATCGTACCGATGAAGCGCGCCGGCACGCCGGCCGAGGTCGCCGCGCTCGTCGCTTTTCTGGCTTCCGACCAGGCGGCCTACATCACCGGCCAGATCATCTCGATCAACGGCGGGATGGCCTAGGCGCGAAGCGCCGGGCGCTAGGCACGAGGCACGAGGCGCCAGGCACGAGGAACAGCCCGATTATTTGTGTGAGCCGAAGTGGACTTTTCGATGCGCCGATTTTGCTTTGCCCCTCGTGCCTAGCGCCTCGCGCCCCGAGCCTGGCGCATGCGCCTCGCGCATGCGCTTCGATCTCTTCTGCGCGGTCGTCGACAACCTCGGCGACATTGGCGTGTGCTGGCGGCTGGCGCGCCAACTTGCTGTGGAACATGGCGCGCAGGTCCGGCTTTGGGTGGACGACCTCGTCAGTTTTCGCCGGCTCGCCCCGGCGATCGATCCCGCACTTGATACGCAAGGGCTCGGTGCGATCGAAGTGCGCCGCTGGGCGACTGATTTTCCCGCTGCTGTCGAGCCGGCCGATGTCGTCGTCGAGACTTTCGGTTGCGAATTGCCGGCTGCGTACATACAGGCGATGAAGGTTCGCGCGCGCGCGCCGGTCTGGATCAACCTCGAATACCTGAGCGCGGAGCAATGGGTCGATCGCTGCCACGCGCTGCCGTCGCCGCAGCCGCCGCTCACCAAGTATTTTTTCTTTCCCGGTTTTTCTGGGCGCACCGGCGGCGTTTTGAAGGAGCGCGATCTCGAAGTCCGGCGAGACGCGTTTCGGTCGGACGCCGCTGCGCAGTCGGCGTTCCTGGCGCGGAACCTCGTGCCGCCGAGGCAGGGGAGCGAACTGGTGGTTTCCTTGTTCTGCTATCCGCAGGCTCCGCTGGCTGCACTGTTCGATGCGTGGCGAGGCTCGTCGCGGCCCGTTACCGCGGTCGCGTTCGCCGACACGCCGGCCGCGCAGGCGCTCGTCGCCGCCGGATTGACTCGCGTAGCGCGCCAGGGCGCGCTACGCGGGTGTATCGCGCCTTTCCTCGATCAAGGCGATTACGATCGCATGCTGTGGGCTTGCGACTGGAATTTCGTGCGAGGCGAGGATTCTTTCGTGCGTGCACAATGGGCCGCACGGCCGTTCGTCTGGCAGGCCTATCCGCAGCAGGAGCAGAATCACGGAATCAAGGTGCAAACCTTCCTCGCCCGCTACCTGGAAAGCAAAAACCTCGTTGGGCTGACCGATTTATGGATGGGATGGAACGGGCTCGCGCCGCAGGTGGACCTGGGTGCTGCCTGGAAATCGTGCCTGCGCCAGGCGGACCGGATCGACGGGATTGCGCGCACCTGGCCGGCGCGGCTGAACGGGCCGGGTGACCTGGCCGGAAACTTGGCGCGATTCTGCGGGGACCGGGTATAATGCCGCGCCTTTTCGCCCAACTTTTTCTACTTCTTCAGGAAGCACAATGATATTGGCTCAGGATGTACGCGCCGGCAACGTGATCATGGTCGGCAAGGATCCGATGGTCGTTCAGCGCGCCGAATACAACAAGGGCGGGCGCAACGCCGCCGTGATGCGAATGAAGCTGAAGAACCTGTTGACGGGCAGCGGCACGGAGCTCGTCTACAAGGCGGACGAAAAACTCGAGAACATCGTGCTCGAGCGCAAGGAAGTCACCTATTCGTACTTTTCCGATCCGTCGTATGTGTTCATGGACGGCGAGTTCAACCAGTTTGAAGTCGACAAGGAAAACATGGGCGACGCCCTGAGCTACCTCGCCGACGGCTTGCCCTGCGAAATCGTGTTCTACGACGGCCGGCCAATCTCGGTGATTCTGCCGAACTCCGTCGTGCGCGAAATCACAACGGAACCTGCCGTGCGTGGCGATACCTCCGGCAAGGTCCTGAAGCCCGCGACCCTGGAGACCGGCTTCGT
Source organism: Betaproteobacteria bacterium (assembly GCA_039930785.1). Taxonomy (GTDB): domain Bacteria; phylum Pseudomonadota; class Gammaproteobacteria; order Burkholderiales; family JACQAP01; genus JACQAP01. Next base: position 1,433 of record JBDTTE010000008.1, on the reverse strand, counting down.
GGTCCACGTGCCGCTGTTCTGCGAGACCGGCGACAAGATCGAAATCGACACCCGCACTGGCGAGTACCGGAATCGGGTAAAGGGTTGAATATCGGTAAACGGTAAACGGTAGTCGGTGAACGGTAACCCCGATTCCCCAATACAAAGGGCCGCTTGCGCGGCCCTTTTGTTTGAAGCTTTACACCGTTCACCGTTTACCGATCACCGTTTACCGGCGTTCAATCAGCACTGATCTCCTCACCCTCCTGGTCGTATATCTTAACGATCGATCCGTCCTTGGTATCGGCCAGATCCTGGGCGTATTCGATCGCGTCTTCCTGCTCCTCGAAGGACGCGAGTGCTTTCTCGAAACCCAGTTCCTTGACGTCCCACTGCCCGGATTTCCCCGGGGCTACGCAAAATACCGGCGTTCCACTTTGGTCCAGTCCCATTTTGGCTCTCCTTGCGTTGGTGAATGCAACGGTCAAACGCCCGCGGTTTGCCGTCATCCGCGGGCCCCTGTTTCGATGTCAGAATTTGTAGACGAGGTTCAATGAATATAGTTGAGCGTCGTCGTTGCCACTGACGTAGTCAAAGCGATAGTGGTCCCAGTCGCCTTGGACTGCCCAGTTGCGGTTCAGGTCGAAACGTACGCCGGCGCCGTAGCTGACGTTGAATCCCTGTTCGTGGCCGGACGGTCCGCCTGCAATCGCGGTTTCAGTTTTGGTGAAACCCCAGAGGCCGCCGACCTTTCCGTAGACATTGAGCGCATCGCCGATCGGCAGATTGCCGACGAGGCTGACGTTCAGGCCCTGCGCTTTGATGTCGCCGCCATTCGCGGCGCCCTTGCCGAGATTCACGTAGCCTGCCTCCACACCGAACACGCGCGAGAACATGCCTCCCGTGAAAATCTTGAAGCCGGTATCGGTGTCATCGCAATACAGGCCCGGCGCGCAGGAACCCAAATCCAATTTCGACCAACCCGCCCCGACGCCGACGTAGCCATACGAGGTGTACGGAATCCACGATTGCGGCCGCGTGGCCGGGGTCGAGGAATCGTCCCATCCCCATAGCGTCGGCAGTCCGGAATCGTTCATTTGCGCGCTGGCGACCGCTGATGTGCCCAGCGCGACTGCGCCAGCCAGGGCCAGAATCAATTTGCGTTGTTGCATGATCAAGTTGCTCCTCGGTTCGTTCCGCCCCCTGCAGGAACGATGATGATTCGTTGTTTTGCTTACGGCATTTGCGAAATGCAGAGACCGTTGCTCGTTGTTCATTGCTTGGCGTGCTTTCTGCAAGCGTTGTGCCACTAGCTGTTAGCCTCCAAACAGGTGAGATGTGCCGCATCGGGGCGCCAGGCACGCCGGCGAACATGGAGCAGGGCGTTGCGCGTCGGTAGGCTTTACCTCGAATGCTGTAACTCTTGCTTCACGAGAGGACGCCACGCTCACGAA